>NZ_JEXX01000005.1:0-207191 GCF_000582055.1 Acinetobacter sp. 766875 | reverse complement strand
TCTGTTGGAGCTTTTGATTGATCGAAAGCTTGCGAGGAAGCTGAAATCAGTTGATTTTTCCAGTCGATAATTTGGTTTTGATGAACATCAAATTCAGCACTCAATTCAGCAAGTGTTTTTTCTGCTTTAATCGCAGCAAGTGCTACCTTAGCTTTAAAATCATTTGAATGATTTCTTCTTGGTCTACGTGCCATAAAATACTCCATATATTGATGTTTATAACATCATTTGGGGAGCAAAATATCACTTATAAGTGTTGTTCAAATTTCCTGATCCACCTCTTTCAATATTTTCACACTTATTGCCTGTACTCTATTAATTAAGGTAATGATCATTCTTTTTCATAATTTTTTGTCAAAAAACATCATATTAGGCAAATTTTCGTATAAATTACTCTTCTAGGTAAGTTGAGTAATTTAAAGGAAAGAAATGACGCTTAAACAACTAAAAGCTTTTTTAGCCCTTGCACGTACACTCAACTATGCCAATGCTTCTTTAGAGTTACATTTAAGCCAATCAGCTTTAAGTCTCACCATCAAAAGTTTAGAAGAAGAGTTAGGCGGTAAACTGTTTAACCGTAATACACGCCGTGTTGAGCTTACTCAAGAAGGCAAATCACTCATTCCATATGCAAAAAAATTACTCGCCAATTGGGATGAGATGGAAAACGATGTTAAACAACGCTTTAAGCTTAATCGGGGAACTTTAAGTATTGCATCTATGCCCTTTGTGACTCACGCAATTTTGCCTGAAGTAATTCACCAGTTTTTAGCTGTTCACCCTAATCTTAATTTTTCAATTCACGATATTCCAAATGAGACCATTATAGAAAAAGTTCAGGATGGTATTTTTGAGCTTGGTATTTGTTTTGAACCAGATCTCACCGAAGGTTTAGAGTTTAAACCCCTATTTGAAGAAGATTTCTTGGCTCTATTGCCAAAGACTCATCCACTTGCTCAATCATCTTCTATTACATGGCATGAGCTTTGTTCAAACCCATTTGTGACCTTACAGAAACCTTCAATTGTTCGATATTTAGTGGAGCAAAATTGTTTGCGAAATAATATAACGCTCGATTTAAAAGTGGAATGTCATCAAATTTCATCTCTTTCAAGTTTTGTTGCTTATGGAATTGGAGTAAGTGCAATTCCAAGACACTTTGCCAAACACATTGATAAAGAACATAACGTACTGATAGATTTAAAAGATGAAGCCATTCATAAAACAGTAGGAATTGTTTATAAAAAGAACTTTGAAATTTCAAATATTTCTGCTCAATTTATTGAAGCACTGGTTCAATATAAATTTTAAAAAATTAAAGATTGTCTTTTAAGATGAATTAAGCACACGTTTAAGATAAATTTATTAATTATTATATTTTTCAGTATATTGCAATCAGTTTTTAACATTTTTTGCTGAGTGTAAAACTGTTTTTTTGTTGAGAGTTTGATACCATTCATTGATTATACTTATTAATCCTTTAAAAAAATTAACTTCTATAACGCAAAATGTGATGCTAAAACTAAATTACTAAGGGATATAGGAAAACAACAGAATGAATAAAGTTTATGCCAATGCAGAGGCAGCACTGAAAGATGTTATTGCAGATAATCAAACACTTGCTGTAGGCGGTTTTGGTTTATGCGGAATTCCTGAAAAACTGATTATTGCAGTTAAGCAAAGTGGCGTGACTGGTCTCAAATGTATTTCTAATAATGCAGGTGTAGATGATTTTGGTTTAGGTATTTTGCTTAAAACCAAACAGATCAAAAAAATGATCTCTTCTTATGTTGGTGAAAATAAAGAATTTGAGCGCCAGTATTTAAATAGTGAACTAGAAGTTGAACTAACTCCACAAGGTACCTTAGCTGAAAAGTTACGTGCAGGAGGTGCTGGAATTCCTGCGTTTTACACACAAACTGGCGTAGGTACCCTCATTGCGGAAGGTAAAGAAGAACGTACTTTTCATGGCAAGAACTACATTCTAGAAGAATCTTTAACAGCTGATGTTGCTCTTGTGAAAGCATATAAAGCTGACAAAGCAGGTAATTTAGTTTTTCGTAAAACTGCTCAAAATTTTAACCCTGAATGTGCGATGGCTGGAAAAATTACAATCGCAGAAGTGGAACAAGTGGTTGAAATTGGTGAATTGGATCCGGATGAAATCCACTTGCCAGGTATATATGTGAACCGCATTGTATTAAATGCATCACCTGAAAAACGCATTGAGCATAAAACTTTAAGCACGGAGGCAGTATAAAATGGCTTGGTCACGTAATGAAATGGCACAACGTGCTGCAAAAGAACTTGAAGATGGTTTTTATGTCAATTTAGGTATTGGCTTACCTACCCTTGTTGCCAATTATATTCCTGAAAATATTAATGTTTGGCTTCAATCTGAAAATGGCCTCTTAGGTATTGGTGAGTTTCCAACCGAAGAAACTGTTGATGCCGATTTAATTAATGCCGGGAAACAGACGGTTACTGCCCGCCCTGGTTCAGCATTTTTCTCAAGCTCAGAATCTTTTGCCATGATTCGTGGTGGCCATGTCAACATTGCAATTTTAGGTGCAATGGAAGTTTCTGAAAAAGGTGACTTAGCGAACTGGATGATTCCGGGTAAGAAAGTCAAAGGTATGGGCGGTGCAATGGACTTGGTTGTTGGTGTCCAAAAAGTTGTGGTTCTAATGGAACACTGTGCAAAAGACGGTACACCAAAAATCGTGAAAAGCTGTAGTTTGCCTTTAACAGGTAAAGGTGTTGTGCATCGCGTGATTACAGACTTAGGTGTAATGGATATTACGTCACAAGGTGTAGAGCTCATTGAACTAGCTAAAGACGTAACGCTCGAACAAATTCAAGCTGCTACAGGTGTTGAGTTTTATAAAACCTTAGTTGCGTAAATTCTAAGATTTAGTTAGCTGTACAAGACTCAAGTTAGTAAGTGAGCTTGGGTCTTAACTCTTTTAAGCACCGGATGTGCTGTTTATAAATAAGAACGAGAAGGATTTTTCAGTTATGGAAAAACAGCAAGGAATTTTTGAAAGATTTGCTCTTCGGATTAGTGACTGGTCTGAAAAATGGTTTCCTGATTCATATATTTTTGCTCTGCTTGGCGTCATTATTGTCTCTGTCGCTGCTTTAGCTATTGGCGCCCCAATCCACGATGTGGCCACTTCATTTGGTAATGGCTTCTGGAGTCTTATTCCATTTACCCTGCAAATGACGATGCTCATTATTGTAGGCTATGTCGTTTCTGTATCTAAGCCCGTTAAATACCTCATCCAAAAAATGGCACGTATTCCAAGTTCTGGTCGTGGTGCTATTGTTTTGGTGGCAACCGTCAGTTTATTAATTTCACTGGTCAATTGGGCTGTTAGTACAATTCTTACTGCACTTTTAGTGATTGCATTAGCGAAACGTAAAGAGCTGAATATGGATTATCGTGCTGCTGCGGCAGCCGCAATCATTGGTATGGGAGCAACTTGGGCGCTTGGAATTAGTTCATCAGCAGCACAGCTTCAGGCAAATAAAACCAGTTTACCTGAATCAATTTATAACCTAACTGGTGTTATTCCATTTACCGAAACTATTTTCCTTTGGCAATCAATTGCGATGACGATTATTTTGGTGATTGTTTCAATTGCAATTGCGTATTGGTCAGCGCCCAAAGGCAATAACGTTAAAACAATTGATAGTTTTGATGTGCAGTTTGAAGAAGACAAACCACATGAGGAGAAATCAACACGCCCAGGCGACTGGTTAGAAAACTCACCTATTTTAACGATTATTGTGGTGGCTTTAGGCTTAATCTGGATGTTTTTTGAATTTTCAAAAAGTAATCCCATCATTGCCATTTCAAGTTTAAACACATACAACTTTGTGTTTTTAATGCTTGGTTTAGCTTTACACGGCACACCACGAAACTTTTTAAATGCTGTTGCAAAGGCAGTTCCAGCCGTATCAGGAATTTTAATTCAGTTTCCACTTTACGGAAGTATTGCATTTATTATGACGCAAGCTTTAAACAGTCAAGATTTATCACTATCACATTATGTTGCCGAGTTTTTCGTTTCAATCGCATCAAAAGAAACCTTTGCGATTGTAATGGGAGTTTACTCTGCGGTACTTGGATTCTTTGTACCGTCAGGTGGTGGAAAATGGATTATTGAAGCCCCATATGTTATGCAAGCAGCAAATGATTTAAAGGTTCATTTGGGCTGGTCTGTACAAATTTATAATGCAGCCGAAGCTTTACCAAACTTAATCAATCCATTTTTTATGCTTCCAATGTTAGGCATTTTAAAACTAAAAGCAAAAGATGTGATTGGTTTTACAGTGACTCAGCTCGTTGTGCATTTTCCTTTAGTTTTATTCTTGCTGTGGTTCTTTGGTAGAACGCTCAGCTATACCCCTCCAACTTTTTAATTTAGTGGCGCCTTTAGTTTAGGCTAAAGGCAAATTTAGCAAATACACCAATAAGAGATATTAAGATGAGTTCAATTGTTATAGTTTCAGGTAGCCGTACTGCAATGGGTGGTTTTCAGGGTAGTTTATCTTCTCTAACTGCTCCAGAACTTGGCGCTGCTGTCATCCGTGAATCGATCCAACGTGCAGGTGTTAAACCTGAACAAGTAGATGAAGTGATTTTCGGTTGCGTACTCAGTGCAGGTATTGGTCAAGGTCCTGCTCGTCAAGCCATGCGTAAAGCTGGTGTGCCTGATCATGTCGGAGCTGTGACCATTAATAAACTTTGCGGCTCTGCAATGAAAGCGGTGTTAATGGCATCAGATACCTTAAAAGCAGGCAGTGCCAATATTATTGTGGCTGGCGGCATGGAATCTATGACAAATGCACCTTATATTTTGCCTAAAGCTCGCGGTGGTTATCGTATGGGACACGGTGAAATTAAGGACCATATGTTTTTAGATGGCCTTGAAGATGCAGAAACAGGTCGTTTAATGGGTTCTTTCGCTCAAGACATGGCAAACACCAAAGGCTTTACCCGTGAGCAAATGGATGACTTTGCAATTTCTTCACTTAAAAAAGCGCAAACTGCGATTACGGAAGGTTATTTCAAAGAAGAGATTGTTCCTGTTGAAGTAAAAACCCGCAAAGGTATTGAAGTTGTTGATCAAGATGAGCAACCATTAAAAGCAAATCTTGAGAAAATTCCAACTTTACGCCCTGCTTTTAGCAAGGACGGTACAATTACAGCCGCTAACTCAAGCTCGATTTCTGATGGTGCTGCTGCATTAGTACTAACCACTGAAGAATATGCTCAAAGCCATGGGTTAAATACCTTAGCAAAAATTGTGGCAACTTCGACTCACTCTCAGCATCCAAGCGAATTCACAATTGCTCCAATTAGTGCAATTCAGAAAGTACTTGAGCGTGCTGGTTGGTCTGTTGATGAAGTAGATGCTTGGGAAATTAATGAGGCTTTTGCAATGGTGGCAATGGCACCAATTCATGAGCTAGGTATTGATGAAGCTAAAGTAAACGTCCATGGTGGTGCATGTGCATTAGGCCATCCAATTGGCGCTACAGGTTCAAGAATTATCCTTTCTCTTATTTATGCATTAAAACGCTTAGGTAAAAAGAAAGGCGTTGCGGCTCTATGTATTGGTGGTGGTGAAGCAACGGCCGTTGCGATTGAAATTTAATTCAAAATTAAAAGAAGATGTAAGAATTTTTCTTACATCTTCTTTTTTATAAGTAAAATTCCTAAGCTGTTTTAAATAGCTCATAACAAGTTTGACGGAACCATTTATGGCTACTCTTATGGTGACAAGACATATGCCAATGTTGCTTAACGTCATAAGTTGGAAAATCAAGCGGTGCAGGTAAAATTTGTAAGTTCTCTCTAACCAATAAAACTTGGCTTAAATAATATGGAACAGTGGCAATCGCATCTGTTTCCTGAACGACTAGACCAACACCTAAGTAACTTGGTAAACGAATTAAAATATTTCGATCCAACCCTTTATTTTGTAGTTCATTTTTAATGTGATAATGCCCAATACCTGCATCAATATCAATATGATACTCACGCATATAATCTTCTAAAGTAAAATTATTTGGATCTAAACGCGGGTGGCTTTTTGAGCTAATCACAACATAGTGTTGACGGAAAAACTTCTGTTGATAAAAACCTTCTTCTAATTGGGGCAAGAAACCTATCGCCAAATCAATTTCACCATTTGCCATTTGATAGCTGGTTTCTGGCGTAATTGGTCTAATATTTAAACGAATGAGAGGTGCTTTTTCTTTTAAATAGTTAGTTAACTGAGGCAATAAAACCAAATGTGATACATCAGTCATTGCAATGGTAAACAGCTGATCCGAGGTCAATGGGTCAAAGTTCACATTAAAGTTATTAATACTTTCAACTTTATCAATAACTTCACTAATAAGAGGGAAAATCTGCTTTGCTAGTTCGGTCGGAATCATTTCATTTCCAACTCGAATAAACAAAGGATCATTAAAATGTTGACGAATTTTGTTTAGACCGTTACTTACACTCGGCTGTGTTAGACCAATAGCATCTGCAGCCATTGAAACACTTTTGAACCGATAAATATGATAAAAAATATTTAATAATCTACTGTCTAGATCAAACAAAATTGTCTCCGCTTGGACTTAATAATCCATTGAAATAAGTTCAAAAGCAGTTATAAATGATAGAAAAATTCTTCTACCCTACTTTTGACTTATTGAATTTTACTCTAAATTAGCAAAGAATTCAGACGAGGGGCAATGCTTTATCATGCCTTTCATCATAAAGACCCAAGCATAATCTACTTATTTGCTTAATTTATATATAAATATCGTGTACTTCACCCTTTGAATGAGTATGCGTTATAGTTCTTGCTGGGCTTTAAAACCATTCCATATTTGTTGTACCGATTTATTATCACTCAAATTATTTTTGAAAATATAAATATCTTGAGCAAGGCAATATTCTTGCTGATCTAAAATAACCAATTTCCCAGCTGCAAGGTCTTCTTCAACATTAATTTTCGGAATCCAAGCAACCCCTAGACCTTGTAAAACCAGCTCTTTTAAATTGGTGGCATTATCAGTTTCATATAACGTTTTATATACGAGCTTACCTTCAATAAGTTGGTCCACTAATTTTCTTAAGTATGCGTGTTTACTATACGCTAGTAGAGCAAAGTTACTTTGTATTGTATGTTTTGGGCTATGGTCGGGTTCAGTTGCGGAAACCGGTACAATGACCGTTTCAGCAATTTTAATACCACTTAAAATATCATCTCCAACTTTTCTAATATTGCTTTTATCTGCATAGCAAATCATGAAATCACAGGCGCCTTCTTTTAACAAAGATAGGCCTTCTCCACTATTCGTTGCGACAATTTCAATTTTTAAATCACGAATAAGAGTAGGAAATTTCTTTAAAAATGTTGTTAAAAAACCTGAAGCTAATGAGTGAACCACACAGAAACGAATGGTAGATTCAGTCTCATTCTTAATATTTTTAATAAGTTTTGCGGTCTCCTCTACCTGTTTTTCAATATTCTTAGACATCACTAATAAAATTCGACCAATGTCTGTAAATTCGATGTTGTTTTTGTTGTTCCTAATAATGACTTCAGCACCAATCATTTCTTCAATTTGTTGAATTCTTCGAGTAAATGCAGACTGGCTAATAAATCTTTTCTCGGCTGCTTTTGAAATCGAACGTTCACGTTCTAATGTGAGGAGATCCTCTACCCAACGGACTTCTAAATTCATCTTATCTATTCCCTTTTAGATTTGTAATTTTATTAATTGATATTTTTGGGAAGAAGCATAAATAAATTTAGGGATGAGAAAGAATGATAAAACATAGGGAGTACCTGCAAAAATGCGAGAAGTGAAAGGACAAAGCCAATCTATAAAATTAAGTATTTAATAATTCTGACATAGAAAAGAAGATAAGAAAATAATAGGTTTTGTTTTCACGAGACAAGAGATGAACATAAGTACAGTTCAGCTAAAAAAATTATTTAAATCAATCAATAAAAACCCATCATAAAATTAAATAAGTGATCTTAACAAGATAACTTTTAGAAATAAGCACGAAATTCTATTCGTACATTTTAATGATAAAAAAAGTCCGCACCTTGGGGAAGAATGCGGACTGTAAACTGTTTCAATAACCAATCTCTAGGTTATTGATTGAATTTTAAGAATCTTAAATTAATACACTATTCCACTATAAAAAGTATCTAAAAAATCTAGTTTTAGACTCTTTCTCACTTCATCTAATCATCAAAAAAGAGAATTATTATTTACTCTTACAATGATTTGGTAAGGTAATAATTGATAAGTAAATGATTACCTTACCTCATTTCAGGATTTAAGCAGTATTAATAATTAATTGTATTTCATACAATATTTAAGGTAAGTATAAATTAATAAGATAATCCCGACTATTATACTAAAGTATCTATAGACTGACAGGGAGTGCATTAATTCATCAGTAAGAGCGATAATTCATCCACATAATGATCTATAGAAAATGAACTAATATTCACCAATTAAGTAGTATAACTTTCTTGAAATTTCAACCATCATGTTTGAAGTATATTGGCTGATTTCAAATATCTGTTTTTTCTGTGGGTTAAATACCATATTGTCTTTTTCATCACTAAAAAAAACATAAGTTGTGTATTTATCCATGTGATGAATATGCTCTTTCAAGCTTAGTTTTTCACCAGAGTTAGGGTCATATGCAATAAACTTCATTCTCATGCATTTGTCTCTTTACAGCGCTGACATCTTAATAAAATTTCAGTCAGAAGATTATTTAATAGACAATAATCTTCATTACCTCAATTACTTATACGATGCAGTAGGGATATTTTGTTTTGCTTTTTGAATAGATAACTCAGCATTCTTAATCGATTGCTCAGCTTCTTTAAGCATGTGTGAACTTTTGGTTTCAGTTTTTTCGTCATTTCCTATAAGGAGATAGCAAGTAAAACTTCCCAATATTAGTAAGGCACCAATTACTTTTAACATAAACTTAATAAATCAAAATTTTCTGTATTATAAGTATTTTTATGTGAAATGCATCACAATTTTATTAAAATTTATTAAACAAAACTCATTATTTCTTTATATAAATTAATTTTCACATGAAAATTCAAATAATTTAATAACGTTCCTGAATAAAAATCATTATTTAGTTCGCTTCAAATTTTTTAATTTACTTAATTCTTGTTGAGCAACTCACTCTAAAGAAATTATACAAGCAATTGAATATATTAAATTTTGTAAGATATATAGCTTCCAAGACTCATCAACTATTCAATATTCATTTTAGTGTAATTCAGTTTTTGATATGCAAAAAATGCATAATTACTTTAATAAATGCATTAGAAGTGAAGCATTTCGAATTCTAAGATGAATCATCTTTAATGAATCGAAGTTTAATGATGAACGCAGATATTACTACCCGTATTGAGAAGGATCTTATTGGTCATAGAGAAATCAACAATGATCATTATTACGGAGTTCAAACATTACGTGCTTTAGAAAATTTCAACTTAACAAATAGCAAAGTTGGTAATTTCCCTAACTTAATTAAAGCATTAGCTATGGTTAAACTTGCCTGTGCTGAAGCAAACTATAATCTTAAAAACTTAGATCAAACTAAATTTGAAGCGATCGAATACAGCTGTAATCAGCTTATTCGTGGAAACTTCCATGACCAGTTCCCAATCGACATGATGCAAGGCGGTGCTGGTACTTCAACCAATATGAATGCAAATGAAGTATTGGCAAACGTTGCTTTAGAATATATGGGACATTCTAAAGGTCAATATCAGTACTTACATCCAAATAACGACATTAACATGTCACAGTCAACAAATGACGTATACCCTACTGCAATCCGTTTAGGTTTGTTACTTAGCCTAGATGAGTTAAATCTTCCATTTAACAATTTGATTCTTAGCTTCCTAAATAAGTCTCAAGAGTTTGCACACATTTTAAAAATGGGACGTACTCAGTTACAAGATGCTGTGCCTATGACATTAGGTCAAGAGTTTGGTGCTTTTGCGGTAACTCTACAAAAAGACCTTGAGCAAATTAATACGCTTATTCCAAATGTTTTAGCTTATATGAACCTTGGCGGTACAGCGATTGGTACAGGAATTACCACTGAATATAGTTACCGTGAACTCGCGATCCAAGCACTTGGAAAAATTTCTGGTAAGAAAATTAAGTCAGCTCCAGATCTAATCGAAGCAACTTCAGATATGGGTGACTTTGTTCTTTTATCTGGTTTATTAAAACGTACTGCAACTAAACTTTCAAAAATTGCCAATGACTTGCGTTTACTTTCAAGTGGTCCACGTACTGGCATTAATGAAATTAACTTAGAAGCACGTCAACCGGGTAGCTCGATCATGCCAGGTAAAGTAAACCCAGTTATTCCAGAAGCAATGAACCTTGCTTGCTTCCAGATTATTGCAAATGATTTGGCTGTAACTTTAGCTGCTGAAGCTGGTCAATTACAGTTAAATGCAATGGAACCACTTATTGCATTCAAACTATTTGAATCGATGGATTTACTTGGTAAAGCAATGGCAATGTTCCAAAGTAAATGTATTGATACGATTACAGCGAACCCAGAGCACTGTAAAGCTTTAGTTGAAAACTCAATTGGTATTGTGACTGCGCTTAACCCATACCTAGGTTATGAAACTACAACTCGTATTGCTAAAACAGCAAATGAAACTGGGCAAAGTGTATTGGCTCTAGTTCAGAATGAAGGTTTATTATCAGCACAAGTGCTTGATGATATCTTGTCGATTAATAATATGGTTAAACCAAAAATGTCGGCTTAATTCCTGAAATAAAAAAGGAGCTTTTAAAGCTCCTTTTTTATTTGTCCTGTAACTTTTAAAAGCTAAAAGTTGTAGAAAATTGAGCTGTGCGAGGATTACCTAAGAATAGATAGTCATCCCCCATAAATGCCCCTACATCACGCCAATATTTCTTGTTAAATAAGTTATCAATATTGAATCTAAAAGTTGTGTCATGCCCAGCAAAATTTGTTTTATAGGCAGCACCAATATTAAAGACACTATATCCGCCTACTTTTGCAGTTCCCTCTTTGTTTGCATATTTACTGCTACTATATTGCATACCACTGAGTAATCTTAATCCTTCAACTGACGGTACTTTATAAGATAACTGTGCAGTTGCGCGTACCTTTGGTACATTTTGAGTTTGATGACCTTTGTAGCTGTCAGTATCAATATCAACAAGACGAGATTTAGTAAAGGTAATGCCAGAGCTTACATCAAGTGTATCGGTTAAGGCGCCTGTTAAACCTAACTCAATACCTTGATTGTGTTGTTCGCCTTGCTCAATAAATTCTAATTTTCCTTCAGAATTTGTAGTCGTATATTGATTATCTTGTTTTAAATCAAAAATAGCTGCTGTTAATAAAAAGTTGCGTATTTGTTGCTTAACACCAAGTTCATACTGTCCAGAATTTCTAGGTGATAGAACTTGATAAGCATTCGCTTCTGCATACCATGGAGCTTCGCCACCATCTGATAAACCTTTGGCATATGAAGCATAAAGATTAGTCGCGGAAGTTGGGCTATACATGAGTGCTAATTGTGGCAAAAACTTGTTTAAATCCGTATCGCGGCTTTGCTGCCCATCTGAATTATAAGCTTGCTCATCAAGGTGAATAAGTTTTCCACCGAGTAGAGTTGACCATTGATCATTAAATTGAACTCGGTCAGAGATTGTAAATGCAGTCTGATTACTCTCTAAAGCTTTATAATAGTTTCTCAAATCAACCTGAGCAGGTGCATAATCCTTTGTTTCCTCATAAATATTACCTGTTCCAATAGGGTCAAGCTCCATCGAGTTGGAATTGTAGCGCTTCAATGTTTTATAAGAGTGTTGTATTTCAAAAGCAATTTGATGCTGAATATTGGCAGTATTGAACTGACCATTTAACCCAGCAGCAAACTGATTAGTTATACGTGTGTCATCTGGACTACGGAAATCGTAAATACCATAATTACCATGTTTATCAAAAGTATTGCCCAAGCCAGTAACTTCACAAATGTTGCTATAACATCCCCATGGGAAAGCACTATTGTCATCAATCACAACACGGCTTTGTGATGCACTTAAGCTACCATTCCATTGATCGTTAAATGCATATTGATATTTCAAACTCGCATTTAGACTGTTATTTACAACAGGTTTACTCCAAGACTGATAGCCCAGTAAACGGTTTTGGTCTACATTTGTTGGTACTTCTTGCCCATCAAGCAGTTGATAACCCGGTACAGAGCGTTGGCTTTGATGTTGGGCTTCAATGTCAAACAGTAGTTTAGAGCGATCATTAATTTTCCAGTCTAAAGCTACTGAACCAAACTCACGCTTACCATTTGCATGATCAACATTTGGATGAATACTTTCATGTGCTAGATTGATTCGATAACCGAAATTATCATTTAAAAAGCCGCCGACATCCGTTGCCAGTGTATAGCCGCCTTCTGAATTTGCATCGACCGTAATATTTTTAACATCGGCAGGTCTTTTAGTTACATAATTAACCACACCACCCGGTGTCGACATTCCACTTTGAATTGCAGAAATGCCTTTTAAGATTTCAACTTGTTCTTTATTTTCTAAAGCTACATTTTGCTCGCCACGTATGGTATGGCCATTAATGAGATAACTTGAACCTAAATCGAGTGCAAAACCCCGTGCTACAAAGTTTGGATAGTAGCCAATAGCAGCGTAGCCATCGCCTAAGGATGAATCATTTTTAATAACATCAGTTAAAGTTTTTGCGTGTTGATCTGCTATGCGTTCAGATGTAATGGTAGTAATAGATGCAGGAACTTTTTTTACTTCACCAGTTTGAAAGCCAGATAAATTAACTTTTCTAGACGTATATAATGCATCAATATTTTGTGTAGCGTTCACAGTAATGGTTGGAAGCTGCGAAACCTCCACTTCATTTGCATAAACGACAGATGTTATGAGTGCAATAGATGAAGCTAATGCTGTTTTAGAGCATGTTATGAAGTGAAGATTTAACGAACGTCTTTCCATTGAATAGTTACCTGCTATTGCGAGCATAATTTATAAGGCTAAAAATGGTTATCTACCCTGTTTTCAGCCACGCAAGAATACAGGCACACATATTGAGAAACAACACATTCTGTATTTTTTCGATTAAGTGAATTTTGTCCGAATTTTTGAACTTATCATTATATAAATTTTATTTATTTTCTTGAGAATTGAGACTATAACTTTTTAAGTATTATCAAATATTCAAATTACACTTAAGCTCAAAATGGAACCTAAAAAGGAGAAAGAGAATAGAAAAAATACTGGTATTAAATTAGCTCAATGGTTTTAAATATAATTCATTATCAAATTGAGCGTAAGGAAATGTTCGATCATTGGTTAAAATATCTTTAAATCGAACAAAAGGACGTTATCTCACTAGAAACGAATTTTAAAATTAGAAAAAATGAATGGTTAGGAATTTTAAGGACGTGCTCAGGGTTGAGTAACTTTTACTGTTTCATTCTCTTTTCTGTTTAGCATACCTAAAAAATTCCTAGTTTTTGTCTACAAAACGATGGATGTAATATGACATATACTCAGGAAGAAAAACGTAGTCGAATACGTGGGATTGTAGGCGCAGCCTCTGGTAATTTAGTCGAATGGTTTGATTTTTATATTTATGCAGTATTTGCTGCTTACTTTACTCAAGCTTTAACCGCACCTGATATGGATAGTACGACCAAGTCTATTTATGTTTGGGGGGTATTTGCAGCAAGCTTCTTTATGCGTCCGATTGGAAGCTGGCTATTTGGTCGTATTGCAGATCGACATGGCCGAAAGAAGTCGATGATCATATCAATTTGTCTTATGGCTTTAAGCTCCTTTTTATTTGCAGCTTTGCCTACTTATGATCAAGTCGGTTTATTTGCCCCTTTTCTGTTACTGCTTGTTCGTTTACTTCAAGGCTTATCAGTGGGTGGTGAATATGGCGCCGTTGCCACTTATATGAGTGAATTAGGCTTAAAAGGTCAGCGTGGTTTTTACTCGTCTTTCCAATATGTTACCCTCTCTGGTGGTCAATTGCTTGCAAGCTTACTGGGCGTTATTTTGTTGACGTTCTTAAGTGAACAACAATTACATGATGGCGGTTGGCGTATTCCGTTTGTTATTGGTGGTATCGCAGCAATCTTATCTTTGCTTGCACGTAGTCGTTTAGAAGAAACGCTTTCTCATCAAGACAGCGAACGAAAAGAGTCTGGTAGCTTAAGAGAACTCTTTAAGAAACATTGGAAAACCTTTTTATTGGTGGTTGGATACACTTCTGCTGGTTCATTAACATTTTATGTAGAAACTGTTTATTCAAAAACCTATTTAACCAATTTAGGGATGGATGGAAAAACCGTTGGTTATATCATGACCTTTGCCCTATTTGTCTATATGTGTGCTCAACCTATATTTGGTGCAATTTCGGACCGTATTGGGCGACGCTCTTCAATGTTGGCATTTAGCTTATTGTCCGCCATTTTTATTTATCCCGTCATGGTGATCGGGATGCGTGCCTATATAGATTCTCCGATCGTTATTACCTTGCTACTCATCTTTATGATGATGTTACTCAGCTTCTATACTTCTATTAGTGGTTTGGTAAAAGCTGAAATGTTCCCACCTCATGTGCGAGCTTTAGGCGTAGGTTTTTCGTATGCAGTAGGTAATGCGCTGTTTGGTGGTTCTGCACCTTCAGTTGCCTTACAGTTCAAAGCTGCAGGAATTGAAAATACCTTCTTTATATATGTCATTGTCATGCTGATTATCTGTTTCTTATGTAGCCTTGCGCTTCCGAAAAAACCAGATTATTTAGAACATGATCATTAATTAAATAAGATGCCTTCTGTCCCAAGCAGAAGGCATCTTTTAGCTCTTAGCAAATTCTTTTAAAAAAGCCCACGGGAAAATCCCTTTATCATGCCCATCATTAAAGCAAATTTGGGCACCATAACCTTGATCAAACATAGCTGTCACTTCAACATTTTGATGCTCTATTTTAATTTGTTTAATCCGCTTCGCTCGGCAAAAGCCACATGGGCAAATTTCCCTTAAACTTTGATGACTCAGACATACGCTTGAGCCATCGGTCCATATAAAGTGAACCTGCTTATTTATAGTGTCAACACGGATATCAGGTCTGGTTTGCATACTTCACCTCACCAATTTGATTTAATCCAATACGAATAGCTTTTCGTACTTCAGGATCTGGATCATTTTGATGTTGTTCTAATAGATTCTGAGCTTCTGCTGTGCCGATTTCGCCGAGTGCTAAAGCGACTTCTTTACGCAAGTTACTAATTTCATGCTTAAAGTTTTCAGACAAATGAGCAATTGCCAGATGCGATTTGATTAGTCCCAAACTTCTAACTGCTGCAATACGTACTTGCCAATACAAGTCAGATAAAGCATGAATTAAGGGATTTTCAAGCTGAACAATACGTAATTTTCCAATCGTGAGTGCAGCTTCCACTCTTAGCTGCCAACTTTCCGAAGTTAAAGAATGTTGAAGTGCTTGGATGACTTCAGTTGATATACTCTGACTATAAGCCAAACCACCTGTTGCAATACGGCGGACCTCATCATCTGTATCTGTTTCTGCAATTTTTGCCAATATCGTAATTGCTTGGTCTTGTTGTAACCAACTTAATGCACTGACTGCCTCACGGCGTACAAATGCATCTTCGTGGTGTACCAAAGCAGATATCTCTTCAAATAATTGCTGTGGTCGTAAAGGTTTTAAAGCACGCAGAATTGCACTAAGAGCAAAAGTATCCGTATGCTTTAAATACGGTGCCAGTATCTGGGCCGATGCCGGATTTTTGACTTCACTTAAACTCTGGCTGGCAGCTTGTCTCACATTCAGATCAACATCAAATAAGGCTTGCGCCAATACTTGCAAACTGGTTGGGTCTTCCCAGCTTTCTAAGTTTTTTGCCGCTTCTTCACGAACTAAAGCTGAAGAGTCGTGTTGTAGTGCTGCATGCAACCAAGGAAGTAAATCCGGATTTTCATCATCACCAATATTCATTAAAGCGACAAAGCGGATCTTTTCATCTGGGTCATTGAGCTGCGCAAGAAATTCCTGATTATATTCATCGAGGTCATCTAAAGCTTGATAATAAAAACTCATTCGTATTCCTTAATTTGTGATTTCTTTCCAAGCCCTAATGGATTTAAACGTCTTAACTCTTCTTGTTGAGTGGCTTCTTTTAAAGTCTGGATGCAATGTTTTTTA
Source organism: Acinetobacter sp. 766875 (assembly GCF_000582055.1). Classification (NCBI taxonomy): domain Bacteria; kingdom Pseudomonadati; phylum Pseudomonadota; class Gammaproteobacteria; order Moraxellales; family Moraxellaceae; genus Acinetobacter; species Acinetobacter sp. 766875. The sequence goes on along the minus strand of NZ_JEXX01000005.1, from coordinate 190,843 downwards.
ATGGCTGTAAATTCACAACTTGTTACAAGCTCAACATCCCGTGGACGTTCAAACTTAAGTGGAATTTCTTCAATAATTCGTCCTGGGCGATGGCTCATAATCAACACTCGATCGGCTAAAAAAAGTGCCTCATCAATATCGTGGGTAATAAATAAAACCGACGTTTGGATTTCTTGCCAAATTTCGAGTAATAGCATTTGCATTTTTAAACGAGTTTGAGCATCTAAGGCACCAAAAGGCTCATCCATTAATAAAATGCGAGGTTGATTAATCAGTACTCTCGCAATTTCAACCCGTTGCTGCATGCCACCAGAAAGTTCAGCTGGAAATTTATGTTCAAAACCTTTAAGTCCGACCAGATCAATCATTTTCTGAGCTTGTTCAATACGCTTTTGTTTAGCGATGCCTTTCATTTTTAAACCAAAGGCAATATTTTCGAGCACGCTTTTCCACGGAAATAAGGTATGTTGCTGGAACACCAAACCTCTATCTGGATGCGGTTCAGATATCGATTCATCATCGACCGTTAAAGACCCATAACTAATGGGTAAGTGCCCTGCCAAAGCACCTAATAATGTTGATTTACCGCAACCCGATGGGCCAAGTAAACAAATAAATTCGCCCGGTTGTATTTCGAAATTAACCCGATCTAATGCCTGAAAACGATTTTTAGCTTGTCCTAAATGTAGCGATAGATTTTGAATACGCACATGGCCTTGTGTAATTGACATTTTAAGACTTCCTCAATTGATACCATGGAGTAAATCGGTTTCCAATCACACGCACCAATGTACTGCTAAACATACCTAATGCTCCTATTAGCACCATGCCAACCACGATATTGCTATAGTTTTGCAAGGTGAAAGATTCCCACGTGAAATATCCAATTCCGTGTTGTCCAGAAATCATTTCGGCTGTCACTAAACAGAACCAACAAGTGCCCATTCCAATAGATAAACCAGTAATAATGTTAGGTAATGCACCCGGAATAATGACTTCATGAATAATGGCAAGATCAGAAGCACCTAAACTTTTTGCAGATGCAACGAGCCTTGGGTCAACTGCACCAACACCATGTACGGTGTTTAATAAAATTGGAAATAAAGCCCCAATAAACGTAATAAAAATCATAGACGCTTCTGAGGATGGAAAAATCAGAATTGCTAAAGGAATCCATGCAACTGCTGGTATTGGACGTAATACTTCTAATGGTGGCATTAGAAAGGCAGCCAGTTTTTGATAACGTCCTGCTAACAAACCAATACCTACACCAATTAAAGCTGCTAGCACAAAACCAACCACTACGCGAAAGATACTAGATTCAACGTGTTCAAATGCAGTGCTGAGTTGAAAGAAAGCCCATAGCGCATGAATGACATCTAAAGGTGTCGGGACATTGCTAAAGTTCACAATGCCTAAATTTATTTTAAACTGAGCAAGTCCTTGCCAAATGACTATCCAAAAAGCTATAGATGTAAAAGCAATGGCATAGTTTTTTAAATGCGCCGGATATAACCTCAATTGTTGGAAAAATTTAATCAAAAATGTACTTTGGTTTTTAGGTTTTGTTTGGACTAAACTACTCATTTGTTACCTCCTGATCATTAGGTAAGACAACACATCAGCTCTGAGTTACAAGCTGAATAGCTTTAAAGTCATATACTTTTCCGCCCTGTTGTTTAGCCCATTTTTCAGCATCATCTTTTAATAAAAAAGCCTGAATTTGTCCTGTTTTGTCTGTGGTATACCATGCCAAATTAGCAAGTAACTTAATGTCGGACTGATGATCTTGGCTATAAACCACACGCACCGTTTTTCCATCGGCTTGAATTTTCTTTAAATCAGAAAAAGCATGCTCAGGCGTTTCGTAGCTACGAACTTTTTCTTCACCCTTTACCCAAATTTGAGTCACCCGATCAAATGTCTTGATGGGTTGGCCTGTTAAAGCATCATTGGCAACCAAAGGTGATTTTGCATAGTCGGCCAGTTGCTGGCTGTAATTAAGTCCAGATGCCTGAAATGCATCCTTAATATATTGATCATCAATAAATTTATTTACATCAAGCGTCCCGTCGTTTTTGCCTAAAACTTTTAAGGTATCTATCGCAATTTGAGTCGCTTTTCGATATTCAGGTTTCCACGTTAAGTCACGAGTTTGCAGACCTAAAGGGCCATGAAATAGATAAACAACTTCGGCAGGAATACCTGTTTTTTCAGCAATAAGTTCACTATATTTTTCTGGCTGTTCCTGAATCAAACGATTCGCTTCAATAGTTGGTTGTAAATAGGCTTTTATAACTTCTGGATGCTGCTGTGCATAATCCTTGCTCGCAAGTGATCCATGAAATGTAGGTGATTTTGCTTGTGAACCATCATAGATTTTTTTAGCAAAACCTTGATAAGCAAATAACTCTCCAAATGGTACGAAGTCAGCATGTGCAGCAATCTTATGACTTTTTAATGCAGGTCCCGCCACTTCTGGCGCCTGAGCAATTACTTTAATATCTTTATCAAGTTGCCAGCCTTCTGCTTGAATCGCTCGCAGCAACAGTCCATGAGCAGTTGACGCAAAAGGTACGGAAATGGTTTGTCCTTTTAGCTCTTTAAATGAAGTGACTTTTGAAACAATTGGAACAACAATCGCATTACCGCTGCCATTAATACTGCCTGACAATGGCGCTAAAAATATGCTTTCTTTTCCAGCTTTTTTAAATGCCGCTAAATTATTCACAGCAGGAAAGTCAGCCATTGCTCCCAAATCTAGACGCCCAGCCACCATCTCACTGGTAAGCGGTGCACCAGAGGTAAAGTTTTTCCATTGAATATCATATTTAACATTCTTGTATTCACCATCTTTGGGTAAATATTTGGGTAATAAATTCAATTCACGAATGAGCAGCCCACCTGTTGCACAGTTAATAGTGGTGTCTTGCGTGCCAATGGCGACACGCACAGTTTCTGTTTTACTGCCGCACCCCAAAGTACCGAGTACCATGGCACCAATTAAGCTACTGAGTAATAGTTTTTTATTGATCAATTTATTTTGTCTCATGTTGGGTATTCCAAATTAATTATTTGAGTAGGTATGGGATATTTACTTTGACTGCATCTGTTGGGCAGTCCTTTTCACAAGGCATGCAATACCAACATTCATCAAACTGCATGAAAGCTTTTTGAGTTATTGGGTCGATTGCCAATAAATCCATTGGACAAACATCGACACAGACTGTGCATCCTTTATCAGCAATACATTTATCTTCATCGATAATGACGGGTGCGACAGTACGGTGCTGTACTTCTTTAAAAATAAAAGCCATGATTTGAGTTCCTGATTTATTTAGTCTGCTAGAGCAACATCTTTTTGAATACGTAAACGGTCATACGACACAGCTTCATCTTGATTAATCGAAACCACATAAGGCTCGATTGGCTTTTTGAAACTGACCATGTTGCCGTGTTCATCTTTTTTCAAATGCGCGTGACAGAACCAATCCGAGTTATTCTTTTGAGGGAAATCTGCTCTATAGTGGTACAGTCCCCAGCGGCTTTCTTCTCTAAACAATGAGGCTCTTGCTGCCATTTCCGCGCAATCTCGAATAAAAGAAACTTCAGCAGCACGCATCAGCTCATGTGGGTTTCTTGCAGAAATTCGCTTAATATCTTGTTTGATTTCTTCAAAACGCTTGAGCCCAATTTCCATTTTTTGGCGAGTTTTAGGGGGCTGCAAATAGTCATTTACAAAACGGCGCAGCTTATATTCCACTTGTTCGGCTGGTAAACCTTCTGAGCAATCCAGTGGCGCAAATATTCGAGCTTTTTCTGCTTCTATTTCGCTTTGGTTTAATTCGCTATCTTCAATTGCATTTACGTATTGCGCAGCATTTACACCCGCAAACCATCCGTAGGTAAATGCACCAAGCATATAGTTATGAGGTACAGCCGCCATATCGCCAGCACTATATAAGCCTTTAACCGAAGTCTCGGCTTTTTCATTGACCCATACGCCAGAAGCACTGTGTCCACTACAGAAACCAATTTCTGAAATATGCATTTCCACCATATCTTGACGGTAATTGGTTCCTCGGCCCTCATGGAAACGACCACGGCTTGGGCGCTCATTGGTATGCAAAATTTCTTCAATGGTTTGAATGGTTTCTTCGGCCAGATGATCTACTTTTAAATAAACAGGGCCATTACCACTTTCCAGTTCTTGGTAAAACTCCCACATCATTTGACCACTCCAGTAGTCACATTCAATGAAACGTTCACCTTTACTGTTAGCGGTATAACCTCCTAAAGGTCCGGTCACGTAGGCACAAGCCGGACCGTTATAGTCTTTAATCAATGGATTAATCTGGAAGCATTCTAAGTTGGCAAGCTCAGCACCGGCATGGTATGCCATTGCATAGCCATCACCTGCATTGGTTGGGTTTTCATAGGTGCCCATTAAGTAGCCGGAAGCTGGCAAACCTAAACGCCCTGCGGCGCCACAACATAAAATGGCAGCTTTCGTTTTAATGACATAGAAATCGCCACTACGACAATCAAAACCGAGTACACCATTGATTGCACCTTGCTCATTCTTTAAAAGCTTTGTGGTGACAATCCGATTATTAATTTTGACTTGAGCTCGCTTTAACTGACGATATAAAACTTTTTTAACGTCATGGCCTTCGGGCATTGGTAAAACATATGCACCCATGTGATGTACTTTTTTTACTGCAAATTCGCCTGTCTCATCTTTTTCGAACTTAATACCCCATTGATCGAGTTGTTGAATGGTTTTGAAACTATGCTTTGCATATGCATATACAGTGGTTTGGCTAACTACCCCATCATTAGCAATGGTAATTTCTTTGGTGTATTGCTCAGGTGTTGCATAGCCCGGAATGACAGCATTATTCAGCCCATCCATTCCCATTGAAATCGCCCCACTACGCTTTACATTCGCTTTTTCAATGAGCAAGACTTTTAAATTGGGGTTTTCTTGTTTTGCTTTAATCGCAGCCATTGGTCCAGCAGTTCCACCACCAATCACTACAATATCAAACTCAAGATATTTAGTTTCCATTGTAAAATCCTTATTTTTATTTGAGTTATTAACGATGAATACGCAAACGGTACTGGAAGGTATCGCCTGAGAAATAGAGATATTCATAGTCAATCGGTTGACCATTTGCATCGTGAGTCAAACGTTCGAACCTTAATACAGGAGTTCCGATTTCGACTTGCAACAAAGCCGCTAATTCTTCATCCGCTACCGTGGCATCAATGCTTAAATCCGCATGTCCCAAAGGAATATCGCACTCTTGTTCTAATGCCTTGAAAATATCGGTTGTACGTAAATCAATCGCTTTCTCTTTAAGCTTCAAACCAATATGTTCAGGCAAATAAGTCAACTCATACGACACTGGCTGACGGTTGAGTAAACGAACACGTTGAATTTCATACACATTGGCTTTAACAGGTAACTTTAATTTGGGCACAACGTGCATCGGGATCTGCTTAAGCTCGGCGGAGATGACACGGTTTAAAATTTCGTGACCAGCAGATGACATTGCTTCTGCAAAACCTTGCAAACTTGAGATGTTCTGGAACGTTTTTGGCTTGCTTACAAAGGTCCCTTTACCTGGCACCTTAAAAATATAGCCTTCCAACTGTAATTGGTTGAGCGCTTGGCGAACTGTAATTCGACTTACACCAAATTGTTCAGCAAACTCGTTTTCAGATGGAATTTGGCTCAGTACGGCATATTCACCATTTACAATTTTGTTAAGGATGAGTTCCCTTAACTGATCGTAAAGAGGCTTATGATTTTTAGGATCTTGGGGTAGCTGGCTCACGGCTTACAACCTGTTATAACAACTTGAGCAAATAATGTTTAAAATGTTTCAGCTTTGGAAATAATTTAAAGCGATAACTTTAGTTAAAAAAATAATTTCAATGAATATCAATAAATTAATTAATAGCTATCTATAAAAGTTAAATGGTTATCATAAAAAATACATTTGTGTTTGTTATGCTATAAAACATACTCCGTTGTGCCATAAACGTAAAAATTACTATTATTTTTTAGGGGATAATATGCAACAAAAACAATTAAATACCCCTGATGATTCAGTGGAACAAGTCACCTTCTGGCAAGCATTCTTGTTTTGGCTCAAGCTTGGTTTTATTAGCTTTGGGGGGCCAGCTGGACAAATCGCTGTGATGCATCAGGAACTGGTTGAACAAAAGCGCTGGATATCAGAAAAAAGATTTTTACATGCACTGAACTACTGCATGTTGTTACCTGGACCTGAAGCACAGCAGTTAGCAACCTACATTGGTTGGCTCATGCACAGAACTGTGGGAGGATTAGTTGCTGGTATTCTATTTGTATTGCCCTCTTTATTTATTTTAATCGGGCTGTCTTGGGTTTATATAAAATTCGGAGACGTTCCGGTTATTGCGGGTATTTTTTACGGGATAAAGCCTGCCGTCACCGCAATTGTTTTCCATGCGACATACCGTATAGGTAGTCGTTCGCTTAAAAATAGATTTTTATGGTTCGTCGCAATTGCTGCTTTTTTTGCAATCTTTGTCTTAAAACTTCCTTTCCCGCTTATTGTTTTATCAGCAGGCATTGCAGGTTATTTAGTTAGTAAAAAGTACCCTGAGCTACTTTCCTCAGCTGCTGGTCATAAAGCCAGCCAAAAAGATTACGGCCCGGCATTTATTGATGATGAGACTCCAACACCAGAACACGCTAAATTCCACTGGTCACGGTTAGCCAGACTTATTTTTATAGCAATCATTTTATGGTTATTACCCATTTTAGCTTTAGGCGTATATTTCGGATGGCATCACTCTTATACCCAAATGGCATGGTTCTTCACTAAAGCTGCGCTGCTTACGTTTGGGGGCGCTTACGCAGTTTTACCTTATGTCTATCAAGGCGCTGTCAATCATTTTGGATGGCTTTCACCTACACAAATGATTGATGGTTTGGCACTTGGTGAAACTACTCCTGGTCCACTGATTATGGTCGTTGCCTTTGTTGGTTTTTTAGGAGGTGTTAATCATTCACTACTTGGTTCTGAGCATCTATTTTTTGCTGGAGCACTCGGTGCAGTTATTGTGACTTGGTTTACCTTTCTATTTTCATTTGTCTTTATTTTTGCGGGTGCGCCGATTATTGAGTCTACACATAACGAAATTAAATTTACTGCACCACTCACTGCAATTACCGCGGCTGTGGTCGGTGTCATTTTAAATTTAGCACTATTTTTTAGTTATCACGTGTTATGGCCACAAGGTTTTTCAGGGCATTTTGATATTGTTGCAGCCCTCATTACCGTTGCTGCATTTATTGCTTTATTCCGTTTTAACATTACTGTGCTGTATGTCATTTTTGCTTCGGCACTGGTTGGTTTAGGGGTTTATCTTTTATAGAAATTAGTCATGAGTTCTTTAACGTAATTGTGAAGGACTCATGCCATAAAACTGTTTAAAACGATGGCTTAAATGACTTGCTGAACTAAAACCACATACTAGGGCAATGTCTTGTAAAGAAAGCTGAGATGACTGAATGAGTCCTTTTGCCTTAGTTAAACGTCTTTGCATGACATACTGGTGAGGCGCCATATTCATGGACTGTTTAAACATATGAGCAAAATGGTATTCGCTTAAATTCACAACATTTGCCAAATCAGACAAAGTGAGAGCCTGATCTAGATGATCTTCAATCCATTCCTGAATATATTTGAGCTTATGAGGTGCCAACCCACCTTTAATAATAGGCTGTTGCCATTGAACACTGCTGTATCTTCTAATTAAATGATTTAGCAATAAACTTGCTGTTGTACTCATTTGCAAATGATTTGAAGAATCTTGCCAATCGCAATCTAGCAAGAAGAACTGATAAAGTGCTCGAATCCGTTCATCGTCATTAAAGACAACTTCGTTTAACTCAATTTGATTAGGTTCTTTGTCCCATATTTTTTCGGCAACATCACGTAAATGTTGGTCTGTATAATACAAGTGAACAAATTTAAGCCCACCTCGTATATCCCAAGTCGACTCTTGATGCTCAGGCAACAAACAAAAACGCCCTGGCCCACCACCATTTTTCCAGCCTGCAGGTGTTTTTTGATAACTTTCATAACCATCTTGGATATAGAGACTCAAAGTATGGTGGTCGCTACAGACACTTACACGATCTTGCTGATTAGACCAAAATGCAAGTTGCATATTTTCATCAAGCACCACAGTTTCGTGAAGCTTGGCTTTAGATTGCTGTAGCTGTTCTAAAGTTTGATAGGCCATGCAAAATTAAAACAAATATCATTGAGCTTAAGTTAACCATATTCAGTAAAATTCAGCTAGTTCAGACATATAAAAAACGCAAGATCTTGCATGTACTACACAAGAATATATACGTGAAAAATGAAGCATTCCTAGATACTTAAGCTTGGTAATCGAGGATGAAGTTATGAATATTTTACTCTATGTTGCGGTGGTGTTGATTTGGGGAACAACATGGATTGGAATTGCCGTTCAGAGCCATTATGCAACTCCCGTCGTTGCAATTTTATGGCGTTTTGCCATTTCAGCCTTATTACTTTGGGTTGTTTTACTATTTTCCGGAAAATTACAACGAATTGCTTTAAAAGATCACTTGTTCTGTATGCTGCAAGGCCTTTGTGTTTTCGGTCTAAACTTTATTTGTTTTTATACCGCCGTTAAATATGTAAATAGCGGTTTAGAGTCTGTCATATTTTCCATGGCTGTTTTCTTTAATGCCATTAATGCACTTATCTTTTTTAAGCAGAAACCTTCTCCAAACTTTGCGCCGGCTGCACTTTTGGGTCTAAGTGGTATTGTTTTACTGTTCTGGCATGACCTGATTAATAGTCAGTTTAATGCACAGTTATTAATGGGTATTGGGCTATGTGCAATAGGCACTTACGGTTTTTCTTTAGGGAATATGATTAGTGTTAGACACCAAAAACGTGGCCTAAATATTTTTTCAACAAATTGTTATGCCATGACTTATGGGGCATTGGTGATGCTAAGTCTAGCTTTATTTACTGGACAAGATTTAATGCCGCCGATGAATTTCCCATTTTTAAGCTCGGTACTATACTTAGCTGTATTTGGCACAGTTATTGGGTTCTCTGCTTATTTTTCTTTAGTTGGACGAATTGGCGCAGCCAAAGCAGCGTATAGCACATTGCTATTCCCTTTAGTTGCTTTAACAGTTTCTACTTTCTTTGAAGGATATGAGTGGACTTTAAATGCTGTATTTGGAATTTTGCTAATCTTACTTGGTAATTACTTAATGTTTAGTAAGTTTGAAATTGGAAAGAAGTTATTTAACACCCAAAAAAATTGTGAAAAGCAGGCTTAAAGCCTGCTTTTTTATAAATCATAATTAATTTTAGTAGCCCGTTTTTAACATCAGCTCAAAATCTTTTAAAGCTGCGGCTGCTGTGGCTAAAGGCGCAGATGCCCCTCCACTGACCACAAATTCACCCATTTCTTGTGTTAACACCCGAATGCATTTTTGAGAACCTTGCAGATGAGCAAACGCATGATTTGCTGGGACTAACCTTAATTCAACACCTGTTTCAATTTGCTGATTTTTAACATGAATAAAACCGACCAGACGAGGAATTACATTTTCTTTTTTCCAGTCACGAATATGATCGGGTGTGACATGACTGATTCCTTGTCTTGGAATATCTTGAATTTTTATATCAGCCCCCAAAACAGTGTTGGCTAATATGGTAATTTTAGCCGCGGTATCCCATCCATCTACATCGAATGAACTGTCAGGTTCCGCAATACCTTTTGTTTGAGCTTTTTCAAGAGATTCTGCAAATGCGCATCCGTGTTGCAACATATCATTTAAAATAAAATTCGTGGTGCCTGTAAACACACCTTCTATTTCTAAAATTTGACAGCCTGCTAAGTTATATTCAAACAAATCAACAGTTGGTAAGGCGGCAGCCGTCGCACCGCTAAAAAATAGTTTTTTATTGTGCTGATGCGCCAAGTTAATTAATTTTTTACCTTCTACGACTAAAGCACCTTTAGATACCGCAATCGCATGCATGTTATGTGTTAAAGCATAATTTAAATAAAATAGGCCTTTCCTACCTGTCACATAGTCACTTGGTCCAGTTTCAATAATGACATCTGCTTGAACCTGTTCTAAAAACTTTTGCTCAGTTAGGCCTGCTTGATATTGTGTTTTATCTAGCCACTTTGAAGCCTGCAAACCCTCTTGATCAATTAAACCTGATGATGAGTTGCAGACACCCACTAAACGGGCATCAATTTGATATTTTTGTTTATAGTACGTCGATCGATTTAAAAGGAGCTCTGCAATTTGTTGTCCAATCCGTCCAAAACCACAAATTGCCACGTTAACTCGCTTCATATCGCTTTCTCAAAAATTTAAATGCTTTAAATGAAATTTCCAAAGATAATTTAAACATCTTATCTCTGGAAATTTAGTATTCATAAAGATGGTTAAAATACTATATATCTTAGTTATTTGTTAGATTAACAATCTTAATGACCATATAAATTGCGACAGCGAAAACCATTAAAGCAAAGACTTTTTGTACAATTGACGCTGGAATAAAACGAATAGCTCGGCGCCCTAATAACATACCTGCCATACATGCAAGTGCAAATGCGCTAGTAATGGCAACTGGATAGTGAAAACCCTCTGCAATATGCATTACAATACTTATGCCACTGATGAGAAAAATAATCATAAGTGAGGTTGCAACAATGCTATGCATATCCAAATTGGTGACTTTTCTCAGCGCGGGCACAATTACAAAGCCGCCACCCACCCCTAACATACCAGTTAAAAGCCCAGCAATAATCCCGATGCTCGCAAGCACACCACCAGTTTTAAAATTCCAGATAAAGCGTCCAGTACTTGGATTGACCTGACACGGCGGGTTATGAAAATCCGAAACTCGGTTACTAATAAGTCGATAGCCCACTGTAAACATGACTAAGCTAAACATTAACATGAGCCAAACTGGTGAAATCGTGTTAGCTATTAAAATACCGATATGTGCCATAGGAGCACCAATTAACGCAATCCAGATTGCAGCACGATAACGAACTATCTTTTTAAATAAACCTTCAATAGTTCCAATGAGTGTAGATAGCGCAACTGCCAATAACCCTATCGGTGCGGCTTGAGCCACGCTCCAGCCTTGACTGGTCATAAGTGCGGGTACGGCGAGAATGCCACCACCCGCACCAGTAAGACCAAGTAAAAAGCCAATCACAATGCCTTCAACGACAAGTAATAACATATTAAAAGCCTAAAATTGCATATACATTGTTTGCAGTAGTCTGCTGGTTAATGAGTAAGTGGATTTTCGTCTTCTTCCGAAGCTTCAACCGCTTCTCAGGATAAAGTGTTGCTTTACTTATCCTCTTAACTCGAGCACAGCTCTCATCTTCTTGCGAAGCTTCAACCGCTTCTCAGGATAAAGTGTTGCTTTACTTATCCTCTTAACTCGAGCACAGCTCTCGTCTTGCGCTCGGGTAAAGCGTTGCTTTACTTATCCTCGCTCAGGTTTGACCATCCACTCGCGGCCTTTGAGCATGCCTTGCCAATAAATCGGCGGTAAAATCTGCTCTTTAAGTAACCATGCCAAACGAGATGGCTTTTGCCCATCAATTACCCATTTCGGAAAACTTGGGAGTAATTTTCCACCGTAACCAAACTCAGCCAGAACAATTTTTCCACGCTCTACGGTGAGTGGACATGAGCCATAGCCGTTGTATTCACAGAAGTTCTGCTCCCCCTTGAGCTGCGTTATCACATTCACAGCAACGATTGGGGCTTGTGCCCGTGCCGCAGCAGCAGTTTTGGCATTAGGTGCATTCATCACATCGCCTAAAGCAAAAATATTGGCATATTGTGTGTGTTGTAAGGTTTGAGGATTCACACTCACCCAGCCTGCTTCATCAGTAAGAATACTTGCACGAATAAAATCAGGTGCTTGTTGCGGAGGAACAACATGCAACATGTCGAAATCTGTTTCGACCAATGCTGCATTTTCATCATTCAACACCTTAAACCATGCTTTTTTTGCAGGCCCGTCTACTTTGACAAGTTGATGGTTAAAATGCAGTTCAGAGCCATATTTTTCGACGTATTGCATGAGTGCAGGTACATATTCCTTCACACCAAATAAAACACCGCCTGAGTTATAAAAATGGATAGATATATCTTTAAGATTGCCTTGCTTTAACCAGTAATCAGCTGAAAGGTACATCGCTTTTTGAGGAGCACCAGCACATTTAATGGGCATAGGCGGTTGAGTGAAAATTGCCTTTCCACCTTTTAGCTGTTGCACAAGTTCCCATGTATACGGTGCTAAATCATAACGATAGTTAGACGTCACCCCATTTTTACCTAAGGTTTCGACTAAACCTTCAATGCCATGCCAATTCAGTTTTAAACCAGGACAAACGACTAAGGCTTTATATTGAATGGGTTGGCATCCTTCCAAAATAACCTGATTATGTTCAGGGTCGAATCCAGCAACCGCAGCTTTCATCCATTTCACTTTTGAAGGAATCACACTTGCCATTGAGCGTGCAGTTACTTGTGGCTTAAAAATACCGCCACCGACCATGGTCCAACCCGGTTGATAATAATGGGTGTCTGCCGGATCAATAATGACAATATCTAAATGAGGTTCGCGAGACAGTAAACTCGAAGCTACAGAAATTCCTGCTGCTCCAGCGCCCACAACCACAACGCTATAACAAGGAATTGTCGCTGGTTCATGATCATGTTTTAAAATACGTGGCACTAAGCTTTTTAAGTTAAAACCAAGTTTGTTAGCCGATTCAACTAGCAGTACTGCATCTTGTGGAGCAACTTCAGCCAAAGCCCACAAACTGATTGCACGCATACCAGAACGGCAATATACTAAAACAGGTTTTTGGGCATTCTGATAAAACTGCTTAAACTCGATAACTTGTCCATCGCTAATTTTGCCGCTGGTCACAGGCTGATAAATTACGTTTAGACCATACTGTTGAGCTGATTCTTCAATTTCAATCACATTGGGTTGGTCTGCACCTTCTCCATCTGGACGGTTACATATCAGAGTTTTTACTCCCTGATCTGCAATTTTCGCGATATCGTCGGCAGTAATCTGGTCAGCAACATAAAATTCTTGATTAACTCGTTTAAGTTCCATATTGCCACCTTATGATTGTGAAGTTGAGCCACAGGCCTGATTGGCAGGTAGCGCTTTATCGATTTGTTTTGGATATGGCAGATTTAAGTTATTCATCAATTTAATAAAATCTTCTCGTGAGCGATTCTGACCTAAACGTGAATTTTTTAAACGTTCATAACCAATCGTTGAAGACAAACGACCTTTATAGTCGTGTCCCGGATACACAATAGTTTCGTCAGGTAAGCTAAAAAGTTGTTTATGAATACTGTCAAAAAGTGTCCCTGCATTACCTTGCTGGAAGTCAGTTCGACCGCATCCATCAATTAATAATGCATCACCAGTGAAAACCATGTTTCCCACTAGATAACTCGTACAAGCATTGGTATGACCTGGTGTATAGAGTGCTTCAATACTGAGATTGCCGACTTTAAGCATGCAACCATCTGTAATTAAAATATCTCCGCAATTTACATCTGAATTACGGTGTAAAACCGATTTGCAATGAAAACGTTCACGAAGCAAATTCGCAGCAGTAATATGGTCTGCATGAACATGAGTATCTAAGTTATAGATGAGCGTAAATTGATGCTGCTCTAATTCTTTTGCATAAATCTCTATATCTGATGCAACTGGGTCAATTAAAACAGCCTCTCGTGTTTCTTCACATCCAAGCATATATGTATAAGTCGAACTTTCCTGCTCAAAAAACTGCTTAAAGAACATGATTTATACCCTAATAATTTATTTCTTTCCTATATTTTGCAAATAAGATGCCAATTATTTAAAATTAAATAATAAATATAAAAATTAAATACTTATAACATTTAATAAAATTAAAGATAGAAAAAGGAATCAACTTGATGTTCCTATGAAACTCAAGTATGTTTCAATGAAACGATTGTGAAACAAATAAAATGGCAAAGCTAAATTTTGAGTCAGAACAGGATTTTTATATTTTATTTGAGCAGCTTAAAGCTCTATTCTCAAATGTGATTCTGTTTTTAACGGACACATCTACTCAAGCAATTCACTATAAATTTAATACAGACGATATTTCTGTAGAGAGCATGGCAGCGCTTACTCAAGACCATCACAATCAATATCTTGAGATCAATACTCCTAAAATGAGAAAGCGATTTATCTATCAAGAACATGATATTTACATCGCGGAGCATCGCATTATCGGGAAATTGCATATTCTACAGCCCGTTAGCATAGAAAATGATATTGCTGATCAAGTAGAGCTAACAGAACAATTACAAGACTTAGCTAAAGTTTTTAATAGCTGTTCACCAGAAATGGCTCGTATGTTTTCAATTATTCAAAGGGTGGCAATTACTGAGTTTCCAGTGCTTGTTCGTGGCGAATCTGGTAGTGGGAAAGAACTTGTAGCACAAGCAATTCATGATTATAGCCAACGTAAAAATAAGATTTTTGTAGCGATTAACTGTGCTGCTTTAAATTCAAATATTTTAGAAAGTGAACTCTTTGGACATGTGAAAGGTGCTTTTACAGGAGCAATTCGTGACCATAAAGGCGTGTTTGAACGTGCCGCAGGCGGAACGCTGTTTCTGGATGAAATTGCCGAGATTCCTTTAGAGCTTCAAGCTAAATTATTACGGGTGTTAGAAACAGGTGAATTTACCCCTGTGGGTGGTGAAAAACCGATTCAGGCCAATGTCCGAATTATTACCGCAACACATAAAGCTTTACGCGAAGAGGCTAAGGCTGGGCGTTTCCGTCATGATTTACTCTACCGTTTACGCGTAATTCCAATTTTTATACCGCCACTCAGAGAGCGAAAAGTCGATATTCCTCTCATTGTTGATCAGATTTTAAAAGAGAGCTCCACTCAACTCGACACAATGCCTCGCCATGTTAATCAAAAAGCCATGCAAGTTTTATTGAACTATGACTGGCCGGGAAATGTTCGTGAGCTTAAAAACACCCTGCTTTATGCTTTAACAATGGCAAATGGTAAAGATGAAATTGAAGTCGAAGACTTACCAAATGAACTATTAAATGCAGATGATTACGTTAAATTACCCGAGACAAATGCAGAGCTTAGTCCAGAAAATGTGCAAGCAGCTTTAGAAAAATATAACCATAACCTGAATATGGTCGCGAATATTTTTGGAATTAGCCGCACTACTCTTTGGCGATACAGACAAAAGCATAAGCTTTAGCTAGGTATTTAGCTCGTCTAAGGCGTATCATATTGCACTTGGTTAGGTTCGTTAGTTCAAAGGCTTTATATGATTGTTCGTGATAAAAGCAATGTATTTAAACTCTTATTTGCTTGGAAAGGAACAATTTTGCCGAAGGTTTTGCCTGCACTGAGTTTTGTTGTACTTATTTCAGCCTGTGTGGTCTGGCTCTCTTATTATCATTGGATTCAAATTCCCACCGTACCCGCGATCGGATTTACCATCTTTGGTGTGATTCTGTCCATTTGTACAGGCTTTAGAAATAACGCATGTTATGACCGTTGGTGGGAAGGCCGCAAGCTCTGGGGTGCTTTAATTGCCAATGCCAGACATATTGTTAGAGATAGCCATGTTTTATCTAATGAACAACGTGAACATTTAATTCATCAGGTCTTAATTTTTAGTAACTTGTTGCGTGATCGTTTACGTCAACAAACAGTCGAACCCACCAAATTTCTTGAGCATGCCTATTTAAATAACTCTTCACTTAATTATTTAAATGAGCATATTAATGCACCGCAGTTTGTACTCGAAAATATTCAAAAAGATTTAGTTAAAATACTAAAGGACGGCGAAATTAGTGACATTATCTATGGCACTCTGACACGCCATATTGTTGAGCTAGGTAATATTCAAGCGGGTTGTGACCGAATTGCTGGGACACCTTTACCCTACTCATATTCAGTACTTTTACACCGTGCCGTTTATTGTTTCTGTTTCATATTACCGTTTAGCCTTGAAGCAGCTCTAGGTATTTGGACACCGCTTATTGTCGGCTTAATCGCTTATATGTTTTTAGGTTTAGATGCCTTAAGTGCTCAAATTGAAGAACCTTTTGGTTTGCAAGAAAATGATTTACCGCTCGATTCTATTGTGCGTTTGATTGAACGTGAGTCTCTAAGTTCTTTAGGACAGCCATTACCCCCTATTATTGAAGCTCAAAACAACAATTTACTTTAATAAAAAAGAGCGAATCATCGCTCTTTTTTTATAGGCTTAAGTGTCTATTTATGGATGTACGATAATCTTAACGGCTGATTCATTGTTATGAATTAAGGTTTCAAAACCTTGTGAAATCAAATCATCAAGTTGAATGCGCTGCGTAATAAAAGGTTCCAGATTTATTTTACCTTCTTCAACCAGTTTAATAGTCTCCTGATGGTCATTTACATAGGCAATTGTGCCTCGTACATCAAGCTCTTTCATTACTACACTATGCACATTAATTGATGCTGGATGGCTCCAAATCGAAACAATAACTATAACGCCTGTTGGTTTCACTGCAGCAACCAAAGTATCTAATACCTTGTTAACGCTACTACATTCAAACGCGACATCGACACCCTCTCCATTAGTAATTTTCATGACCTCAGAAACAACATCAACTTCAGACGGGTCTAAAATATAATCTGCAACACCCGACTCTTTGGCTTTTTCTTTACGTTTGGCACTTAGTTCGGTAATGATGACCTTAAGACCTTTCGCTTTTAAAATTGCCGAAAGCAATAAACCAATTGGCCCCGCACCGCCAACCAGTGCAATATCACCGGCCTTTGCACCACTACGTACGAAAGCATGATGACCCACCGATAACGGTTCAATTAAGGCTGCCTGATCCAGTGGAATTTTATTAGAAATTGGATGCACCCAACGGCGTTTAACTGCAATTTTCTCCGATAAACCACCACCACGACCACCTAAACCAATAAAGTTCATATTTTTGGAAAGATGATAATTATCGCCCGGTCCAGTCGGTACATCATCTGCCACAATATAAGGCTCTACCACTACATGCTGACCAATTTCAATATCATCAACACCTTCACCTACGGCATAAACCACACCTGAAAATTCATGTCCCACGGTAATCGGTGCAGATTCACCTGAAATAGGATGCGGATGTCCACAAGGTGGAATAAAAATTGGTCCTTCCATAAATTCGTGCAAATCTGTACCACAGATTCCACACCAAGCTACCTTAATGCCTACAGTGCCGGGAGTGACTTCTGGTTCAGGAATATCTTCAATACGAATATCACCTCTGTCATAAAAACGCGCTGCTTTCATTATTATCTCCCTCAAATCAGGATGTTGTTTTAGCGATAGACAATTCCGCCGTCCGTTAAAATGGATTGACCCGTTATATAGTCCGAATCTTCACTTGCCAGAAAAGCAACTAATGCAGCTACATCATCTGGTGTTTGGGCTCTACCTAAAGCAATGCCTTCCACATATTTTTTATAAGTTTCACCTATAGCGGCACCGGTAATTTCAGCAAAACGTTTATCAATTTCAACCCACATGTCAGTTCCGACAATTCCGGGACAATATCCATTTACCGTAATACCGTGACTGGCATATTCTTTTGCCGCAGCTTGGGTAAGTGCTCGTACCGCAAATTTGGTTGCCGAGTAAATACCGAGTAAAGCAAACCCGTCGTGGCCTGCAATTGAGCAAGCATTAATGATTTTACCTTTATGTTCGCGTTGTTTAAATTTTGCAGCAGCAGCCTGTATTCCCCACAGCACTCCACCAATATTAATATCAACAATTTTTTGGAATTCGTCGGGTGTGACATCAGCAATCGCTTGGACTTGTGCAATTCCAGCGTTATTAATCATGACATCAAACCCACCAAGAGTCTGCTCAGCATGATTTATAGCGGCATACACTTGCTCGCGGTCACTTACATCAGCAATAAATGTGCTCGCATTTACATCTAAAGCCTGAATTTCCTGCTGCACATCGTTTAGTCGATCTTGTTTCATATCCACTAATGCAATATGTGCCCCTTCTTGCGCCAAGCGCAGGGCAATCCCACGGCCAATGCCTTGAGCTGCCCCAGTTACTAAAGCGACTTTATTTTTTAATCCCTTAACCATGTTCAACTCCTGTAAATATAGAATTTCTACATATGAATCGCTCGTTGCATTGAAGCCAAAATGGATTCATGCATGGCTTCTGATAATGTTGGATGCGGGAAAATCACTTGAGCTAAACTTTCATCAGTTGCTTCTAGGTATTTGGCAATCGCAAATCCTTGGATATGTTCGGTCACTTCATGGCCGACCATATGTGCACCAAGTAATTCACCCGTCTCTGCATGTACCACCGTTTTAACGAAACCTGACGCATCTCCAATTGCCAAAGCTTTGCCATTTGCAGTTAAAGAAAATTTGCCGATTCGTACAGGTAAGTTCTGAGCTTTTGCTACATTTTCTGTTAAACCAATGCTCGCCACTTGTGGATGAGTAAAAATACAACCCGGAATCTGGCTACGATCGAGTGAATGGACGTTTGCTACACCAGCAATTTTCTCGACACATATCATGGCTTCATGGCTTGCTTTATGAGCGAGACACGGTGCTCCAGCAACATCACCAATGGCATAAAGTCCTGCTACGTTGGTTTTACAATAGTCATCAATTGCCACAAATCCTTGTGGATTGAGTTCTACACCTAAACGTTCTAGTCCTAGCCCCGTGGTATTCGGCTGTACACCAATTGCCGAAAGTACACGCTCAAAAACAAGCGTTTGAACATCATTTGCCGTTTCAACTACACAGTGAACTTGACCATTTTCAATTTGAATACTTTGAACGACAGCATCGGTTAAGACTTTCATTCCTTTTTGTTCAAATTGTTTTCTGACAAATTGGGCAATTTCTGCATCTTCGGTCGGTAAAATTTGTTTAGCCAAATCAATTAATGTTACCTGACATCCCAAATCTTGATAAAGGCTAGCAAACTCACTACCAATTGCACCTGAACCTACAACCAGTAAACTTTTTGGTAACTGCTCTGGAACAAGCGCTTCTTTATAGCTCCAGACATATGTTCCATCGACAGGAAGTTGAGGAACATGTCGAGCTTTAGCTCCAGTTGCCAAAATAATATGCGGTGCACTTAAAGCTTGACTGTTTCCTTGAGCATCTGTCACTTCAAGTTTTTCTTTTGCCATAAGCTGAGCACGACCATTAAAAACCGTCACCTGATTCTTTTTAAGCAAGTAATCAATACCTTGTACTAATTGAGCTGACACTTGTCGGCTATGTTGCACAAGCTTTTGAATATCAAAATCGAGTTGGGATACCTGAAAACCAAACTGTCCGGCATGTTTAAACTGGGTTGCGAGCTCTGCCCCTGCAAGCAAAGCTTTGGTTGGAATACAGCCCCAATTTAGACAAATTCCGCCTAAATGTTGCTCTTCTACAATTGCGGTTTTTAATCCGAGCTGGGCTGCACGAATTGCAGCCACATACCCACCCGGTCCCGCGCCAATCACAATTAAATCAAATTGAGCTTCTGACATGGGGGTTCTCCTACACCAAAATTAAAGCAGGGTTTTCAACAAACTGCTTAAAGCTGGCCAAGAATTTCGCCCCAACTGCACCATCAATGACTCGGTGATCGCATGACAACGTCGCTGTAACAATCTCACGAACCACTACATTGCCATTTTCAACAACAGCACGTGATTCAGAAGCACCTAATGCCATAATTGCACCTTGCGGTGGGTTGATAATGGCATCGAACTGTTTAATGCCTAACATTCCTAAATTTGAAATGCTAAAGCTACCTCCCTGAAACTCATCAGGTTGTAACTTGCCAGTCTTGGCACGCGTTGCCAAATCACGCATGTCATCGGAAATCTGTGCTAAAGACTTCTGATTTGCTGCTTTTACAATAGGTGTAATTAAACCGTTTGGAATCGCTACGGCCACTGAAATATCCGCTTGAGAGAACTGTAAAATTGATTGAGTCGCCTCATCAAATTGAACATTCACCTCAGGTACTTTAATCAGTGCCGCCGCCGCCGCCTTAATTAGCATGTCATTAATAGAAAGTTTCACTTGTGGAACAGTCTCATTAATCTGCTTACGTAGTTTTTGCAAAGCCTCTACGTTAAGATCGACCACTAAGCGGAAATGCGGTGCGTTACGTTTTGCCGCCTGTAACCGTGAAGCAATCGCTTTACGCATCCCATTCATCGCCACCGTCGTAACGGTTGATTGTGGTTGAGTTGCACATTGCACAGGTTGTTCATTTACCGATGTTGGGTTATTACGATAGTAAACTGCCTCAACATCTTCTTTACAAACACGACCACGAGTACCTGAAACACGACAGTCATTTAGGTTAATGCCCCACTGCTTTGCTAAACGACGTGCTACAGGCGTCGCTAAAACTTGGCTATCATCGGCCGTAGATTTAACCACTTTAGCTTGAGTTTGCTGCTTAACATCAGGCCATTGACCACCAGCAGCCTGTACAGCCTTCTGGATGTCTTGAACACTAATGCGGCTTTCACGACCAGAACCTGTGACTTTCGCTAAGTTCACATTGTGCTTTTCTGCAAGCTTTAAGGCATGCGGTGTTGTAAACAACTCATCAGATGTTTGATAGCCTTGCAATGATTCCGGTACATCGTAGTCACCTTTAGCTACCTTTGCAGGAGCTGGAGCACTTGCAGCTACAGACTGTGGTTGTTCGGCTTTTTCAGCAACAGGTGCAGATGTTTCCGCTTTATTTTGCTCCGAAGGTGCTTGAGCTGCTGAACCACCTAGTGATGCGATAAACTTTTCAATTTCTGCATCAGAAACTTGGCTTTCAGCACATACGGCAATAAGACCACCAACAGGTAAAGTGTCACCATCTTTCGCTAAAATTTTACGGAGCGTTCCAGCAAAAGGTGCTTCTAACACATTGACGATTTTTGTGGTTTCAATTTCACAAATTTCATCGCCTTTATTAAAGCTATCACCCTCTTTAATCAACCATTGGGCGATCGTGCCTTCTTCCATGGATAATCCCCATTTTGGGATCTCCAGCGTTTTAATTTCGCTCATCCTAAGCCTCCAATGTTTTTCGCACAGCTTGCTCAATACGCTCTAGACTTGGAATCCATTCTTTTTCTAAAACTGGAGAGAATGGAACAGGCGTATGTGGTGGCGTTACGAGTTCAACAGGTGCTTTCAAATAGTGGAAACCTTTTTGGGCGATCAGGGCAGCAACATCATGACCAAAGCCACAGCGTGCTGCTGATTCATCCACAATAACCACACGCCCAGTCGATGCGACAGACTCTAAAATTCCTTCTTCATCTAGAGGTGAAATTGTTCGAGGATCTACGACTTCAACCGAAATACCATCTTTTGCCAGTTTGTCTGCAACCTCATTGGCACGGTGTACCATCAGGCCTAAAGCAATAATGGTCACGTCTGTCCCTTCACGGGTGTAATTTGCTACACCAAAAGGAATGGTATAGGCATCATCTGGAACTTCGCCTTTAATGTCATAGAGCATTTTATGTTCACAGAACACTACAGGGTCATCATCACGAATAGCCTGAATTAACAGCCCTTTCACATCATATGGGCTAGATGGAACTACAACTTTTAAGCCCGGAACCGCAGCAAATACGTTATACGGTGACTGAGAATGCTGAGCTGCTGCAGAGAAACCCGCGCCGATCATGCCACGTACAACCATGGGTGCTTTTGCTTTTCCACCGAACATATAACGGAATTTAGCGGCTTGGTTATAGAGCATGTCATGACACACGCCGTAGAAATCCATAAACATTAAATCGGCAACAGGACGTAAACCTGTTGCAGCAGCACCAGCGGCCATACCGATAATTGCAGACTCGGTAATTGGCGTATCAATAACACGTTCCGAACCAAATTCTGTCCATAAACCTTTGGTTACGCCCAATACACCACCGAAACCTTCTAACTGGTTTTCTTCAGTGTTTTTACCACCGTGCCCACCGCGAACATCTTCACCAACAACAAATACGGTTGGATCACGGCGCATTTCTGATTCAATGGCTTCTTTAATTGCATTACGAAAACTTTTATTTGGCATCTTTACTATTCCTTTAGTAAGAGACATAGACGTCAGTAAGGAGTTGTTCTGGTTTCGGATATGCCGCAGCACGAGCTTTTGCAACGGCATCATCAACATTTGCCTTTGAAGCTGCATCAATCTCGTCTAGTTTGGCTTCATCAATTTTGCCTTTGACTTTCTCACGGAAAATTTTCAAAGGATCTTTATTTTCTTTAATGAACTCGACTTCTTCTTTAGAACGAATCAAGCCAGGATCACCTTCGAAGTGACCGTAAAAGCGGTTTGTAATGGTTTCAATCACACTTGGACCTTCACCACGGCGTGCACGTTCAATGGCAGTTTGTGCGGCTTCATAGACAGCAAAGAAGTCTGTACCGTCAACTTTAACTGCCGGTAAACCAAAGCCTGCTGCACGACCAGCAATATCTTTGCTTCCTACTGCGTAATCATGACCAGTCCCCTCACCAAAACCGTTATTTTCAAAAACAAAAATTACTGGAAGTTTAAGAACAACAGCCATGTTCATCGCTTCAAAAGTAAGGCCTTGGTTTGAACCACCATCACCTGTAAAAGACAGTCCGACGCCACCAGTCTTTAAGGTTTTCGCTGTCAAAGCTGCACCAATTGCTAAAGGAGGTCCACCACCCACAATCCCGTTGGCACCGAGCATACCTTTATCTAAATCGGCAATATGCATAGAACCGCCTTTTCCGCGGCACAGCCCGTCATCTTTACCAAAAATTTCCAGCATCATGGCGTGAATGTCGCAGCCTTTTGCAATACAGTGTCCATGTCCACGGTGTGTTGAAGTGATATAGTCTTTGTCGGTTAGATTTTCACAAATACCGACTGCAACAGCTTCTTCTCCGCTATATAAGTGAATAAAGCCGGGAATATCACCATTGGTATTTTCTTCATGAAGTCGATCTTCAAATTCACGAATATCACGCATGCGTTTATATGCTGCGAGTAATTGCTCTTCCGTTAATTGCATATCCTTTTCCTTTATTATCTTGATTATTAAAAATCAACCAAGTTTCAGCGAGTTCTATATATTTCGCTATAAATAATAAAGCTCAATTTAATTTAATATGCTATTAGACTAAAAAGTTTAAAATAAGTTTTTTAGCTATTATTTTTTATTTTTCACTAACTTACACCGCAAAAATAAAATTAAAATATTTTAATAAATTTCATATGATTGCAAAACAAACCTTTAACCAACCTTTATTAATTTATAATATTTGCTGTGCACTATACGCATTAATGAATTCTTTATTTCTTATTTATAGAAATAAGGTTTTTTATTATAACTAGTC
This sequence comes from Acinetobacter sp. 766875, assembly GCF_000582055.1. NCBI lineage: Bacteria > Pseudomonadati > Pseudomonadota > Gammaproteobacteria > Moraxellales > Moraxellaceae > Acinetobacter > Acinetobacter sp. 766875. The sequence continues at coordinate 167,248 of NZ_JEXX01000005.1, read as the reverse complement.
TAGTTGCAAATTTATTTAATATAAAATGGAATTTTATATATGGACTTAAAAAGGCAAATAGAGACAGGTATTAAGTTAAGAGGAATAGATAAAGTTTCTCGTATTCCTATTAAAATTTTACCTACCGAAGAACTACCTAAAAAACCTGAATGGATTCGAGCAAAAATAACTGATTTCGAAGAAATTCAACGTATCAAAAATTTATTACGCCAACAAAAGCTACATAGTGTTTGTGAAGAGGCCGCATGTCCAAATCTACCTGAATGTTTTGGCGGTGGTACGGCAACATTTATGATTATGGGAGATATTTGTACAAGACGTTGCCCTTTCTGCGATGTAGCACATGGTCGTCCAATGCCTTTAGATGAAAATGAACCTAAACATCTAGCTGAGACGGTCGCTAACCTAAACTTAAAATATGTAGTCATTACCTCTGTAGACCGTGATGATCTACACGATGGTGGTGCAGCACATTTTGTGAAGTGTATTGAAGAAATCAGAAACCGTTGTCCAGATACGCTGATTGAAATTTTAGTTCCGGACTTTCGTGGCCGTTTAGAAACAGCACTCTCTACATTAAGCTTATCACCACCAGATGTGTTTAATCATAATATTGAGACAGTGCCGCGTTTATATAAAGCGATGCGCCCCGGTTCGGACTATCAGCATTCGTTAAATTTATTAAAACGTTTTAAAAAATACTGTCCTGATATCAAAACTAAATGCGGCCTAATGGTAGGGTTAGGAGAAATTGAAGCTGAGGTTATTGCTCTACTCAACGATTTAAAAGATCATGATGTAGATTTAGTGACTATTGGACAATATTTGCAGCCCTCTAAATCACATGCACCTATTCACCGGTTTGTGAATTTACAAGAATTTGAAAGATACACACTGCATGGCAAGCGTTTAGGCTTTAAAAATATCTGGAGTGCGCCAATGGTCCGTTCTAGCTATTTTGCCGATCGACAATATTTCGGTGAATCTGCACCAAAACCATTTTCAAGAGAGGACGTTTTGTCATAGGACGAGGCGAAATAACAAAACTTACCCAATAGGATAATAGTCAAACTGTTTAAAATTATTTAAGGTAAATGAAATAACGAGGAAATAGTCACAATAAGAAAGCTAAACCTGTTGAGCGGCCACGGATACGCCATTTCAACGATAAAGGAACTTCGATATGGATATGTCAAAACAATTATTATTACCTTCTACAGACAACCTTCCGTCTTTCTTTAGACCGGAAACAATCTCGGAAACACCTTGTTTAGGAAAAAAGCCGTCACTCGATCTAGATGCGGCTCCTATATTTGATCTAGATCACGAATGGCAACATTCCTTATTTGGTCGTTCAATCCAAGAGTGCCATAGAAATTTGATGCATATTGCTGAAGATGCAGATATGGCAATTGGGGTAACTGACCCTCATGGTACTTTACTCTGGACATGGAGTAGTACACCTATGCGTTCATCTGCTGAACAAGTCCATTTTGTTGAAGGTGGACAATGGTCAACTCAAGCGGTTGGTCAAAATGCAATTGGTCTTGCCCTAAATACACATTCAGCAAGTTGTGTTTATTCACATGAAAATCAGATGAACAGCGTTAGAGATTGGGTATGTTATGCAGCGCCTATCACCGATGCAAATACAGGTCAGTTTTATGGCATTATGAACTTATCAACTAAATATCAAAAGCATAACTCACTTGGAATTTTAGCGGTTGAACGCTGTGCCGATATTGTAAAACAAGCCATTCAACTTCATCAAAAAAACATTTTATATATTAAGGCGCTAGGCACACCTAAAGTTCAATACAATCAACATGGCTTAACACTCACGCAGCGCCAAATCGAAATTTTATGTATCCTTGCTTTATGCCCGGAAGGCATAAACCTAGAAGAGCTTCACTATGCTTTATATGGCGATCGACCAGTGAGTACCACTACACTAAAAGCTGAACTTTCACAGCTTCGAAACCTGATTCCCGATGTTATCGAGTCACGACCATATAGACTTAACTGTGAAATTCAATGTGACTTTCTCATGGCTGAACAAGCACTAAACTTAGGTTTTACTGCAACCACTTTAACACTGTATAGAGGTAGTTTTTTAGCCAAATCAGAAAGTCCATTTTTGTGTGCTTGGAGAGATTGCTTTGATGCCCGCTTGAGTCATGTTATCTATCAAATTGATGATGTAGACCAACTATTACGTGTGGTTAGCCGCGTTCCCGACCGTGTTGATGCTGTTGAACGCTTACTTGAGCTTCTGCCTGAAGAAACACCTTATCGGGCAAAGCTCTTAAAATTGCTTGAATAAAATAAAAGGGAGAATATCTAACAATATTCTCCCTCTTTTAAATGAGATCAAGCAGAGGCTTGCAGCTGTACTCTATAGCAATCATCTAAAGCTAATTCATAATATCGCAGCCCTTCTTCCGCCGCATGAAATGCTTTTTGCTGCCAATCAGGTCGGTCATTTGACAACCGCTTAATCAACTCCATGGCTTCATAAGGATGTAAATCATCATAATGAGCATGAGCACGTAACCATGCTAAAGAGCGTTTATCAATAGTGACCTCAGGATGCTCTGTATAAGCGTGAATACCTTTATAAACTTGAATAGACCAATCACCTGTCGCCCATTCAATTGCCAAATTGGTCGCAGCCAAACATTCAGCCAAGTTACCGCGATGACTCATATTCCATAAAAAGTGATTCACAGCATTCATTGCAGCTGGGGGGCGCACGCTATCAAGCTGTTCTACAGTTAATCCAAAACCTTTAGCCCAATCACGATACCACTGTAGATGGCGCTCTTCGACCTTAATATTTTGAATTAACCAGTCTCGTGTTTCTGTTACACCTGGTTCTGCAAAAGCAGTTGCTTTAGCTAACGCACCAGCCATATATGACGGGAAATGCGCTACCAATGGATAGAAATTAAGTAAAGCATAACGGAAACTTTCTAGGCTCAATCCCCCATTGGCCATTTCAGTAAAAAACGGATGTTTACTCACCCGTTCCTTCACTGGTAAAAGATCCTCCCAAAACCGCTGAGACCATCCATTATGCGGCGTAATTTCTAAACTCATTCCATATTGATTTAGAGCAGTCATTGCTAATTTTCCTATTTATATGACAGCAATCATCTGTACTTCACGGCTATAAGTCTATCCGAAAATGATAAAGATACAATCTTTAATCGACCATTTGTAATTTTTTCTCAAAGGTTTTGAATCTTTAGATAATTGTGACGCTAATCATTGAAATGTCGTGATTTTTATCACAATAAGGGCCTATAAAAATCATTACTTTTTTAAAAAATCTGTATTATTATTTTGAATAAACCACACATTATATAACCAATACTTTTAGATGGAACTTTAATAAAACAAGTCGCATTTTATGCCAACTTCCAATATAGAGAGCATTAATTATGAAGTTGCAAGGTTCCAATATATTGGGACAGGAACAAATAGATTTATTAACCACACGCGGATTGAATTTCGTATGGTTTCCAAAGCAACTTGAAACGATCTATCGTTTTCAATATCAAAATGGTGCAGCCTATGAGTTTCGCTATAGAGCACCTATTATTTTAATATTATATTTATTTTTAAGCTTTGGTATATATCAAGTTTTACCAACCGACCAAGTTTTATCCTGGTTAAGCTATTATTCTTGGGTAGGCATAATTGTTTTAATCGCATGGATTTTATCATTTATTAAAAAATTAAATCAGTGGTTTGATTATTACGTCGGAATTGGATCTGCTGCTGCAGTTGCCATAACATTTATTTTAATTAACGTTTTAGAAAATGGCCAAGATAATGTTCTTTTTCATGCAGCAATGATGTATGCAATTGTGATTATCTACGGGGCGGTAGGTATGCGCTTTTATACTGCAATCATTGCAGGATGGGTCGGTGGCCTTGTTGGTATTTTAGTCAGTACCTATGTAAAAGGCGATATAGATTGGACGTTTTTGAACCGCACATATACGTTTAGTAGTTTCTTAGGCATGACTCTTGCCTACGCTACAGACCGTCAGCACCGTGAAAACTATTTACAAAACTGTATGATTGAGCTCAACCGTATTGAACTCATGCAACAAGCGCAGCAGTTGTCTTTGCTTTCACAGCAAGATGCTTTAACTGGACTTGCTAACCGACGTTATCTTGATGAAACACTTGACAATGAGTGGCGTCGTGCACTGCGCCATGAAACACCACTCACGATTATGATGGTTGATATTGATTTCTTTAAACCCTATAACGATACATTAGGACATCTTAAAGGCGATCAGTGTTTAAAAGATATTGCGACTGCTATTTCTTCAATTGCTGCTCGTAGTGGAGATTTAGTTGCTCGCTATGGCGGCGAAGAGTTCTTACTGCTCTTCCCTATGACGAATGCACAACAAGCTCAAATTCAAGTCGAAAGATTAATGAATGCAATTAAAAAAATCGCCATTGTTCATCCATGTAGCAGTGTTTCACCATACGTAACCATTAGTGCGGGTGTGGCAACAACAATTCCACGTTTAAATGATTCAATTTCTGCTTTTGTTAGTCGTGCTGATCATGCGCTCTATCAGGCAAAAACAAATGGCCGTAATCAGTATCAAATTGCTGTAAATCAAGAACAAATTGTAGATTTAACCTGATAATTAGTTAAAAGATATATATTTAATTAAAAAATTGCTCTCAATAAAAAAGCCACATACTTTAAATTATGTGGCTTTTTTTAGTTAACGAGAGCTAGAACTATGGTTCAATTGGTGCAAATGGAGGAACAACATCCGCGTTTTGAGCACGATGACGTAAAAAATGATCCATTAGCACAATTGCTAACATTGCTTCCGCAATCGGAGTTGCTCGAACGCCCACGCACGGATCATGACGGCCTTTAGTTAACACATCGGTATCTTCACGATTTAAATTAATCGTTTTACCAGGAGTTGTAATACTTGCAGTCGGTTTTAGTGCAATTGCTACACGAATGGTTTGACCACTTGAAATACCACCTAAAATACCACCAGCATGATTCGCTAGAAAGCCATGACTAGTCAATTCGTCACGTGTTTCATGTCCGAACTGTCCCGCTACAGCAAAACCATCGCCGATTTCAACGCCTTTAACTGCATTAATACTCATCATTGCATGTGCAATATCAGCGTCTAAACGGTCAAAAACAGGCTCGCCCCAACCTACAGGAACTTTCTCAGCTAAAATTTCTAGCTTAGCGCCACAGCTTGTACCTTGTTCACGTAAAGACATAACCAATGCTTCAAAACGAGGAACAGCATCTACATCGCCACAGAAAAAAGGATTATTTGGAACTTCATTCCAATCTAAGTTTTCAGCAACTTCATTACCAATTTGAGTCACATGACCACGAATCAAGACACCAAATTTTTCTGCTAAATATTTCTTTGCAATAGCACCCGCTGCAACACGCATAGCAGTTTCACGAGCACTTGAACGACCACCACCACGATAATCACGGAAACCATACTTTTGTGTATAAGTATAATCCGCATGACCTGGTCTAAAGGTTTGCGCAATATTTCCATAATCTTTCGATTTTTGGTCAGTATTACGAATAAGTAAACCAATTGGAGTACCAGTCGTCTTACCTTCAAATACACCTGAAATGATTTCAACCTGATCAGGCTCTTTACGCTGAGTCGCAAATTTTGATGTACCCGGCTTACGACGGTCCAAATCTATTTGCAGATCTTCTTCGGTTAATGCAAGACCTGGCGGCACGCCATCAACAATTGCCATTAAACCAACCCCATGCGATTCACCGCATGTAGTCACACGAAAGAGTTGTCCAATAGTGTTCCCTGCCATACGTACAACTCCTTAAGCTTGTTCTGCAAATAGTTTTCTATAACGACGACATTGTTCAGCAGTCAACGCAAAAATACCTGAACCACCTTTTTGGAAAGTCAGCCAGTTAAACTCAACTGTATTGAAGTTTTGACGCATTGCCCATTCAGAGTTGCCCACTTCAATTACAATTAAACCATCTTCTGTTAAATAATCTGCCGCTTGAGCTAACATTTTACGAACCAAGTCTAAACCATCTTGACCTGCTGCTAATGCAAGTTCAGGCTCATGTAAAAACTCTTCCGGTAAGTCAGCCATATCTTCGGCATCAACGTACGGCGGGTTACTTACAATTAAATCGTACTGATTTTCAGCTGGGATTTTTGCAAACAAGTCAGATTCAAGTAACGCAACTTGATATTGTTTATTGTGATGTTCAACGTTAATTGATGCTACTTCTAAAGCTTCTTTAGAAATGTCGGTTGCATCGACTTCTGCATCTGGATAAGCATAAGCTAAAGCTACTGCAATACAACCAGAACCCGTACACATGTCTAAAATACGTTGCGGTGTCTTAGGCTTGCTATTTTCTGGTAAGTTGTTAAGTGCTTCACGCATTTGACCATTTTCATCTAAGCAATATGGTGCAAAACGTTGCTCAATTAATTCTGCAATTGGTGAACGAGGAATAAGCACACGCTCATCGACATAAAATGGCTTATTGAAGAAGTAAGCTAAATTTAACAAATAAGAAGTTGGAATACGCTCATTAATACGACGCTCCAACAAGCTTAAGAATTCTGCTTTTTCACTTGGTAAAAGTTTAGCATCTAAAATCTCTGAATCTGCTGACCATTCAAGAGATAAGGTTTGTAAAACTAATGCAGAACTTTCTGCAAAATAATCTTCAGTGCCTTGTCCTAAATGTGCATCATGTTGACGTAATGCTGATACCCCAAAACGAATAAAATCTCGAATTGTTGATAAATTTTCAGCAGCTTCCTGTAAATGTTCAGGGCTAATCGTCGGTCGCTCCACTTAGGCGTCTCCAAAGGCAAATTTTGCAAAGTGACTATTCTACTGAGTGAGACAAAGCAACGCAACGCTTTGCCTTGTGAACCAGTGTTTTACATCTCAATCTGTAATAATCTCAACTTAAAATTAGAATACTTTGTTTTAGTTAAGAAATAATGAAGTTTATAAGTAGCAGTATTGTAGTCTCTAAAACAAAAAAGCGGCCATTATGATTGACCGCTTTTCTTGTTTAGTTGACTTAAAGCTTAAGCTTTTCTGCAACATAGTCTGAATCTTTGTCTCCGCGACCAGAAAGATTAACCACAATCATGGTTTCTTTCAGCAGCTTTGGCGCTTCACGTATTGCCCATGCCACAGCATGTGAGCTTTCGAGTGCAGGAACAATACCTTCAACTCGTGATAGGGTCATAAACGCATCTAAACATTCTTGATCTGTTGCAGTGCTATATTCCACACGTCCTAAATCTTTTAAGAAACTATGTTGTGGCCCAACACCAGGATAGTCCAATCCTGAAGCGATAGAATGCACCGGCAAAGGTTCACCAGCCTCATTTTCAAGTACATAACACGCCATACCATGAATTTGACTTGGTTTACCTAAGGTTAGGGTTGCGGAATGCATGTTTGTATCTAGCCCATGTCCAGCGGGTTCAACTCCAACAAGTTTTACATCTGGATCATTTAAAAATGCTGTGAAAGCACCGATTGCATTTGAACCACCACCCACACATGCCACCACATAATCTGGATTTTTACCAAAGCGTTGATGCGTCTGTTCTTTAATTTCATTACCGATAATTGATTGAAAATCACGAACCATTTTTGGAAATGGATGTGGCCCAACCACAGAACCAATGGCATAAATAAAGTTTTTAGGGTCTTTTAAATATTCTTCAAATGCGCTATCTACAGCATCTTTTAAGGTTGCTGTACCACGAGTTACCGATACCAAATGAGCACCCAAAATTTTCATTTTGACCACATTTGGGTGTTCTTTTTCAATATCGACTTGACCCATGTGGATTTCACATGGAATACCCACTAAAGCACATGCTGTTGCCAAAGCAACCCCATGCTGACCCGCACCCGTCTCGGCAATCACTTTCTTTTTGCCCATATACTTAGCAAGAAGAGCCTCACCTAAACAGTGATTAATTTTATGAGCACCCGTATGGTTTAAGTCTTCACGCTTTAAATAAATTTGTGCACCACCTAACTGTTCTGAAAGGCGTTTTGCATGAAATAAAGGACTTGGACGACCTACATAATTTGCAAAGAGATCTGATAATTCATTTTGAAACTCTGGTGTATGGCGGATTTCTTCATAAGCAACATTAATTTCATCCATTGCTTCTTTTAAATGTGGAGGAATAAATTGCCCTCCATACTCACCAAAAAATCCTTGCTCATTTGGTAAAGCAATACCATTAATTTGATGTTGCATATCATCCCTCTTTTTAAATTATTAAAGTTATCAAGTTTATCGAGAAAGGTAACGCGTCAAATCCTCAATGCCTTTTAGAGTCATTGGGTACATGTGGCTTTCAAAAATCTCTTTAATCCAACCAATTGTTTGGGTGTAATGCCAATACCCTTCTGTTTCAGGGTTTAACCATGCTGTTTTATCAAAATGCTGACGAAGACGACGTAACCAAACTTCACCTGCTTCATCATTCATATACTCAACCGAGCCACCTACCGATTTCAGCTCATACGGTGCCATACTGGCATCACCTACGACAATTACACGATAGTCACGTCCATAGGTATGAAACAAGTCCCATGTGTTCATGCGAGTCGCTGTTCTTCGGTAGTTATCTTTCCAAACGTAGTCATAAAGACAATTATGGAAATAAAAGTATTCAAGTGTTTTAAATTCTGTTTTAGCTGCGCTGAATAACTTTTCACATTGGGCAATGTGCGCATCCATCGAACCGCCGACATCAAACAACATCAGTACTTTAATTCGATTACGGCGCTCTGGCACCATTTGAACATCCAAGATACCTTGCTTGGCTGTTTCTCGAATTGTTCCATCAACGTCTAGCTCTTCGGCAGCGCCTTGCCGGGCAAATTTGCGTAAACGTCGTAAAGCAATTTGCATTTGGCGAGTACCAAGAACTTGGTCATCATCTAGATTTTGGTATTTACGCTGTTCCCAAACTTTAACCGCCGAACGTTTACGGCCCGGCCCACCAATTCTGACGCCTTCCGGATGGTCACCAAAAGCACCAAAAGGTGAAGTTCCACCTGTGCCAACCATACGGTTACCACCTTGGTGTTTTTTATGCTGTTCACGTAAACGCTCTTCTAGCATTTTCATCAGTTCTTCTAAAGAACCTGCTTTTTGAAGCTCAGCTCTTTGCTCTGGTGTTAAATGCTTTTCTAAAAGCTCTAAATCGAACCAGTCTTTTGGTAGTTTATGGACTTGCTTGAGTAATTCATCGATATCAAAGGTTTCTATGCCATCAAAGTAATCTTTCATGGCACGATCGAACTTATCAAAAAAGCGTTCATCTTTAACTAAAATTGTTTTAGCAAGTTGATAGAACTCTTCTTGATCGGCAAAAACTAAACCTTCACTCACCGCACGATTTAAGTCAATCAATTCACGGGTCGTGACTGGAACACCATATTTTCGTAAGGTGTAAAATAACCGCACAAACATGGGTTATTCCCTCCTTTAACGTCGCGACATGAAAGCCAAACGTTCAAGCAGTTGCACATCTTGTTCGTTTTTAATGAGTGCGCCATACAAAGGTGGAATAGCTTTTGATGTATCTCGATTACGTAGTACATCTTCTGGCATATCATCTGCCATAAGCAGACTCAACCAATCGATCAGTTCAGATGTAGATGGGGGTTTCTTCAAGTTAGGAATTTCGCGGAGTTTGAAGAAAACTTGCAGAGCTTCATTTACCAAAGTCGCAGAGATATTTGGGAAATGTACCGAGATAATTTCGCGCATCGTTGCTTCATCTGGAAACTCAATATAGTGGAAGAAGCAGCGACGCAAGAACGCATCTGGTAATTCTTTTTCATTATTTGAAGTAATAATTACGATTGGACGTTGAGTCGCCGTAATTGTTTCGCCTGTTTCATAAACATAAAAAGACATCTTATCAAGTTCATGTAACAAGTCATTTGGAAACTCAATATCTGCCTTATCAATTTCATCAATTAAAAGCACACAGCGCTCTTCACTGGTGAAAGCTTCCCACAGTTTACCGGGCTTAATATAGTTCTTAATATCGTAAACACGATCATCACCCAGTTGACTATCACGCAAGCGAGACACAGCATCGTATTCGTATAAGCCTTGCTGTGCCTTAGTTGTTGACTTGATATGCCAAGTAATGAGTTTTAAACCGAGGCTTTGTGCCACTTGCTCAGCAAGTAAAGTTTTACCTGTACCTGGCTCACCTTTAACCAATAAAGGCTTTTGCAAAGCGCGGGCTGCTTTTACAGCAAGTTTAAGACTATCAGTCGCGATATATTGATCTGTACCGGTAAAATGTTGGGTATCAGCAGACATGTAGAGACCTTATTTTTCTATTTCAATGGTTAGATGGAACGCATGCTTTTGTTTGTTGTATATTTTGACCAACAATAGCCAATAAGCAAACCTAGACCGATTACAAACAGAATTAAGGATAAATTTGACCAGATTAAAGGACTGTCTTTAGTTAACACACCAAACAATAGCCCAAAAATAGCTGGGGCTACAGATGCATTAGGTCCTTCCGAAACGGTTGGTGTCACCAAAATGGCAAAAACAACTAACCAGCTTATTGCGCCAAAAGTAGCAGGTAGGCGGCGCATTAAACGCCACCAACACCACAAAGCAATAATAGCGCCAACGCCATAAGCTGTTAAAGCAATGATCTCCTCAGGAACTGCATCGAGAGAAGAAAGTAATTGATTTAGAACTCCAGCTTGATCTTCACGCACCACGTAAGCCCTCTGGTTCAACTGCATTTGGGTTAATTAACCCTTCTGGCGGCATCTGAATAAAGAAACCTTTTGTTTGTAATGAGTCTAGAACATGTAAAACATTTACACGCGCTAATTTACGTGTTGGAGCCAATTCTAAATGCATGACAAACGTTGCACGACCAAATGCTTGTAAAACAGCTTCTGGAACTTTTTCAAACGGATCAGCTTGCTCCGCATCATCAGGATAGTTTGGACGAGCAATATAAATGTACATTTCATCTTTTTTGCTCGATCTATAAATATCACAGTGCATTTCAAATCAACTCTTGAACTAAGGACAGCATACATGAAAAAAAACAACAGACACACGTAGGTTTGTTTACGCATCAGTCGTTTTTTCTTTTCTCGCGAAATATTAACCCACAACAATCATTAAGGTCGATAAATAACTTTTAATTTTCTAAAGTTTTAAATTTTCCAACCTTTATTAACGTATTAATTTTACATAAAAAAGCTTTTTATCAACTTTTATAAAATGAAAAAATTACATTTTGAAAACAATAAACTTAGTCTTAAACAAATTAAAATTATCTTAAAGAATTGAAAATAATAAATTTTTTTCAATAAAAGTTAAAATAAGATTTAAAAAAGATTCAAAGTATGCATACACGATAAGACATTATTTAACCGATTTTAAATTCGAATGTGTTTCAATAATAAAAGATCTTAAAAGAAAATATGGAGGTCTTTGCTATGTCTCGTGGCGACAAATCATCTTACACAGCAAAACAAAAGCGTCAGGCTAAACATATTGTTGAGAGTGAAGTAGATAGAGGTCATTCTCAAGAAGAAGCTGAACGTATCGCATGGTCTACTGTCAATAAACAAGATGGTGGCGGCAAGAAAAAATCACATTAAAATTATTACTGGATACTTCTTTAGTTAAGTTAAGGACTAAAGAAGTATCTTATCAATAAGTTAATCAAAAGTTTTAAAAGACTCTTGAGCCCTGCATATAGTCATTACTCACCTGATTTAAGGCACACAAAATTGTGCTGTGGTTTTCAGTAAGTAAGGCTTCATTTAAATGATTCATGTAATTCATTAATGTTTCTTTAGAAGCTTGTGCAAACTCAGTAGTTACCGCTTCATCTTCATATAAAATGACATAACTACGAGCAAACCCATAAATAAGATAAGCTGCGGCTTTTTCATTTAAATTTGAAGATTGCTTAAGATACTGCTCACACGCATTTTTTAAGTTTTTAAATGCATCTGTACCAGTCGCTTGATTTTTGAAAGATGAAAGTATTGTTTGGAAGTTCATATCCATATTCCACTCAAAAAGTAAAGCTACAGAAGAAGCATAAACCTGTCAAACAATATATTGATTTTTATAAATTTAGATTGTAAAAAATTATAAGAAACGCCCTAATCTATGGGCGTTTGAATAGATTAAAGCTTAGAAACTGACTTCAATATTGACGGTTGTACCAGACTGATCAATATTGGTTGAAACGTTGAAACCTCGTGTCTTTAGCTCTTCCTCTACTTGCGTAATATGTTCAGGATGCAAAGCATCTATTGGAAATTGAAACACTGCTCGACGTTTACCTTCTTTCGAGACTTGCTCAGTTCCAGATAAGATTTTTTCCAACAATATTGCTTGGTCTATTTTGACATCTTTAGCATTTTTTCTTGCCTGTTCAGCATTAAAATTATTAGTCATGTTTATCTCTCTAGTTATTAGTAACTTTCATTTATAACATAAAAAATTAATCTAAATATTAACTTATTATTGATTTTAAAAACTTTTTAAGACTTTATATATAAAATTAGAGGCCTCCTCTCCCCGAGAAGGCCTCTATATTTCTGCACCGAAACAAACTTATAGTTATATATTGTTTATTTTGAAATTGTTTTTCTTGTAGCTAAGAATATACAGACCTGTATATATACGCAATTGAATTTTTCTCACGCATAAAGTTAATTTAATTCAGCATAATCATATAAAATTAAGATGAACTCATATTTATAGTATTTAAACTTCAAAACAACCTAAATATATAAAGTATAACTAAACAAAAATTTAAGTTTATAAAGATAGCCTTATAAAAAGGCTTATTTTTAAAGCAAGATTAAATACAAGAAGTTGAATAAATATTAATCAAATAAAATATTTTTTAAATACAAAGTGCATTTAAACTAAAAACACCTATTTAAATTTAAAATAAGAGACTTGCTTTCTCTTCTGTAAATAGCTCAATAAGAGGTTTAGTGAGTAATTCATAGCGCCAACCTAACAAATAGTCAGGTAAGTCTTGTTCATCACCTTTAGAAAGTACATGTTGATGAATTGCATTTAACCATTTCTTACGAAGTAAAACTTCTTTCGGAATGGAAGTCTGCTCTATTGCGTTTGCAATTAATGCATCCATTTTATCTAATGTTTCTTTTGATGTAATTTTAAAAGGTTTAGCAATTTTAGCTGGCCATTGCCCTTCTACTGGTAAATCCTTCAAAAGATCCAGAATAATTTTGCCATATTCACGAACAACATTGGGACGGATATCTCTTACTTGTGATAACTGGAAATTATTACGTGGATTTTTTTCAACCAAATCAATCATTGTAGAATTTCTAAGGATAAAACTACGTGGTTGATTGGTTGCTTTAACTATATGTTCACGCCATTCACTTAAATTTTGCAATTGCATTAATTGACGGCGTGAGTGTCGATAATTACCTACATCTGTATAGAGTAATGGTGTTGGTGTTTCACTAATAATTTCTTTGGTTAAACTGCGGCAGTCTTCAAGAACACACTCATAAAGACCTTTTTGCTTAAGCTGGTCCTTAATATGGTTTGCTAACTGCATAAGGTATAGGACATCATTTGCAGCATAACATAACTGTTGAGGTGACAAAGGTCTTGCTAACCAATCTGATCGAGTTTGATCTTTTTCAATGTCGATTTCTAAACAAAGCTTTAAAGCACCTTGATAACTGACTTGTAAACCATGCCCTAAAAAAGAAAGTCCAACTTGGGTATCAAAAACATTTAATAGATTTTGTTCATCGGCATAATGATAGATTAAATCAATATCCTCACCGCATGCATGAAAAATATTTTGTTGAGCAACAAAGATTTTTTTCCAAAAATCTCTTAAGTCTAACGACACGCCATCCAGCAAATATACATTTCCGTTAACATTAACTTGACATACTCCAAGTTTAGGCCAAAGGGTATCAACCTTAATAAATTCTGTATCAAGTCCGTACGTTGAACATTGATCCATTTGTTGAAGGACATCAACCAATTCGGTTTGCTGTTGGATAAACTGAAACATGCTTTCTCAAGTAACTGCAAAGAGTGCTTTAAACTCTGGTATATATAACATAGCAATAGAAAAATGCTACTGAATCCATGATGAATAATCTATTTTTGAACAATTTTCCAAAAAAGAGATAATTTTTTGATCATTATTTTAAATTTTTCAATTTAAAATCCTTATAAAAATTTATTTTTACTAACGGCTTTTTTTAATTTATATATTCACTCAGTAATTTTTTAAAAATATGTTTTTGTCTTTTAAAAAGATTTTTTAATAATAAAATTTTTATTTTAAAAAATCTTTGAAATAAGCACCGAAGTACTTATTTCATACGCATACGGTTATGCACCGCTTGACTTAATGTATGACTATCAACATATTCAAGCTCACCACCTTGAGGTACACCTTGAGCAATACGTGTCATATGAATAGGTAAATGTTTCGTCGCTTCAACCAAATAGTGCGCTGTCGCCTGACCTTCTACAGTGGCGTTAGTTGCCAAAATGACTTCTTCGATAGTGCCTTGGCTTAAGCGTTGAATTAGGTAAGGAATACCTATTTCCTCTGGCCCAATCCCATCTAATGGAGAAAGATGCCCACCCAATACATGGTATTTACCACGGAAACTACCACTTTGTTCAATTGCCATAACATCTGCCGGAGATTCAACCACACATAGCAGTTGATCATCTCTTTCTGTTGAAGCGCAAATATCACAAATTTCGTGCTCAGTTAAAGAGTGGCAAACACTACATTCATGAATATAACTTGATGCTTCATGTAGAGCATGCGCTAAAGCAAATGCACCTTCACGATTTTTCATCAAAAGATGTAAAGCCATACGTTGAGCCGACTTCGGTCCAACGCTAGGCAAAATACGTAAAGCTTGAACGAGTTGTTCAAATCTATCACTAAACACTGAATTTCCTTAGAACATGCCCGCTAAACCAGGAGGTAAACCCATACCAGAGTTAGCTTTTTGCATTTTTTCTTCAGAAACTACTTCAGCTTGACGCACAGCATCATTCACCGCAGCTGCGATTAAGTCTTCAATCATGTCTGGTTCATCTTGAAGCAATTCTGGATTAATTTCGATACGTTTTACGATATAACGACCAGTCATGGTTACTTTAACCAAACCACCACCCGCTTCAGCGTGTACTTCAGTTTGAGCAAGCTCTTCTTTGGCCTTTTTTATATTTGATTCCATATCTTTTTGCATGCGCTGCGCTTGCTGCATGAGCATATTGATATTCATAAACCTAACTCCGTATCTCTATCAAATATAATTGATAGTCACATAACACTTCAGAACTTAAACTCTTTTAGTCACTCAACTCATCACAAAGATCATTGAGGTCATTACGTTTAAATCAAAATTAATCTGTAATTCTGACACAATAAATTAATGTTTTCTATTGCTATCTATGAAACTATTTTCGCTAACTTATCTGTTTAAAGTTTTCTGTGTAAAACTTTTTACGCTTAGAGCCAGTTCTAAAATTTAAGTGAAACTATTGTGAAGCTTGAAGGTTTTTATTGTCCGGTTTGTATTCATTTAAAGGCATTTTTTGAAAAGAGGCATTTGCCTTTTCTATGGAATGATCTGCATCTTCAACTGATTTGTTCGCATCATTAATTAACAATACAGTTTCGCTAATCTGAGTCGGTTCGTCCTTTTGGGCAAATACTTTGTATCCAACCAAACCAATTGCCCCTATAGCGACTAATATAATTATAGGTTTAAGCATGGTTAAAAAACTCACTTTGTTATTTTTATTAAATTTAGAACTTTTATACGTTGTGATTTTAGAGTCATTTATAACAAAATGTAGTCTTTTTATTTCATTCGTTGTATGTAAGTAACAACGCTATGAATAAAAAGCCACACTAAAATAAGTATGGCTTAGTCTTAAATATATAAATTAATTAGATTAAATCTAATCCACGTGAGATATCACCAATAATATCGTTAATATCTTCTAAACCAACCGAAACACGGATTAGACCTTCTTGAATACCTGCTGCTTGTTTTGCTTCAGCAGAAAGTTTGCCGTGCGTTGTGGTCGCAGGATGGGTAATCGTTGATTTCACATCACCTAAATTACCGGTAATAGAAATAAATTTGGTGTTATCAATTACTTTCCAAGCGCCTTCACGCTCACCTTTAACTACGAAAGAAACAATCCCCCCAAAACCTTTTTGCTGTTTTGCAGCAAGTTCATGTCCTTCATGAGCTGAAAGGCCTGCATAGTAAACTTTTTCTATTTTTTCATGAGTAGATAACCATTCTGCAAGAATTTGAGCACTCTCACAGTGTGCTTTCATACGTAAGCGTAAAGTTTCTAGACCTTTTAGGAACACCCACGCATTAAACGGACTCATAGAAGGTCCAAGTGTACGAACAACACCAAAAACTTCTTCTAGCAATTGATGATTACCGACAACAGCCCCACCTAATGCGCGCCCTTGTCCATCTAAATATTTAGTTGCAGAGTAAATCACAAGGTCTGCACCAAATTTTAATGGTTGCTGTAAAACTGGCGTACAAAAACTATTATCAACTGCAAGTAAGGCACCATGCGCATGGGCAATATCTGCAAGTGCTTGAATATCCGCAATCTCAGCTAATGGATTCGATGGCGACTCAACAAATAAAAGTTTAGTTTCTGGACGTACTGCATTTTTCCATGCATCCAAATCACATAAATCAACAAATGTAATATCTACACCGAACTTGGCAATATATTTTTCAAACAAGGCAACGACTGAACCAAATACTGCTCTTGAGCAAATAACATGATCACCCGCTTTTAAATATGCCATTGCAACTGACAAAATCGCGCCCATTCCAGAACTTGTTGCAACCGCTCGCTCAGCCCCGTCTAAAGCTGCTAGGCGTTTTTCAAACATTGATACAGTCGGATTGGTAAAACGAGAATAGATATTTCCTTGAACTTGACCAGAAAATTTTGCAGCTGCTTCAGCAGCGTTTTCATATACAAAAGATGAAGTCAAAAAAATTGGTTCGCCATGCTCACCTTCAAAACTACGAGTATGTCCGGTACGAATGGCTAAAGTATCAAGTTGGTATTCTAAATCATCAGACTGGTTCATTAAATGTGCGCCTTTACTGGTCATGTACTAAAAAACTATCATCATTTTGAGTGCCTAAGGTATTTAAGGTCAAGGTAAACCTGAAAATTTTCGCTTAGACTTCAATCAATCTTTAGTATAGTTGGTAAAACAAGATGAAACGCTTAAAG
The DNA here is from genome assembly GCF_000582055.1 of Acinetobacter sp. 766875. Lineage (NCBI taxonomy): Bacteria > Pseudomonadati > Pseudomonadota > Gammaproteobacteria > Moraxellales > Moraxellaceae > Acinetobacter > Acinetobacter sp. 766875. Next base: position 149,832 of record NZ_JEXX01000005.1, on the reverse strand, counting down.
TCCCTTGTCCCAGAACAAAGTCAAATCAAGCACCTCTCTACCCGACTATTTCGTCCTCAAACATTAGTATTGTCACAAAGCACTCCGTTTGAAGTAATTGGTGAATTCAATCAAACCCGCGTTCGTTACTATGCGGCTACCCAGAAGCGTTTTAAAGAACCATTAGTATTTGTTGCTCCGCTAGCAATTAATATGGCGATCTATGATTTATATCCTTATCGTTCGCTTGTAAAATATTTTCAAAATGCAGGTTTTGACGTATATCTAGTCGATTGGGGACGTTTGGGCTTTAAAGATAGACATCTTAACTTTTTATCATTTATAGAAGATTTTATTCCTAAAGCTATAGAACTTGTTCGCACCCATTCAGGCAGTGACCAAATTTCTCTACACGGATGGAGCATGGCAGGTATATTCGTTACTTTATATACAGCGCATAATCAACCAAACTATGTCAAAAACCTTATAGTATTAGGTAGTCCAATTGATAGTTATGCTTCTGGTTATATTGGAAAACTCTACCGAACCATAAATAACACTATTGCTCGCAATAAGAAGCTACAGGAGCGTATCTACTCAGGTTTACCAAAGCGTTTGATTCATACACCTGGTATTTTAAATTCTCTAGGATTTAAAATTCTTGATCCTAAAGGTTGGCTCGATGGCCATGTTCAATTACTGAAAAACCTTGATGACCTTCAGTTTGTACAAGAACATGCAACTTTAAGTAGTTTTTTAAATAATATGATTGATTATCCAGGAGGGATTAATCAGGACATGTTATTCAATGTTTGGCTACAAAATCCTTTGAAGCAAGGTTCTATTTTATTAAAAGATAAAAAAATTGAGTTAAAAAATATCGACTGTTCTCTCTTGGTTGGTGCAGGCCGTAGCGATCAATTGGTTACGGCGGATGCAGCTCAACCATTAAGCTATTTAACTAGTAGCCCAGATGTTACTTTTACTCTTATTCCAGGTGGTCATTTGGGACTAATTTCAAGCCAAGCAAGTTCTCAAGAGTTTTGGCCAAAGTTAGAAGCATGGCTAAGGGAACGTTCAACGAAAATTTGATCTTTAAAAAAGGAAAAAGCCCTTACATAAAGGGCTTTTTTATACTTAGTTTTAAAACACAAGTATAAGTTTGATTAGTTTTGAAGATTTGTAATGTTTTAAACATTGCCCCTAAAAGCAGACTAGAAAGATATTTTTTTAAATACGAAGTACCCGACTTTGCTTTCAAAACTCCCGTCTTTTTGAATATTAAAATATTTTTTGACCATATCTGATGCATTCTCTTGTAGATACTTAAGTGTTTTTATTTGGTCTTCAGGAGTTTTCATACGCTGCACCCAGCTATCAAAATCTAGCATGAGTGACTGTTTATCTAAGGTAGTTAACTCAAAACCAGCATCTTCTATAAAGTAAACCCATTCTTTAATACTATAGTTTCTTACATGACTTGGGTCTCGAATAACCTCTATAGTCTGTAAAAACGTATCTAAAATGGGAAAACTTGAGCTGATAATATCAACAAAAATAACGGTACCATTAGGTTTTAAAACACGATTTATTTCTTTCATCGCCGTTGGTACATGTTGCCAGTGATGGGCAGAATAGCGGCTAATCACTACATCAAACTGTTCATCAGTAAACGGCATATCTTCGGCTATACCTTGTTGTACAAAAATATTTTTTATTTTTCGATCATTGGCAGCTTTTGAGACAGTATCAAGCATTTCATGAGATAAGTCGTAAGCAAAAACTAAATCGGCATGATTAGCAACGTTATAAGCCACATGGCCACCACCACAACCTAAATCTAAAACGACAGCATTTGAATATTTCTCAATCTCTTTAATGAACTTATCAAACTCAATCCCTTCAGAGTGAGCTGTGCTGTTCAAATAACTTAAAGATTTATTTTGATACTGTTTTAAATTTATCTCATGTTGATTCAACATGGCTCATTCCTCTTCTTTGATGAATTAACCATAAAAGAAAAAGTGAATAAAAAATAATGATTAGTTTTTAAATAATTAATAAAATAAAGTTATAAATTTATCTTTTAAAGAATATGAGGATAGAGTAATTAAAGTGAGATTGGTTAATAGTTATCTTGTTTATAATTTTACATCCCAAAAATAGAAAACCACCAATTGGTGGTTTTCTATAAATAAAAAGTCAAATTTGTGTTTTTAAAATTTACTTTGCCACAAACTTGATGTTGAACTTTCTTACCTGTTTTCTTACCTCAGGATTAGAAGGCAAAACAAATGGACTTGCACGCCATATTGCCTTTTCAATACTTGATTTGAACTTTGGATCTTCTTTATCTAGAAAAATAATTTGCTCAATCTCACCACTATCACTTAAAAACACTTTAACGCTAGCGCTCATACCTACAGAAGATGGTGGGACATCCCAAATTTTAAATATCTTTTTTTGATATTGTTGCTTATATTTTTCAGCCTCTACAATAGTTTTATCATCACCGCTTTTCACTGGCGATAATGATTTAGAGTTAATAGCACACCCAGTTAATAACAATATTGAAGTTAAAATAATGATATTTTTCATTTATAAAACCAATTTTTTCAATGATTAAGATTTAACATTTTATCTTTTTAAAAACTACCAAGCTGATAGTTTATATTGAATAGTCATTATTAAATACAATCTTAGTAAACTTTATATTTCAGCTAATTTACTCGATTGTTTAGCCTAACTATTCAATTTTAATTTTTAAGTAGTGACTTAAAATGATATTTTGTAACGTGAATTGATATTTGAATGCTCAGGCATATCAGCAATATCCTGCTCAGTAAAAATTCCATGCTCAAGTACTTTTGTCCCATTAAATGCAGTATTAACCGGCGTAATGGGAGACTTGGTAATATAATTTTCATCAGCTTTTTGCGTCAATGATGTGCAACCTTCTATCCCAAATCCAGCAATAAGGACAAATAAAAATTTCTTCATCTGGCTCACCTGTTATAATAAAAATCAAACAATCTAACAAATTATCCTTCAATTGTCACATTTTCAAAACGATTAAGCCTCAATCAAAGCTTTAACAAAACTTAATGAAATGTAAACTAATTTGCATAAAATGTTAAATTGTGTAAAATACCTAAATAATTTAATGATATGTTTCAACTCATGATCTTTCTACTTTTTTTATTTTTATTATTTACGTTTGTGCTTCTTTTAAATGCTCATTACAAACAATAGGAGCATTGATTAGTCATTCATCAAAGATATCTAAATATTTTTTAAAATAATAAGCTTTTACAGCACCCATAGATCAAGTTTAGTCCTCTAAAATTTTATAAAAATAAAAAAGCCCGCTTTGTAAGCAGGCTTTACCCTTTTGATTTTTTGCGCTGATCATTCAGGACTTTTTTGCTGTTTGTGACAGCGCTCGGATATTACACTTATACTTAAAGATTAAAAAGACTAATCTTTTTTAAACTGATGCACTTATTCATCAAGTTCTATCGGATCACCATCTTCTGGACGAATATGTCGTGTGCCGTCATCAGCAGGATCAACACTAGATCCATCCTTATTGATCGAGTTATACATTTCATCCTCTTTTTTATCATCTGTGAATTCTTCATCTTCAAAATCAAGAGGCTCGTCATCATCTTCAAAATTTAAAGGCTTTTCTTCATCTATCATGTGATTCATCCTTTTTTAAGTTATGCCACTTCATGCTTAATTAAATGAAAGATATATTCAACAGTGAACACACATCATTTATGTAAAGAATACTTAAGAAGTATTAAAGATATAAAAACTAAAGGCTGTTATTCAAAGTATTTTAAGAACTCTTCAAGAACAGGTAAATGGACAAAACTTTTATGAGCATCTTCTAGCACGACCCATTCATGTTTTGACTCTATACAAAAATTAAGCTTTAAGTCTGGATTAAATGAGTGTTCCAAAAGCCCTAATGGTATCCATATATAATTTGTACCATTAATTTTATTGGGTACGGGTGAACCACATTTATTACAAAACGATGAGGTAAAACCAGTCTCTTTTTTATAGGTAGAAATATGTTCACTTCCAAATAGCCAATTAAATTGGCTTTCTTTGACCAAAGTAGCCGCATTCGCTCCTGTACCCGTTTGTTTTCGGCATAAACTGCAATGACAGTAATAAACCGTTTTTATTTCACGAGTTATAGAGAATTTTACTTGATTACATAAACAAGAACCAATGTTACTCATATAATGTATTTAATTCATCACTATGAAATTTTTATAATGACTTTAAATATTGATTATGTACATATTTTTATTGTTTAATTTAAAACAAAACCTAACCAATTGATTTAAAATAAATTTAAAAAAAGATATTGATATCTAAAGCTTTTTTGTATTATAAGATCAAATGTGATTTTTAATAACACTTGAGTAATTAATAGTCATTGAAATATTGGGAATAAACCTTATATTGAGTACAGGTTCATACCTTTAACTGAGGAAAAGCTCATGAATAAATTATTGGTTGCAGTATTCACTGGAATGGTAACCCTTGCCGGTTTCAGTGCTCAAGCTGCAACACCTGAGCAAGAATGTCAAAAATTGCAAGACGATTACAATTTAATTTATGCATCAAAAGGTTTTTGTTTTAAAGACCAAGATGCTAAAGAAAAATATGGTAATGAAAATTGTCATACGACTAAGCCAAAATTCTCTGATAAAGAGCAGCAACGTCTAGATGCAATTAAAGAACGTCAAAAAGAATTGAAGTGTAAATAGTATTTAAAGGAATAATACATGGCATATGATGATCAAAATATCTTCGCAAAAATTTTACGTGGAGAACTTCCAGCGATAAAACTCTATGAAGATGATCAAGTTCTAGCTTTTATGGATATTATGCCCCAAGCCGATGGTCATGCATTAGTTATTCCAAAAACTCCTGCAGTAACTTTACTTGATTTACCGCCTGAAGCGGCAGCTTATACCATTCAGATCGTGCAAAAAATTGCGAAGGCAATGGAAACAGCATTAAATCTTGATGGAATTGTTCTTATGCAATTATCTGGCGCCGCTGCTGGACAAACCGTCCCTCATGTTCATTTTCACCTAATTCCAACAAATGTTCACCAACTTGGTAAACATGCTGCGCAATTGGGAGATCAAGATAAAATCAAGGCCTTAGCTGAAAAAATTAAAGCAGCTCTTTGATTTGAAGAGATAAAAGCGGAGCTTAGGCTCCGCTTTTTTATTTAAAAAGTGTAATAAAATCAAAAGAAAATAAAGTATTTCTAATTTTTATTTGTCATAAAACTGTCATTTCTTCTTCACTCCACTGTCACAAAGTTTACAGATACTTCTTAGCAAGTTGGTGAGCTTCTGTAACTTTTTGTACATAAGCCAACTAAAAAATAAAAGTTAGCTAGGCATACGCCATTTAAAAATACCTTTTGGAGAAATCTCAATGAAGAAATTGCTTCTCGCTGCCGCAGTTGCAACTCTAAGCGTAAACGCGGTGCAAGCAGCGCCAACTTTGTACGGTAAACTCAATGTTACCATTGACCAAGTTGACAACAAAAATTTCGATGGTAAAAGTGACGTTACCGAAGTTAACTCTAACGCGTCTCGTATTGGGGTAAAAGGCGAAGAGAAATTGACTGATAATTTATCAGCAGTTTATTTAGCTGAATGGCAAATTAATGCTGATGGTGATGGTACAGATCTTGGTCAACGTAACCGTTATATCGGTATCAAATCAAATAATGTTGGTACATTAAAAGTTGGTAAATTTGACTCTTACTTTAAAAATGCTGCTGGCAACTACCAAGACATCTATAACGACCACACTATTTTAGATATTACCAACACAATGTATGGTGAAGAACGTCTAAATAACGTTATTGGTTTTGAATCTGATCCTAAACTTCTTGCTGGTGTAACATTCAATGTAATGTTCCAACAAGGTGAAACTCCTGCTGATCCAACACCTGGTACATCTGGTAACGATGACAAACGTAACGGTTTTGGTGACTCAGTTTCAGGTTCTATCGGCTACGAAAACAAAGATATTGGTTTAGCATTAGCTGCTGCTGCTAACTACAGCGTACAAGGTAAATATAATGCCTATGGCCTTAGCAATATTTTCTCTGATGCTTACCGTGTAACTGGTTCTTACGATTTTAGTAAACTTGGCGCAACTGGACTTGTATTAGGTGGTTTATGGCAACATGCTGAACCAACTGATGAGCTAACTAAATATAAAGGCTTACAAGAAGATGCATGGGTTGGTGCTGTAACTTACAGAATTGGTGAAACACCTTTTGTAGTAAAAGGCCAATACCAATCATCTAAAGCTTCTGTAGATGGTCAACAAGATCGTAAAATTGATCAATACGGTGTGGGCTTAGACTACAAAATTAATAAACAAGCACGTTTCTACGGTATTGTTGCTCAACAAAAACGTGACTGGCTTGCTCAAGATGACAAACGTACTGTTGTAGGTGCTGGTATGGAATATAACTTCTAAGTTATTAACCATCTTGCATAAAATAAAAGGGCTTGTGCCCTTTTATTTTATTGTACCAACAAAAAAGCCGATAATTTTTATATCGGCTTTTTTTAATCTCAATCTTATTTTAAGAAACTGCTCACAAGATTCATCACGTTTTGAATGTCTTGATTCGCTTCTTGATGATCTGTACTTTCACCCTGTGGTGTTAAAGAATCAATAACCTGAGGTAACACAGACGCGATCGCCCCGTAAACTTGCTCTTTTGGCGCTTGAGTCTGTTGGGCAACTTGTTCAACATCTGCAGGGTTAAATAAACTTTGCAGTTGCTGAGTTGGAACTTCACTATTACTTTGATTTGGATCAACCCAACTTTGAACTTGACTACCTAAACCGGCACCTTTTAACTTTTCTAAAGCAGCCTGTAAACCACCTTGTTGTTGAACCCAGCCTAAGATTAAAGGTACTACAGCAATTAATAAACTTTGTACACCGCCACCAGCTTGAGGTGTATTGTTATTTCCAGTCACTTGACCTAATACCGAACCTAATACTCCACCTAGACCACCTTGAGTACCAGAAGAAGTATTACCACCCATTTGTCCCAATACAGAACCTAAAATTCCACCTAAACCACCTTGACCTGATGCTTGCTGGTTCCCACCTAAAGCTTGCTGAGCCAAAACTTCTACAATATTGCTTAAATTTGTCATGAGTAACTCTTATGTATGGTTTATACAGGAGCATACGCGTTTTTTTGTTAAGACAGCAAAAGCGAAATTGTTAAATTTTGAAAGAGATTAAATAGTCTTTTACCAACGGAATTTATTCCAGTTTTCCGGGTTTGCCCAAAATTTAGAATTAAACCAGTCTGGAACATGTTTATAGGTCAAGATATTAAATTGCCATAAAGCGAAATCACTATCATGTGAAGTTTTATCGATGAGTTGCGTGAACCCCAAAGAACGTAATAGCTGTTCATCACTGCGTTTGCTTACCACAACAATTCGTTTTGCTAATAAATCTCTTAACTTCACTAATAATTGTGATTTATGTACATCGCTAACGCTTTGCATTTCATCTGTATCAAACAATACAAAACCTAAATCATAACGCTGAGTAAAAGGCAGACTTAAAAGCTCAGTTACGGTAAAATAGTGCCATTGAATTGCGTTATTCTGGTCAATTTTCTGGCCAATACAAAGTGCAGTATGAATGGGCTGTTCGTTTGATAAATCGTCTAGCATAGAAGTGATGACATTTTGTTCAGCCATAACTGCAACCCTTAATTGAAAGATGTGAGTTTAAACTTTATGGAACTACAAGGCATTTGCCATAAAATGCATGCAGGCCTAAAAGATGCTAGTGTAACTGATCAACAGACAACCAAGGCAAATGTTGAATACAAATTTGTATTAGACCGTTCAGAAATTGATCTTCCTTTTAATTTAGGACAAGAACTAGAAATCGAATGGACAGGTAATATTTATTGCACATCTTGTGGCGCCAAAACACCGAAGTCCTATTCTCAAGGTCACTGTTTTAAATGTTTTAAAACGAAAGCTGAGTGTGATCTTTGCATTATGAAACCTGAAACATGTCACTATCATTTAGGTACATGTCGTGAAGATGACTTTGCCCACAGTGTATGCTTCCAACCACATATTGTGTATTTGGCAAATTCAAGTGCTTTAAAAGTAGGAATTACCCGTGTTAGCCATATGCCAGGTCGCTGGCTAGATCAGGGAGCAACTCAGGCTTTACCTATTTTAAAAGTTGGATCACGTCGTTTATCTGGTCAACTTGAAACCATGTTTGGTTCCCTAATTGCTGATAAAACTGACTGGCGTAAACTTCTTAAGGGTGAAGCTGAACCTCTAAATATGGTTGAACAACGTGATCAATTAATTGAAGAGTTTGCACCTAAAATTCAAACTATACGTGAAGAGTTTAGCCAAAATCTTGAATTTAACGAGACAGTTGAATTACTAGAAAATGAGTTACCGCGTGAGTTTGTTTATCCTGTTGAACAATATCCTGAAAAAATTAAGTCTCTAAACTTAGATAAAACACCAAAAATTCGTGGTGTATTACAAGGTATTAAAGGCCAATATTTAATTTTTGATATTGGTGTTATCAACATTCGTAAATATACGGGTTACGAACTGATCGTACGTGCATAAGTAAATTTAAAAAGCCCCTAAAATGGGGCTTTTCATTAATACGATTAAGATAATCTATTCCTAAATAGCCAAGCTGCTAAAGGTAAAGTGATCAGTCCAAGTATGATCATTGGAATAAAATTAAATTGAACTTGTGTAAAGTTTGCACCTTCCAAATACACCCGTTGTACCAAATTAATTCCAAACCTTAAAGGATTTACGTAAGTTGCTATTTCAAGTGCTTTTGGCATATTTTCTACAGGTGTCAGTAAGCCTGAAAGCAACATCAAAGGCATAATTAGTAGAAACGTAAATAGCATGGCTTGTTGCATATTTAATGATAATGCAGAAATTGATAAGCCCACTCCAACTATAGCCACGTTAAAACTCAATAAACCAAAATAAAGCAGCCCAATAGAGCCATTCAGGGGAATTTTAAACCAGAACAAAATAATCAATAAAATAATAGTTGACTGCATCAGTCCTACAAAAATTGGCGGCAAAGCTTTACCAATCATAATTTGTAATGGCGTATACGGTGTCACTAATAACTGATCAAATGTTCCCTGCTCACGTTCACGTGCGACTGACAAGGCAGATAAAAGTAGTGTCTGCATCATACTTAATGCCGCAATTAATGAAGGCATTAAGCTCCATCGAGACTCTTGATTTGGGTTATACCATGTTCTTGTTTCAAGGCTAATAGGTAAAGCTGAGTTAAATTTTTGCTGATTAAACTGTCCAACTATTTTGTTTAGATATGACCCTGCCACAACTGCCGTTGATGAGTTCCTGCCGTCAACAATCACCTGTATAGGAGAGTTTTGGTTATTATTTAATTTGCTCTCGAAGTCTGACGGAATCGTGATTACAAGCAATACCTGACGGCTATCAATCTCCTGTTTGATTTGTTCAGTATATTGAAGTGTTGCAACACGCTTAAAAATACCAGAGCCATCTAATTTTGAGATGAGTTCATGTGAGACTTGGCCATTGCTCTGATCTAGAATTGCATAATCCACACGGTTAACATCATAAGTTGCGGCGTAACCAAACAAAAGTGCTTGCATCAGTGCTGGTACAAATAGAATGACTCTATTTGCAGGGTCACTAAAAATAGTTAAGAATTCTTTTTTGACTAAAAAACTTAAGTGCTTCAGCCACGTGATTAATTTTTGCCACATAACTTTATCTCAACCGTTTTTTTAGTGAAAAGTTCACGGCACATATCAAAACAATAATATACCCCAGTAAAAAACCGCATTCTTTAAGCCATAACTTCCAGTCATCACCTCCCATAAATAAGGTTTTAATTAAAATCATAAAATGCGTAGCTGGTAGTAACTGGCTAATAATTTGCACCACTAAAGGTAAGTTACGTGTATCGAAAACAAATCCTGAAAGCATAAGTGCGGGCATAAAACTTGCCAATAAAGCAATTTGACTTGCCTGAAACTGACTTTGAGCAAAACCCGATATGGTTAAACCAAGTAATAAAGAAACAACTAAATAGAGAAATGAAGCCGATAAAACTGAGAATAATGAACCGCGCATGGGTACTTCAAAAATAAAATAGGCAGCAATAATACAGATTACGATATCAATCATGCCGACAACAACATAAGGAATGAGCTTTGCTAATACAATTTCGAATGGTCTTACAGGTGTGACAAATAAGGCCTCTAGTGTTCCCCGCTCCCTTTCACGAGCAATAAGTAAACCAGTTAAAAATGCACCGATTAAAGTTAAAATTAATACCATTAAGCCTGGGACTAAAAACCAAGTACTATTAGCAGATTCGTTAAACCATATTCGTTGTTCAACATTAATGGCACTTGACGTTGCTAATATTTGACCACGATCAACTTGTATAGACGCCGCGGTAGCCAAAGCCCCTGTAATATAGCCCTCCAAAGCTGTTGCTATGGTGGTGGATGTACCATTTAATAGTAGTTGAGCCTTTGCATTACCTTGTTGTATCTGACTCGTAAAATCTGAAGGAAAGTGCAAAATGGCATCAATTTCTCCATCTCGAATGGCCTGTTCTGCTTTAGATAAACTAGGAAACTCTTGACTTGCTAAATATCGCGAACCCTTTAAACCCGCTAAAACCTGATTGATCTGTGGTGAGGACTGATCAACTACGACACCAACTCGTGCCTGATTTAAGTCAAAGGAAAGTCCATAACCAAACAATAAAATTAAAATAACAGGCAAAACCAGACCAATCCCGAGGCTGCTTTTGTCACGAATGAGCTGCTTAGTTTCTTTCCTCACTAACGCTGTCAATCGATTCAAAAATCCAAAGCTCATTGTAGACCTCCTAAACAGCATGCCTTAAAGCACGGGCTTGCTCTACAATTGCTATAAAAGCCTCATTCATATCACCAATATACTTATCTCGACTGGCTAAATCGCGTACTTGTTGGGGTGAGCCTAAGGCCAATAACTTTCCAGCATCTTGTATGGCGATGCGGTCACAATATTCCGCCTCCTCCATAAAATGAGTCGTAATAATGATGGTAATTCCCTGATTTGCTAGCTCGCCAATGCTGTACCAAAATGAACGCCGTGCAAGAGGATCTATCCCGCTCGTAGGTTCATCTAAAAATAAAATTTCTGGTTCATGCAACAGTGCTGCAGCCATAGATAGTCGTTGTTTATAACCACCGGGTAAATCACCACTTTTAATATGAGGTTTTAAATCGTATTGCTCTAATGCATTATCAATTTGTTGATTTAGTTTTTTGCCTGTTAGACCATAGGCCCCACCAAAAAACTTCAAATTTTCTAAAACAGTTAAATTGCTATACAGTGCAAATTTCTGAGAGACATACCCCACTTTGCCTCGTGCCTCAGCACGAGCTGTGCGTAAGTTTTTACCAGCAACTTCTAGATAACCACTACTTGCTGGTAACAATCCACATAACATCCGAAATGTTGTGGTTTTACCCGCACCATTTGGGCCAAGTAATCCAAATATTTCGCCTCGCTTTACATCAAATGATGTATTGGCAACGGCAGTAAAATCGCCAAAGGTTCTGACTAAATCTTTAACAACAATGACGGGTTGTTGTGATTTTAAATTATTGTTTTGTTCTAATTGAAAATTCTGCTCAGGAACAGATACATGTTTTCTTTGCTTTTGAGTCTGCTGCAACAACATCATAAACGCATCTTCAAGTTCGGCTGATCGCCTATGAGCGACTAGCCCCTGAGGTAAAATATCTGTTGATAATTCTTTTTGGCGACTGATAAAGTTTACCTGTTCACCCTTTGGAACAGCATCAATAATGTCAACAGAATTTCCAAGCAATTGGGCTTGTAAAGTCCGTGCCTTAATTTGCTCTGAAAGTTTTACTTTCCATGTTTGTCCATGTGCTATTTCTTTTAATTGCTCAGGTGAGCCTTGCTTTAAAATTTTGCCCTCATACATGATATATACATAGTCACACTTTTCTGCTTCATCCATATAAGCAGTACTTATAATAACGCTTAAATTTTCTTCTTGAACAAGCTGTTCAATAATAGTCCATAAATCTCGTCTTGATAAAGGATCTACTCCAACACTAGGCTCATCAAGCAATAGTAATTCTGGGGAACGAACTAACGTACATGCCAGTCCTAGCTTTTGTTTCATTCCACCAGAAAGTTTCCCTGCTGGGCGTTGAATGAATTGAGTAAGATCCGTTATTTCTAATAACCGTTTAAATCTTTGACTGCGTACATCTTTGGGAACGCCATGTAAATCGGCATATAAATTTAAATTTTCTTGTAGACTTAAGTCTTCATATAGACCGAAACGTTGTGGTATATAACTAATACGGTCTTGCACAGCTTGAGGATTTTTATCGATATCAAACCCAAGCACATTCAGAGAACCTGAAGTAGCTTTATATAGTCCAGCAACTAATCTTAATAAAGTTGTTTTTCCTGCGCCATCTGGGCCAACTAAAGCAGTAAGTTCTCCTTTATTGATTTGCATATCCAAATCATCAATTGCCTTAGTATCTGTTAACTTTTTATTTTCACCTTTAAAAATCATCGATAAATGATGGGCTTGAACCACTACATTATTATCAGTCATGAGCTTTCTCACCTGAAACAAGTGGTACTTTTACAGTCACTGGTTGACCCATTTTCAATTGATCATTCGGGTCATTTACATAAACCCGGACTTCATAAACTAGAGTTGTTCTTATCTCATCAGTCTGTACAGTTTTAGGCGTGAACTCAGCCACAGAAGATATATAGCCAATTTTTCCATTGATAGGTTGATTCGGATCAGCATCTCGAATGACCTGTGCCGTACCACCCATATGAATGGAACTCAAATCTTTTTCATTTGCATATACACGAACCCATTTTGGATCGGTCAAGGCCAATGTATAAACTGCCTTTTGCGCAGTGGTCATATCTCCAACTTCTTGTAGTCGCGCTCTCACAACTGCATTTACAGGAGACTTTAGTACAGCTTGAGTAAGGTTATAGTTGATTAGATCTAAATTCGCTTTGGTTGCGTCATATTGTGCTTTGGTTGCTTCTCGATCCTCTTGTCTAGCGCCTTTAATGACCAATTCTAAATTAGCTTGTCTTTCACGGACCGCTGCTTCAGCACTATGTTGATTACTTTTGGCATAGTCGAGTTCTTGTTGGCTAATTGCCCGACCATCCGTACTACTCACCAATACTTGTAACCTTTGCAGGTTTTTACTGGCTTTATCTAAATCAGCTTGAGCAGAAGCGAGTTGTGCTTTTGCTTGGGTGATTTCTTCAGGGCGAGCTCCGACTTGTTGTTTAACGATAGCTTCTTGTTGAGCTTTGAGTTGTGCTTGGGCTTGCTTTGCCTGAATTTGTAATGCATTAGTATTCAGAGTTGCTAATACTTGACCGGCTTTAACTTTATCGCCCTCTTGAACTAAGAGTTTTTCAATACGGCCCGACTGTTCAAATGCAAGTGAAACTTGGCGTATATCCACGTTTCCATATAGAGTCAAATTACTATCTTCTTGATTCTTAGTCTTATATCCCCACACCCAAAAACCGATGACAACCAGAGCTATAATAACTAGGACTATGGCAATCACTTTTTTATTCATCTTATTATCCTTTATTAAATTCAAATTTTCTTAGTTTAAATTCAATTTAAATTTAAATTACTCCAATCTTTGAATAAAAGATATACTTTTATGGTGAATGAAAATTAGGTTTAAACATGTCCAGATCTAGACGAAGTGATGGTGACTTAACAAAGACTAAAATTATTGAGGCAGCAGGACCATTAATTGCCCAGTATGGTTTTGCAAAAACAGCGAACAAAACAATTGCTAACGCTGCTAATGTCGATTTAGCTGCAATTAACTATCACTTTGATGGTCGAGATGGTTTATATCAAGCAGTTTTGGTGGAAGCACATGCCCACTATCTAGATGAACAATACTTACTAGAACTTGTCGAAAGCACTTACTCTCCTGAAGAAAAATTGAGTTTACTACTTGAAACTTTACTGCATAAATTGACAGAAAAAGATGTCTGGCATGGCAAAGTTTTTATTCGTGAACTGTTTTCACCTTCTGAGCATTTATTAAGTTTTATTGAACTTACAGGTATGAGAAAATTTTTTCTTATTCGTAAGTTAATTAGTCAAGTTGCAGGTTTAGAGGAAAATGATCCAGCGGTTTTACCATGTATTTTAAGCGTGATGACACCTTGTATGATGCTCATTATTGCTGGACCAAATACTCAAGCACCTGAGCCTCTTAAAAATATTGCTCAGATGCCATTGCATGATTTAATTGAACATTTCAAAAAATTTTCATTAGCAGGATTAAAAGCAATTAGCCAATCAAAATCCTAAAGGTTAGCTATTCAGACATTTCAAAATAGCCTGAACAGGATCTTCCGTATTTCCAGAAATAAGTTGTTTATGCATGGTTAAATGTTGCATTACTTGAATTTGCGCCGTTTCAACATTCATTAGTTTTTCTATTTCAGCTGCTAAATTTTCTGGCGTAGCATCTGCCTGAATCAGCTCTTCAATAACTTTTTTACCCGCAATAATATTCGGTAAAGAATAATAAGGAATTTTGACCAAAAGCTTAGCAATTATATAGGTCAGCCAATGCAATTTATAGAAAGTGACCATCGGTCTATGCATTAACATTGCTTCTAATGTCGCAGTCCCAGAAGCTAAAGCAATAATATCACTTGCATTCATGACCATACGGCCAATTTTCGATTCGCTATCTGTATTTTCTAAAATATTAATGCAAGCCTTTAAATGAGGTGCTAGTTGTTGAACACCCTGCTCAATCTGTTGCTTACGGGCATCATTAATGGCCGGAATCAAGAATTGGATATCTGGATATTTGGTATGCAAAATATTAGCAGCACCCAGTAACATAGGAAGAAGTCGCTCTACTTCACCTTTTCGGCTACCTGGTAATAAAGCAATATACTTCTGATTTTCATTAAGACCCAATTGCTGTTTAGCAATTTGAATTGGATTTTCGAGTGGTAATTGTTTAGCTAGCGGATGTCCTACAAATGCTGCTGGAACTTCATATCGTTCATAGAAAACTTTTTCAAAAGGAAATAAGCAAAGTACTAAATCTATGCTCTGCTTAATGCCATGTACACGCCCTTGGCGCCACGCCCAAACAGACGGACTGACATATTGAACTGTTTTTATTGGAAGGCTCTTTTCTTTAATACTTTTCGAAAGTCGGAGGTTAAAATCTGGTGCATCAATACCAATAAATATATCAACCGGATGCTGAGTCCATTGGTTAATTAAACCATCTCGAACGGCGAATAGCTTTTTTAAATCTTTTAATACCTCAACAATCCCCATTACAGACAGAGTTTCCATTGGGTAATAACTGTTAAAACCTTCAGCAATCATTTGGGGTCCACCGATTCCCTCAAACTCAGCATCGATTCCTTGCTCACGGAAGCTACGCATGAGTTTCACACCCAGTGTATCTCCAGAAACTTCCCCAACCACAATGCCTATTTTAAGTTTTCGATTTGCCAAGGCGAGTTACCCAAAAATTTGAAATAATGCATTCTAGCATAGAGGCTTATTAATCTTGAACTTGCTAAATACATATGGCTAAAGCCAGCAGAAGCACACCACAATCTAAAATTACACTCATGCACTATCTTTTAATCAAAATTAACAATGCGATTTGAATTGTAGCTTACATTTACAAACAATAAAATAAATGAGAATTATTTACATTATCTTTACTATTATGACCATCCCACCTCGACCATTTAAACTTTCTGTAATCGCCTGCGCGATTTGTTATGCAAATCTCACTTATGCTCAAGATGCAGATATACAAGCTTTGCAGACGATTCAAGTTAAAGCTACAAGTACAGAGCAGTCTTCTGAACAAACCAAAGCCTATAATGTTAAGAACTCTAGCAGTGCAACTAAGCTTAACATTGAGGCTAAAGAAACGCCTCAAACTATTAATGTCGTTACTCGTCAACAAATTGAAGATTTTGGGCTTACTAGCACCCGAGATGTTCTAAACAATACACCTGGGGTCACAGTAACCAATCAGGAAACCGAGCGAACTACTTATATGGCTCGTGGTTTTGAAATTTCAAATATTTTAACTGACGGCGTAGGTTTTCCCCTCTCAGGTTATAACTATAACAATACTAATCCTGATACTTATTTTTATGATCGTGTAGAAGTCATTAAAGGTGCTGATTCTTTAACGAATGCATTTGGTGACCCAAGTGCAACCATCAATAATATTCGAAAACGCCCAACCCAAGAATTTCAAGCAAGCGGAGGTATAAGTTACGGGTCTTGGGATACTCAGCGTTATGAGGCTGACGTATCTGGCTCAATTCTACCAAGTGGAAAAGTCCGTGGTCGTATTATGGGCTATGAGCAAACTGGTGACTCATACCTTGACCGATATTCTTCAGAAAAAAATGGGTTCGCTGGTATTGTTGAAGCTGATTTAACAGATACAACATTACTTACCGTAGGTTATAACCAAGAAAAAAATAAACCGAATGCAAACAACTGGGGTGCTCTACCCTTGCTTGATGCCAATGGCAAACAAATTTCTTATGATCGCTCCTATAACCCAAACCCTGACTGGGCGCATTGGGATAATGAAACACAGAATGCTTTTGTTGAATTAAAACAGAAAATTAATGATCAATGGTCAGCTAAGCTGACTTATAACTATCTTGATAACAAGCATAACAGTCGCCTCCTTTACTATTATGGTTATCCAAAAGCTGATGGTTCAGGAGTGTCTTTGACACCATGGGGTGGCCAAGAGCATCAAGAACAACATGCTGTAGATTTTAACCTTGAGGGAACTTATAAGCTCTTTAACCAAGAGCATGAAGCAACGTTAGGTTATAACTATGTACGTAGTCGTCAACACGATAAACAATCTACGGGAACAATTAACGATAGTAATGTTATCAATTCGACCACTACAAACTGGGCAAGTTGGACACCTCAATCTATAACGTGGTCAGATTTCTCTGAAGCAGCGAACTATACGCAAAATATAGATTCAATTTATGCAGCTACACGTTTACATCTCAATGAAGATTTAAAACTCTTGCTTGGCGCAAACTATGTGAAAGCCGAGAGTAAAGGCGAAAGCTATGGTTCGCCTATGGAATATAGTGAAAGTAAAGTTTCACCGTATGCGGGCTTAACTTATAACTTCACACCTGAATATACAGGTTATATGAGCTATACCTCAATTTTCCGTCCACAAACTGGTATTGATCAAGATACCAATCAAGCTTTAAAACCAATTGAAGGTAAAAGCTATGAAATGGGTGTAAAAAGCTCATGGCTAGATGACCGTTTAACTGGGACGCTTTCAGTATTCAAAACCGAACAAAACAATTACCCACTACGTAACTCGGACGGAAATCCACTTAATCGAAAAGTGCCAACCAGTGATTTAGAATCACAAGGTGTCGAAGTCGGGTTATCTGGTCAAATCACTGATAACGTCAATCTTGTTTTTGGCTATGCTCAATTTAGTATTAAAGATATTAAAAATGGTGGCGAAGCGAGAACGTATAATCCGAACCAAACCCTTAATTTGCTGACTACCTATACACCATCAGTTTTACCTAAACTGAAAGTTGGCGCAGGGCTACAATGGCAAGATGCCGTGAAGCTATACGACTCGACAGCAAACAGCACCATCAAGCAAGATGCTTATGCCTTAGTAAATTTAATGGCGAGCTATGAAGTGAATGATCATATTACGCTCCAAGCGAATGGAAATAATATTTTCGATAAGAAATATTTGTATAGTTTCCCTAATGGTCAAGGCTTTTATGGACCCTCAGCCAACTATACGGTTGCTGTAAAGTTTAAATATTAAACGCGTAGCCAACTCCACTTTAGGTGTTGGCTTTCTTTTATTTTTTATGTGCCAGTAAAGATGTCCAAAACATTAAATCTCCCTATGTCATATCGTATAAAAGTTTTCTATCGATTTTTAGTCGTTTTCGGTATGGGTTATGCCTGTATGGCTTATTTAAGTCTTGGGCTTACTGGTATCTTTCATTTGACTCTAGATAAACCTGAAGCCATTTATTTGGCAGCATTTATCTCTATTTTGTTTTATGTATTTTTTGTGATGGTAGGTTTTTGCATTCAATCATTATGGAAAGTGACTGGGCTATCAATCATGCTATTTACCCTTTTCTTTATTGTGACACGGATGGTGAGTTATGCATAAAGGTATACGCCAATCTATGGCATGGCTGCATTCATGGACTGGATTAATTTTTGGATGGCTCGTATTTACTATTTTTTTAATGGGGAGTTTGTCGTATTACCGCCATGAAATTAATTTGTGGATGCAACCAGCACTTGCACAGTATGAAATAAAACAAGATGTAGCAATTAAAACAGCATATCAGTACTTACAAAAAAACGCTCCAGATGCCAAATCTTGGTATTTAACTATTGCTACCGCAGAAAGTCCTGCTAACACCATGTATTGGGAAAAACCAGACGGTGGTTATGGAAATGCAACACTTGATGCAAATACTGGTCAAGAACTAAAACTTTCAGCAACTGAAGGTGGTGACTTCTTCTATCGTTTTCACTATCAACTTTTTGGTATTCCGATATTAATTGGACGGCTCGTTGTATCTTTAGCGGCTTTTATTATGTTAATTGCCTTAATCTCAGGCATTATTACCCATAAAAAAATTTTTAGCGACTTTTTTACTTTACGGACCTTTAAGTCTCAGCGCTCATGGTTAGATTTTCATAATGTTTCATCTGTTCTTGCACTGCCCTTCTTTTTGACTATTACTTTTACAGGCTTGGCTATTTTCTTCTATTTATATCTTCCTTGGGGAATGCAAAAATTCTATCCAGAGAATCCATATCAATATTTTACCGAAATTCGTACAAAAACAGTCACAGAAAGTACAGCGCCGCATCCTGCACAGAATTTACCAGTTGAAAAGTTATTAGCTCAACTAGAACAACGTTGGGGAAATCAAACTTTAGCAACTATGAGTGTTAAAAACCCAAATACGAATCAGGCTCAAATTACATTTATTCAGCAAGAAGACCGTTCTATTACCCGTAATCAAGCACAAATCACACTAGACGCGTCAACTGGCAGAGTCTTGGGTGATACACGTAATCATAGTCCTATTGCTACACTTTATGCTGGAGTATATGGCTTACATATGGCAACTTTTGCTCAGCCTTTACTTCGCTTAGGGTTGTTTTTCTCTGGTATTTTAGGATGTGTAATGATTGCATCTGGCTTGTTACTTTGGAGCCTAAAACGTCAACTTCAAAAGAAAACTAGTAAGTTTCATTTTGGGCATTATTTAGTTGATCGTTTAAATGTTGCTACATTTATAGGTTTGCCTTGTGCAACACTTGCTTATTTATATGCAAATCGATTGTTTACAGTCACGACAACTACTATCAATTATGAAATTTATAGCTTCTTCTTGGTGTGGCTAATAAGCTTGATTATTGCACTCATCACTAAAAAACAATATTTGTGGCGAACTCAACTTGGCATCTTCATTTTGCTTTGTATAGCACTTCCTCTCTTGAATATAAGTTATTTGCTAAAAAATCATTATGTCCAAAACTTTAATGCTTATTGGGATTTTGCACGCATAGACATTTTTTTCTGGTTATTTGCAGCCTTAGCCCTTTTCATATTTTTTAAAATTAAACCGATTCAACATAAAGCCATAGAAAAAATTCAAAAAAAGCTGAATAAGTTAAATATTGAGGTGAATTCATGATGTTCTTTGTGTTTATCCTGACTTTACTAGGCATGTATTTACTATTCATATCGACTGAAAAATATCGCTCACCTAAATCAACTGGTCATTTCAAATCTTTAGCTCAAAAATATTATTCATTGTTGAGGATATTGGCCTTTTTACTATTTGCGTTAAGCGGGTTTATTCTCATCAAAAAATATGGTTTTTCAATTGGTTTTGTCAGCTGGTGGATCTTTGCAACACCTCTTACCTTTTTACTCATACTTTGGCTTAACCCTTTGAGAGCTTTCAAATCATCATCCAAGTCATGAAATTGAATAAAATTCCATCAAAATAGGCATTTTTTTAATTGCTTAGCGTTTTTTTGCATAAGTAAATCATTATTCATGACAACTGTTTATCTCTAAAAGGAATAAGATATCTGCGTTTCGTGATAAGTGGCGATAAAGATGTCTGGTGCTTTTGAATTTATCTTAGCGGGTATGTTAGTTGGCTTCTGTGTAGGTATTACAGGAGTTGGTGGTGGGTCATTAATGACACCAATTTTAATTGGTCTTTTTAGAATTGAACCGCATATCGCAATTGGTACCGATTTACTTTATGCCGCAATTTCAAAGTTTTGTGGATCAATGGTTCACGCAAAAAAACTCAATATCGTGTGGCCTATCGTTTTATGGCTAGCAGTGGGTAGTATTCCTGCGTCTTTCGGTACTGCTTGGGTATTGGAACATTATTTAAGTCAGTCAACACACTATAAAGCTGTTTTAACAATGGTATTAGGCTTTATGCTGACCTTGACTGGTGTTTCTATTATTTTCCGTACTCGTATTGAAAAGTTCTTTAATAAATTCCGAAATAAAGAGAATACCCAAACTGAAAATGAGCAATTAGCTGTTCAAAATAAACGCACCTATATTGTGATTATGGGCATTATTCTAGGTGTATTCGTAACGTTATCATCTGTTGGTGCTGGTGCCTTTGGAATTATGGCACTCGTGATTATGTTTCCGAACTTACCAATGATTCGAATTATTGGATCAGATGTCGTACATGCAGTATTACTAACCTTAGTTGCCGGTCTTGGACATATGAGTGCCGGTAACGTCGACTTTATGCTACTTATGTGGTTGTTGGTAGGTTCTATTCCGGCAATTATTATTGGCACATTAATTAGCTCACGTATGCCGGAACGTTTAATCCGTAAAATTTTGGGTATTACTCTATTTGCTCTTGGTGTTAACTTTATGGTCCACCCAGTCAAAGCCAAACCAAAAGCAGCTGTGGTACAACAAGCAGTAGTTGCTGAAAAAACAGGCAACTCGACTGAAAGATAGTAAAATCAATAGGATTTTTCCAAACTGAATTGCCATGAGATGTAGTATTTTCATAATTATTTCATGGTATATTCAGTACACAAAACAACCTTTAGTATGATCGAACCAGTGACAGCAATGACTACACATTCAAATTCCGTTTCAAAGCCAGATATCGACGACGTTAACATTAAAAGTATCCAAACTCTTGTAACACCCGCTGAGCTTAAGTCAGAACTTCCATTATCTGATGTTGCTTCCCAAACTGTTCTAAAAGGCCGCGAAACTATTCGTAATATTTTAGATGGCTCAGATAAACGTTTATTTGTCGTTATTGGTCCTTGCTCTATCCATGATCCAAAAGCTGCTCACGAATATGCTGACCGCTTAAAAGCATTAAGCGAAAAGGTTAAAGATACTCTATATCTAGTTATGCGTGTTTATTTTGAAAAACCACGTACAACAATTGGCTGGAAAGGCTTAATTAACGATCCAGATATGAATGACTCATTTAACAT
This sequence comes from Acinetobacter sp. 766875, assembly GCF_000582055.1. NCBI lineage: Bacteria > Pseudomonadati > Pseudomonadota > Gammaproteobacteria > Moraxellales > Moraxellaceae > Acinetobacter > Acinetobacter sp. 766875. The sequence goes on along the minus strand of NZ_JEXX01000005.1, from coordinate 128,058 downwards.
TGAGAAAGGTCTACGTATTGGTCGTAAACTTTTACTTGAGTTAAATGAAAAAGGTTTACCTTGTGCAACTGAAGCACTTGACCCTAACTCTCCACAGTACTACCAAGATTTAATTTCATGGTCTGCGATTGGTGCACGTACAACCGAGAGCCAAACTCACCGTGAAATGTCTTCTGGCTTATCATCACCAGTAGGTTTTAAAAATGGTACAGACGGTGGTTTAACTGTCGCAACCAATGCCATGCAGTCTGTTAAATATGGTCACAGTTTCTTAGGTCTTAACGAAGACGGTCAGGTTTCAATTATTAATACAAATGGTAATCCTTATGCACACGTAGTATTACGTGGCGGTAATGGTAAGCCAAACTACGATGCTGGCTCTGTTGCAGAAGCAGAAAATGCTTTAGCAAAAGCAAAAGTTAGCAATAAAATCATGATTGATGCGAGCCACGCAAACTCAAATAAAGACCCGTACTTACAACCGCTCGTTCTTAAAAATATTACTGAACAAATTTTAGATGGTAATAAGTCTATCGTAGGTATTATGGTCGAAAGCCATTTAAAAGGCGGCCGTCAAGATATTCCTGAAAAACTTTGCGACCTTGAATATGGTAAATCAGTCACTGATGGTTGTATTGACTGGGAAACTACCGAAAAGACATTGCTTGAAATGCATGAAGCTTTAAAAGATGTTTTACCTAACCGTTAATTCATCTTTTAAAGATTGAAGATTAAACCCTCATTTTTGAGGGTTTTTTTTATTTTGTTTGGTCGGAATTCAGCTATGACAGCTATTCGTTTTTGATTATACTTCGACGAGTTTTTCCACTACGACCGCCTAAAATATGGTGCTGAGTTTCCGTCAACATTTGCTGAAGTGGCGCACGCTTTTAAGTGCTATCACTTTGCTGTGTTTACTATGGCACATTTTTTTGCCTACTCTTGTGCAAATTGGCATCGTACCTGAGTTGTATACTATGCCTAGTCACTGCCAATCAGTTGTATTAGAGCATTCAACCCACCAGCAAAATTTTAATATGGAGCAGCATCACCCTTCACATGCTCATCATCATATGGAATCTATTCAGAATAAATTTCATACCAAGCATGCTCAAGAGGTTTTCGCGTTAGCTACTCAAATCATGAAGCATTGCCCGTTATGTACGCATGGCCTAGATGCAGCAATTTTAATTCCACTCATTGCTTTGATTTTTGTTTTAATTTTACGCTGGTTTAACCGTGTACGATGTCTGTGCCATACGTGGACCATACAACTAGAACTTCCTCTTACTTTCTATATTTTACCGATTAAACACGCCCCACCAACTGCTCTATAAAACCATAACTTTTCTCATCCCTATTTGCAGGGATTCAAAATTTATTGCTTTTTATAGGGTCATTCTATGTCATCCCTCAAATTTCGCTTATCTGTTTTAAGCGCAGCATGCTTATCTGCTTCATCTAGCTCTCTAGTTTTTGCTGAAGACTTAACACCAGCAAACAATGACACAAAAACCTTAGCGACTATTGTGGTTACGGCAAGTCGCGAAGGTGAAATACTGAATAAAACTCCAGCTGCAATTAGCCAAATCAATAGTGAGCAAATAGAGAATAAACATGCCACTTTTATTGGACAACTTGTAAACCAAACACCAGGAGTCTTGATGAATGATCTTGGTAATGAACAGCACATGATGTCTATACGCCAACCCATGACTACTGCTGCTGTTTATCAATATCTAGAAGATGGCCTTTCAATTCGACCTGTAGGTGTGTTTAACCATAATGCCCTGTATGAGATGAATATGGCGGGTGTAGACAATATTGAGATTTTACGTGGACCAGCAAGTAGTGTTTATGGAAGTAATGCAATTGGCGGAACCCTCAACTTTTTAACCAAGGCGCCGAGTGCCACACCAACAGCAGATATTAGTCTGAGCGCAAGTAGTGAAGGTTATCGCCGTGTTGACGTGGGAGCTTCTGATACCTTTGATACTCGTACTGGCACCCATGGGTTAAGAGTTTCTGCCTATGCCAGTGATCGTGGTGATAGCTGGCAAGATCATGCCGAAGCGGATAAACAAAGCATTACAGCACGTCATGACTGGCAAATTTCTGATTCAACTAAACTGAAAAATATATTTACCTATAACCACTTATATGTAGATATGACGGGTAGCTTAAATACTGAAGATTATAGCCAACGGCCTGGCTATAGCTATCAGACATTTACTTACCGGGAAGTAGATGCAACACGTATATCCTCCCAACTAAGTCATGACTGGAATGATCAACAGCAAAGTCAAATCACTTTATATTATCGGGATAATACAACCGAGCAAAATCCAAGCTATAACATAAAAACTGACAAGAAAGATGGAGTTGCAACAGGAACTTACAGCGGGCAGACCACTTATAATAGTTTTCAGTCCTATGGAGTCAACCTACAACACTCAGCAACTTTAGGCCAATTCAAGTTAGTCGTAGGTAGTATGGCTGAGCACTCACCGACTCAGGGCAGAACTAATGATATTGAAGTTTTTCGAGATCCTGTTACACGTATTTATACGAGTTTTAAACAGCGAAAGCTTTTACGTGATTTTGATGTCGACGTTGATAATGAAGCGATCTATGCTCAAGTAAATTGGCAAGCTTTGCCTAACTTAAACTTAGTCGGCGGCACACGTTATGATTGGATTCGTTATGACTATCAGAATAATCTAACCCCTTCTAATGTTACTGGCGCTCCAGATGAAACAAGAAATTTTCATAAGGCTAGTCCAAAATTAGGAGCAATTTGGAATATTACTCCTCAAATCGACTTCTATACAAACTGGTCACAAGGCTTTGTTCCACCAGAGGTCAGTAGCCTTTACGGCGCAAATTTAGTTACTCCGAATTTAACTGAAGCAACTTTTACCAATATTGATGCAGGTGTCCGTTTTCAAACATTCAATGACCGATTAGATGGTGAAATTACGCTTTATCGTTTAAATGGCGAAGATGAAGTAATTAGTTATACTAAACCCGATAATACCCGTGAACCACGTAATGCAGGTAAAACTCTTCATGAAGGTATTGAAGTCGGTGGAACTTGGCAAATTTCCGATCAGTTTGACCAAAAATTGAAAATTTCAGGTAGCTGGGCTCGCCATCGTTATGAACAATTCCAGCCGTCAGCTACTATTGACTACAGTGGAAATGATATGCCGAGCGCACCAAAAACTTTTGGTACGCTTGAATATCAAATTAAGCCAATCCCCGAATTATTACTCTCAGCAGAAGGTGTATATGTAGGTTCATATTGGATTAATGACGCCAATACTCAAAAATATGATGGTCATACGGTACTCAACCTGCGTGCAAACTATCTTAAAAAGGCCTATGAAATATATGGTCAGATTTTAAATGTGGCAGATACACATTATGCTGAAAGCACTTCTTTTAGTAATAATGAAGTGAGCTATACACCGGCAGCTCCACGTACATATTTAATAGGTCTACGCTATCATTTTGGTAATTAAGTAAATTTAAGTTTGTGGTCACAACTGGCCACAAACGCTTAATTTAACTATAAATAAAAACAACTTAAGACAAAAGTAAAAAGCAGAACGGTTTCACTAATTTCAATCGTAGCGCCCACGGTATCTCCCGTAATGCCATCAATTCGTTTTATAAACAGATATCTTAAATAAATCAGGCTTATTAAAAAACCAATTACCGCTATCAGCCCTTGCCATTCCCAATACAAAGGTAACAGTAAAATTAATGCAGCTACTATCCATGAAACAGTTTTAGGCAAATGGTCTGTCAAAGAACGACCTAAGCCTTTTTCGCGAACATATGGTGTAGTTAAAAACAAAATAGATGGCACCACACGTCCAAGTGTAGGAACAAATACTAAGAATAGCGTTTGATGTTGTTCAATCAATACCAAGACCAAAGCAAACTTAAGCAAACAAATGATAACTAAGCTCAGCACTCCAATTGGGCCGCAGCTCGGATCTTTCATGATTTGTAAAGTACGTTGTTTATCCCCAAAGCCACCTACCCAAGCGTCAGCTGTGTCGGCCAGTCCATCTAGATGCAATCCCCCAGTCAGCCAAATCCATAAAGTAAGTATAATTGCGGCAAGTAAAACAACGGGTAATTTGGCTAAAAGACAGGCAACAAGAAAAAGTATGCCACCAATAATCATCCCAACCAGTGGATAAAACAAAATAGCCCGAGCATTTTGTTGCGCCGTTGGTTTAGTCTTTAACTCAATAGGTAGAACAGTTAAAAATTGCAATGCAATCCAAAAAGGTGTCATATCCCACTCTCTAACTGATCTATATATAAAAACAAACTGAATTATGAGGAAATAAAAATGGGAATAGCAATCCCTATTCCCATTAAACACTTCAAAAACTGTGAAAAACTACTGTATTTGATAGCACTGCTTTAATTTGATGTAGTCGTAGTAAAAACTAGTTGGTGTGTAACGCGCATAGTTACACGCAGATTTAAATAAAGTCTCTTTTTCGTTATAAAGCATCTTCACTAAAGTCGAGCCTTGACTATTTTGATAAACATCCCACTGTATGTTGGCTGCCATAGGTGAAACTATTTCACCACGCCATGTACTTGTTGAATAGTTATAAGTCTGGCGTAGTGGTAAAGGCTGCATCATATTATGCAAATCCAAGCTAGTTGCCAGAGGAATAATAATTTCAGCATGGGCAAAACGTAAAACTGCTTTATATGGTTGAGCTTTATTTACAATAGCATCAACTTGTTGGAATAAATCTTGTTTGAGTCCTTGAGCAATTTCACTTGTAACTTGGTTCGACTCTGTGAAACTTGGACCTTTTTCATAAAAATCATTGGCATCATTAAATTCAGCATAAAATTTTGCGGCTTCCAAAGGCATATATTTATCAAAATCAACACCTTTTAACTCATCTTTCATACCACCAGAAATTGAATAAAGCTCATAAACATAAGCCGCAGCATCTACTGCACTAGCAATGGTATTTTTACCCTTACCTTTTTCTGTAATTTGCTCACCTTTTGGTGAAGTTACTGTAAAAGACCCATTATTGCTAAAACTATAACCTGTCGTACCAAGTTTTTTAATAAAGTCTGCTTTAGAAATCGGAGTGAGTACGGACTGGGCAATTTTTTCTGCTTGAGTATTCTTCGATAACTCACTCAACTTTTGGGCTAAATCTTTATTGTTTGCTTCGAAATCTTGATAGGCCTGACTAGCATCATAAATTTTTTGTTGGCTAGCACTAAGTGGTTGAGTTAAATCTTCAGTCGCATTTAGACTATGAAAATAAAGTTTAAAACGATCAACACCCCCGTCTACAAGACTAGGAACACTTGAACTCGATAAATTGGTATAAGACACAGGAACAATTTTATCTTTCAGCTGAGGCTGTTGTTTTATCAGTTCAGCAGTGAAGAATTTAGCACTATCCACTGCGCGATCTACCCCAGAACTTTGTACCAATATAGATGCTTGAGAGTTTACAAGTGTTGGCAAGCGCTGTAATAAGCGATCGGCAATCCCGCGGTGTTCTAAAATACCGGTCATGGTTTCATTTCCATAACCGTATTGGCGAATACCTTCAACCCCATAGCCCAATAAAATATTGGCTTTCATCGTGGCTTCCAAGTCAGCACCTAATTGCTCACCCAAAGGCGTTAAAGCATTTTCTGTTTTCGCCTGTTTCCATAAATTATAAAGTGCTAAATCATATTTAAGACTTGATAGTCCTCTCGAACCGTGTCGCGCAACCAATTCTGTAAAAACTGGCTGGAACCCATTTGGAGCTTGCTCATAATTTTTTAGATCTTGCTGTGGTTGATAAGGTGTTTTGGTTTGATAATATTTTGATGAATTTGTAGATGGTGGAGTTTGAACTTCTTGATCATCATTATTATTACAAGCCACGAGCAATAATGAAGCTGCAAGCACACTAGTTTTAAATAAAATATTCATAAGCCAAATAAGTAATTAATTAATAAATGCCAATAGCTTAATTTTTAGTAATGACAGTTCTATTACATAGTTTAAAATATCTTTATAAAAATAATAACTTACAAGTGTATAAAAATATAAAATTCATCTATCTCAACATAAAAGTTAATTGACCATCTGCTTCAGAAAATTCAAAAGAATATAATTTCCCAAGCTCTGCCGATATTTTAAGTAAGTCATCTAAAGGTTGCTGCTCGGCTAAACAAGCCAATAGTTTAATCACCCCCCCATGAGTAACAACTAACGCATGCTGTAAATTATGTTTTTGCATATGCGTAACCAAATCCTGAAACCCTTTCAGAACCCTTTTTTGAAACTGGTTTAATGTTTCAGCGCGAGGTGGACAATATTGACTTGGTTTTTGCCAAAAGTTTGCAAGTAATTCAGGTGAAGTTTCATAAATTTGCTGAGTTGAGATACCTTCCCATTCCCCAAAATACATTTCTTTTAAGTCATGATTTATAAGTAAAGGGAGTTCTGCTGTTTTGGCAAGTTCCTCAGCAAAACAAGCACATCGTTTTAATGAGGAACTTACAATAATCTCCCATGACTGGTCTGTGACTTGCTCAATGGTTGACTGCATTTGCTGCCAACCTTTTGCTGTTAACTCATCATCTAAATGCCCACGTAAAGTATGGCTATACTGACTTTCACCATGTCTGAGCAAATCGATCCTAAATTTACCCAATTTTATCCCCGCTTACAGCAGCTTGAGCAAAGGTAGCCATTTGGTTATGTAAGACACATGCCATGTTAACTAATGCCAAGGCAGTACCAGCCCCACTACCTTCGCCTAAACGCAAGTTCATCTTCAAAATCGGGTCAGCATTAAGTTCTTGTAAAATACGTAGGTGTCCATACTCAGCCGATTGATGACCAAATAACATCCAGTCACGTACTTTAGGGTTCATTCGTACCGCACATAAAGCGGCTACAGAACTAATAAAACCATCCACAATCACAGGTAAACCCACTTGCGCACAGCGAATATAAGCACCTGTAATTGCCGCAATTTCCAAACCACCTACAGCACATAGTGTTTTAAAGACATCACCAATGACATGTTTATGGTGAAGTTCAATTGCCTTTTCAATTACTTCAATTTTATGTCTTAACTGATCGGCACCAATTCCTGTACCAACTCCCGTTAATTGCTCAGCCGTATCATTTAGTAAAAGACAGGCTAACGCAGAAGCTGAACAGGTATTTCCAATACCCATTTCACCCGCAATATAAATATCTGCACCATTCGCTTTAGCAGTATCTACACTTTTTTTCCCTAACTCTAAGGCAGCACGGCACTCATCAGCATTCATTGCAGCTTGTTTGGCAAAATTTGCTGTGCCGGCACGAATACAGTGACGTTCAACACCTGCATATTCGTATGTTTCGCCTACTGTGCCACAGTCAATGACTTGTAAATGGGCTTGATGATATTTAGCAATGACACTGATTGCTGCACCGCCAGTTGTGAAATTTTGCAACATTTGACGGGTAACAGCTTGAGGGTATGCAGAGATATTTTCTTCAACTACACCATGATCACCTGCAAAAATTGTAATCCAGGGATGGTTAACTTGTGGATGTGCATTTGACTGTAAACTAGCAAGTGTAATTGCAATCTGCTCTAAATCTCCTAAGGCACCTGTAGGTTTAGTAAGCTGGAGTTGGTGTTGCTCCGCTTGTTGTTTTGCGTCCAGATTAGGTTTCTGTACAGATTCTAACCACCAGTTCATTTTTATTTATCACCTTTTAAAATCATTGGAAACCCCGCCACACAAAACACAACCTTATCTGCAATTTGCCCTAAGGCTTGATGTAGCCTTCCTGCTTCGTCGACAAAACGGCGGCTTATCTCACCGAGTGGCACAATGCCTAAACCCGTTTCATTACTTACTAAAATAATTTCTGACTGGAGTGTAGGTAAAACTTTTAACAGCTGTTCACACTCAAATTGTTGAACGTTTTTATCTTCTAAAAGTAACAAATTGGTTAGCCAAAGTGTTAAACAATCCACCAGAATAATTTGGTTAGGTCGATCAATTTCTTGCAGAGCTTTTGCTAAAAATAATGGTTCCTCAACCAATGCCCAGTGAATAGGTCGCTGATTTTGATGATGTGCAATTCGACTTTGCATTTCAGAGTCAAGTGCTTGCGCCGTCGCCACATAAGTGACAGCTAATTGCATAGATATGGCCGTTTGTTCAGCCAGTCGGCTTTTACCAGAACGAGCACCACCTAAAATCAATTGCAACATGGCTCACCTAAAAACAAATGCTGATACGGATACAGCTGCCCTTGTAAAATTTGAGCCTCATAATAACCAAAGGTTAAATGCTCAACTTTAAGATCAAATTCAGCCTGATCGTATTGTACAGGTAATTGAGAAATTTTTTGTAAAATCAAATCACTACTATAGTCTTTTTTATACAAACCCAATGTAATGTGCGGATAGTAATCTAAAGCGGCAATTTCATTAGAAACTGTGCCTAATTTTTGCCGTATGAGAGATAAGATATTTTCGGTGTCTTGGACTTCTATAAATAAAGCACTACTAAAGCTATCAACTGATCCAATTTTTAATTGAAATGGGACAAAGTTTTCTTGTATTAGAACTTTCTTATGCTGCTCAAATTCAGTAAAACTAAAATCATCACAGTGAACTTTAGTTTCATAAGTCAAAAAACCGCATATAAACAGCGTGACATGATATTGACGGTGATTAGGCTCTACTAGAAATTCTGAAAAATGCGCACGCAATTGATCTAGATAATGAACTAATTTCTGATCATTAATTTCTAGATACCATAAAGCGTAACTTTGACGCCCAAGGTGCCATTCAGGATAATCCCGCATAGACGTCGGCACCATGAGTGTGGAGGGTTTTAACAGCACAGTTTTAATTCAAAATCATTCAAATTTCGTATTAAAACATGTTTGCCTTTCAATTGTTGAGGTTAATTCAATAAGCAAACTCAAACATATTAAGTGAGTGTAGTTTTGGCATTGTTCAACTTAATGTCCAAAGGTTGTTTATCTTGTTCAGAAAACAAATATTGGATAAGTTGAACCAACTTAACTTCAAGCTGTCTTCTTTGAGTTGTACTCAAGTCTAGGTTCTGAATTTGCTGCTGCAGATGTTCAACTGCTTTAGTCTCTTCAATTTCTAAAAATTGAATTGCATAGGCATAACCTAAAGCAGCACCTTTTAATAAATTTTTATAAGGCAAATCATGACGAATATTCACTGCAATTGATGCCATGACACGTTCATTATGATTGAGTTTACGTAGTGGATCTCTAGCTACGCGTTGACAAGGATCTTTAAATGCATATTCACATGAGTCTAGAAAACTTTGTGACATTCGATCCAGATCTTTTGCATAGTTAGGTAATACAATTGCAAGTCCCTGCTTCACTTCTGCAATTAAGTTTTCTGCAAATGCTTTAACTGAATGATCGCCCATGGCAACGCCAATAGATTCATAACCCATTAAAGATGCATACCAAGCAAGCATCGCATGTACACCATTCCATAAACGGTTTTTAATGAGTTGAATGTCAGTAATTTGGTCAACCAAAACCACCTGACGTAACTTTTCAAGTAAAGGACTGCCTTTCTCTACATAGATTGGCATATCAGTTTCACTATGGAATAAAATTAAATCCATGCTTTGTAAGATATGTCCCGGCTGGAAATTACGGCGCATATTATCAACATAGATAGAAGCCTGATTTTGCTGATCTTGAGTCAGTTTATTACAGTCTTCAATTTCGGTTTGATCTTCTTGCTCCACATCTTCTAAATGCTGTTCAAGAAAATTATGTTTAATACGAAGTTGACGATATAAATTCTGATTAGAAAGTTTTGAAACCATGCGATTAACTACGGTGTCGCAAAAGTAATGCTCTTTTAAAATATGCTCGGTGACATCTTCATCGTTAGTTAACTCGAGCATAGCTTCTTTAAGATGCTTCATCACCAAATATTTCGCACCAACCTTATTTAAAATAATTAGAAAGGTTAACGGTTGTATACATGTTTCAAGTTGCGAATTAAAACGCGCATATAACCCTTTTGCAATTATCTTTGATTCAGTTTCAATTGCTTGCTCGGGCAAACATAATGCAATCAAACTTGAGTGAGTGTACATCTCTAACATTTGTTGTTCATTGTCAGAGTCAACAATGGTCATATTCTCAATACGTTCATCATAAGAAAATTGCCCATAGCGAATACTATAGGTACCAAACGCATTTACAGCTTCGCGGAAAAGACTATTTCGTGTTGACGCAATAATACGTTTTGGTTTCGTATAACCATCCCAATGCGACAAGATTTGCGCTATATAACCGCCACCAATAGCACCAAAACCATGTATTCCAACAGTAAGCTGATTCAGACTTTGCGGAAAAGGTTCCTGTATCTCAGGCATATCCATAACAGGAATAAATTGGTCGAGGTCGGTTAAAAAATCATACATCTGGTCATAATAAAAATGCGCTTTTTCCAGCATTTCGTCATTGGGTTCTTTAATATCTTTTAATAAAATTGTTAGTCCTTTCGATGTATGAGCTGAAGTTAAACCATTTTCCGAATCTTCAAACATTAAACATTGGTTAGCGTCTAAATGAAGTTGACTAGCCGCTTTTAAAAAGATTTCTGGATGTGGCTTCCCTTGTTCTACTTCATCCCCACAAGTAATAACATCAAAAAATTTATATACATTTGCATTAATTAAATATTCTTCGGCAATTGCTCTACGGCTTGAAGTAGCCACCGCCATTCTTAAACCAGATTTTCTTAAACGCTCTAGAACTTGAACCAAACCTTTTTTAATAGGCACACCGTGTTTTCGAATATGTTCTAGTTCCATTTCGTCAGCACGTTTTCGAATTTCCTTATATGGAACATCTACTCCGTATAAACGTTGTGCAAGATTTTCCGCTGTAGTCGCACTTAACCCCAAACATTGCATTAAATATTCGTGTGAAAACTCCTGCCCAATGAGTTCTTGAGATGCCTGTTGCAATGTTTGAAACCGTAACCTTTCAGTATCAAACATTGTCCCATCCATATCGAAGATAGCTCCATGAACAGGTTTTCCATGAAAAATAAGCACGTTTTTACCTCTTTTTTTGATCATGTTTTATTCAGGGTATACAAAAAATTGCTAAAAAAGGCAGGATGATAATAAATGAAACATTAGTGGTTATTTTTTAATCAAAAATATAAGTAATCTGTTACTGAGAAGAGTTAAACACTCAAAAAGGTTGAACAATATAGATAATTCTGAAACTGAGTTTAAGCACAAAAGTAGCAAGCCTTCCTCGCTTACTACTTTTGCTTGTTCTTTTTATGCGCTGATCATGTTTATTTTTCTTAGGTCCATTTACTGCTAAACAAACCTGCATTGTTTTTATTATGTCTTGCAGGTCTACCAATACCAGAAACTCATATAATTTTTGTTATTTTCTGGTAGAACTAAACAATACATAATAATGATAATCATTTTCATTTAATGTGTCAACTTGCTATGCCCTTTTTTTAATCAATCAAGTACATCTACAAATTGCGCCGTTAATATGTGTGCCAAGTCTTTAGGATTTAAACCAATATCTAACCCTCTTTTACCACCACTTACATAAATTTTGCTTAACTCTTGTGCAGAGGCATCAATCACTGTCTTTAAGCGTTTCTTTTGACCTAATGGACTAATTCCACCCACTAAGTACCCTGTCAAACGTTCGGCATCTTTAGGATTTGCCATCTGTAATTTTTTACAGCCCACTGCCGTAGCTACTTTTTTTAAATTGAGTTGATGGTTAACTGGTATAACCGCAACAAAATAATTTTTCTCATCGGTAACAAGAAGTGTTTTAAATACCTCGTTTACATCAAGGTTTAACTTTTCTGCGGCTTCCAAACCAAAACTTTTAGCATTTACGTCATGTTCGTACTCATGGATAGAAAATTCGATTTTGTTACTTTTTAACAATCTACATGCAGGAGTCATAGGATTTTAGATTTTAATGAAATGAGCTTGATTATATTTATTTTAAAAAAAGTTTAAAATTTACTTAGGCTATTTACATCCTTTACATGAAAAATCAAACGAACACCGAACAAAAAACAATCTAAACTTGATATTGGGTAGATGACTCCAATATATTTAGTTGAGATTTAAAGTCTGAACTGGCGAATTTATGAGTTACAAACACAATAATCTGATGGCAATGCGTCACCGTTTTTGGGATGAGGCTTCAGATCATGTATTAAATGAAAAGCAATTTTTACAGCAGACCTTAATCGAACAAGGCATTTTTAATAATGCGACTTTTGATGATGTTAAGTACTTTTTCTATACACTGCCTAGCATCATTATTGTAAAGGCTCATGCACTTGGTTTTATGCATGATTCCGTCAAGCAAATGGTTATTCAACATATTCAAGCTAATCGTATGCACTTAATGCAAAAGGCTGAATTGAAAATTCAGTTTAAAATGTAATTTGCCGGTTAGTATCTGATACGGCGTTTTATAGTGGTTTATTTTTTCTGAATGACGGATATTTTGATTTTCTTATTAATGCTTAGGCTATTTTTAGAAAATTAAAATCCCAAATGAGACTTTCAACTCACCATTCAGTCTGAGGGAACTATTTTAATACGTTCAAAACATGTAATATTCGTTACAATTTTAGATCACCAGCGTTTGGCTGCATGATGCGCATAGGATTCTATTTTCATGTCAAATCAGAACGATAAGCTTAAGAGTTTAAAAACTTCTTCCATGGATCGACGCTTATCAATCGCGAAAGCTTCTTTACTGGCAGGAACACGTTGGGCTACTGCAAGTGCCTCTTCCCTCTTTTCTAGTGAAGAAGAAAAAGAGAAGAAACGTAAAAAGGCAATGAGCGAACAAGCTAATTATCTTGTTTCTGAAATTGGCAAACTTAAAGGTTCTATTGTCAAGATTGGCCAAATGATGGCACTTTATGGTGAACATTTTTTACCAGAAGAAATCACTCAAGCTTTAAATACCCTAAATAACCAGACCGTTGCTTTAGACTGGCCAGCAATTAAACCTCATTTGCAAGAACAATTAGGTTCTAAATTAAATGATCTAACAATTGATCATGAGCCTATCGGTACAGCCTCTCTGGCACAAGTTCATCGCGCAACACGTAAATCAGACGGTTTAGAGTTAGTTTTAAAAATTCAATACCCTGGTGTTGCGAATGCAATTGACTCCGATATGAGCCTGTTTAAAAACATGCTTAAGCTTACACGCATGGTTCCTCAAACACGTGAGTTTGATCAGTGGTTTGATGAAGTACGTGAAATGATGCATCGTGAAGTCAATTATCACGTAGAGGCAGCCACAACACGTCGCTTTGCTGAGCGTTTAAAAGATGATGAACGCTACATTATCCCTACGATTGTAGACGAATACTGTACCGATCAGGTCTTATGTATGACGTTTGAACGTGGCGTGCCTATTAATAGTCCAGTCATGCTCTCACTTCCTCAAGAACGTCGCAATCAGCTCGGTGAAGCTTCACTAGAAATTGCAGTTCGTGAAATTTTTGAATGGGGTGAAATGCAAACTGACCCTAACTTTGGTAATTACCTTGTTCGTTTAGGTAATGGCCAAGATATTCAGGATAAAATCGTACTACTAGACTTCGGTGCGATCCGTCAGTTCGATGAACATTTACTCTCAGTCGCGCGTAATCTTATACAAGCGGGTTATCAGCACGATAAAGATGCAATGGTCCAAGCTATGACTGGATATGAGTTCTTTGATGCAATGCCTGAAAGTATTAAACCCGGCATGGCCGATGTCTTTTTACTTGCGACAGAAGCATTCAGTACCCCTGCAAATAATTCAGATATGCCAGTGGGCCTGATGGATGAACATGAACGTTATGACTGGAAAAAGAGTCAGTTACATAGTCGTGTTATGCAGCAAGCAAGCAAATCAATGGCGTCTCGATATTTCTCGGTTCCTCCAAAAGAATTTATGTTTATTAGCCGTAAGTTTATTGGCGCATATACATTTATGACTGTTATTGATGCCAAAACAAATGTACGACGTATGATTCGTAACTTTGCTTAATGTTATTAAGACTAGAATGATTCCGTGTCATTCTAGTCAATCCAAACAAAATAGTTCTTTTAAAAAAAATTTTTTCTTTTATAAAATCAATAAAATGTATTAAAACTTATTTTGCTTTTACCATTTATCTGCTCATTTTTTGAATGTCAGCAACGACATAGTTTTTTCTTATACAGCGTGTCAGCATAAAACAATAACAATGTGTTAGGACACCACAATCATGACAAATATGATCAATAAAGCCCAAGGGTTGGGTTTATCGCTGATCACGAAATTAGCTGGAAGCGATGTACTTGATCAACTCAAACTACGTAAATTTCTTGAAAAGTCTCTTTATCAAGGTTCAAAAGCTGGATTTAGAGCATTAAGTCAGACTCAGAAAGCATTTAAACCTAAGCAAATCCCCCAACAGCGTCTACCTCAACAGAAGAAAAACCTATTTGACTTAAGCCTCACTGAAGAACAACAAATGACTTCAGATGCAATGTCTCAATTTGCTCAAGAAGTTTTATTAGGATTAGCTCATGATGCTGATCAGGCAGGTCAATTTCCAGAAAGCCTTTGGCAATATGTAGAAGATTTAGGACTAAATTATTATGCTCTTCCAGAAGCACTAGGTGGTGTCGCCGCTGAACAAAATATTGTAAGTAACCTATTGATTGCTGAAAAACTAGCTGAAGGTGATTTTAGTCTTACAGCAGGACTTTTGAGTACGTTTAGCGTTATTAATGCTATTACACGTTGGGGTTCTACTGAAGTTCAGTCAATGTATTTACCTTGCTTTGCAGAAGACTCAGACATTACCGCCACTTTCGCTGTACAAGAAGCTACTCCGGCATTTAACCCATATATCTTAAAAACAAAAGCTTCTCTTGAAAATAATCAATATTTTATAGAAGGTGAAAAAACCTTAGTCATTTTAGGTGATTTAGCTGATGTGTTCTTGGTGAGTGCAGATTTTAACGGCAAGCCGGATGTGTTTGTAGTTCAAGCGGGCGATACCATTTCCATTAAAAGTACCCCTGCTATGGGTCTCAAAGCAACAGAGACAGCTACTTTAAAATTCAGCCATACACCTGCTCTACGATTAGGCACAACAGATTTTGATTACACCGCCTTTCTAGATTTAGGCAATCTTATGTGGTGTGCAATGGCTGTAGGAACATGTGAAGCGGTAAAAGTCTATTGTATTAAATATGCCAATGAGCGAACTGCTTTCGGAGAACCAATTTCACATCGTCAAAGTGTCGCATTCATGATTGCAGATATGGCAATTGAAATTGATGCTATGCGCATGCTGATTCTAAATGCCGCAAGCCTTGCCGAAGCAGGTAAGCCATTCCACCGTGAAGCATATTTAGCTCGTATTCTTTGCGCAGAAAAATCAATGAAAATAGGAACAGATGGCGTACAAATTTTAGGTGGTCATGGTTTCACAAAAGAACACCCTGTTGAACGTTGGTATCGTGATTTACGTGCAACCGCAATTTTACATTCTGGCTTACATGCTTAAGATCAATCAGAGGATATTTTCATGAATTTACAAAATCCAAAAAAATTCAAAATGATGATTGATCAAGCACATGATGTTGCGATCAATGTATTACGCCCTATTTCCCGTAAATACGATAAAGCAGAACATGCTTATCCGAAAGAACTCGATATGCTCGCTTCACTCATTGATGGCATGAATGAAGGTGGTGAAGGAATTAATGCAGGTGCTGCCGGTGCAGGAAAACGTGGTGAATCTGATAATGAAGGTATCCGTAACGGAACTAACATGTCAACAGCGTTAGGCATCATTGAAATGTGCTATGGCGATACTGGGCTATTACTCAGTATGCCACGTCAAGGTTTAGGAAACTCTGCAATTGCCGCGGTCGCAAATGATGAGCAACTAGAACGTTTTAAAGGAACATGGGCAGCTATGGCGATTACTGAACCAGGCTGTGGTTCTGACTCTGCTGCGATCCGTACTACGGCAACTAAAGATGGCAATGACTATATTTTAAATGGTGAAAAGGTTTTCGTAACTTCTGGTGAACGTGCGGACTCGGTGGTTGTATGGGCTACACTTGACCGAAAACTTGGACGTGCAGCCATCAAATCATTTGTGGTGCCTAAGGGCACACCCGGAATGAAGGTTGAACGACTTGAACATAAGTTAGGCATCAAAGCTTCTGATACAGCCGTTATTAGTTTTACTGACTGTCGTGTTCCGGCTGAAAACTTGCTCGGAAACCCTGAAATTGATGTTGCAAAAGGTTTTGCCGGTGTAATGGAAACCTTTGACAATACACGACCATTAGTTGCCGCAATGGCAATTGGCTGTGCCAAAGCTTCTTTAGAACGTATTAAAGAAATTTTTAAAGACCAATTAGATCCCAATTACTCGACTCCATATTTGCAAACTTCCAACCTTGCTGCGCAAATTTACCGAATGGAAGCCGAATGGGAAGCTGCACGGTTACTTATGTTGAAAGCCACATGGATGGCAGACAACAAAAAACCAAACTCCAAAGAGGCTTCCATCGCTAAAGCAAAAGCAGGTCGTGTAGGCAACGAAATCACTTTGAAATGTGTCGAGTTAGCAGCAAGTGTTGGCTATAACGAAGATGAACTACTTGAAAAGTGGGCACGTGATTCAAAAATTCTTGATATTTTTGAAGGTACTCAACAAATCCAGCAACTTATTATTGCTCGTCGTGAGCTTGGAAAATCTTCAAGTGAACTAAAATAAAGATATTGCAAGGGAGTTTTTTTACTTCCTTGCTTCTTAGCACTGTGACTTATTAGCAAAAATAAAACCCTCTAACCACATGACTAGAGGGTTTGGTATTTCAGGAATATATTTTTAATTATTCAGCTTGTGTAGTTTTTAATGACTTATCGACTACACCAAATTTTTTGAAGATTTTTGCACGACGTTTTGGTGAAATATTCGCTTTATTTAAATCACCTTTGTAGTGATTAAATACACGCTTATCCATCATTTTAAACCATAATGAAGGAATCATTGCTGGTAGCAACATACTTGCATAGCCGCTTGGTAGCTCGGGTGCTTCATCAAAATGACGTAATGCTTGGAATGGACGAGTTGGATAAGCATGATGATCTGAGTGACGCTGTAACTGATATAAGAATAAGTTGGTCACTACATTGTTATTATTCCAGCTATGCTCTGGCATTGTACGTTCATATTGACCATTTTCTTTTTTCTGGCGCAATAAGCCATAATGTTCAATATAGTTAATAATTTCGAATAGACTAATCCCGTAAAATGCTTGTGTTGCTAAATAAGGAATCGTACCTTTACCAAAAATTCCTACCATAGAAGCATGGAAAGCAGCACTCATACCCCAGCCTTGCAGCAATTCGTTATCGAGTGACCAAAACTCTTTACCTTTACGTTTTAAACGATTTTTTTCAATTTCAATTGCTGATTTAAAAGAACCAACAACTGTACGTGGCCAAAATTCATAGAATGTTTCACCCATACGTGAAGATGCCGGATCTTCAGGAGTAGCTGCACGCTTATGATGGCCATATGGATGCTCAATACGGAAATGGTTATAACCAGTAGGTACTAAAGCAAGATGAGATAAAATATGGTCGATACGATCATGTTTATGGCTTAGTTCATGGGCTGTATTAATTGCAATACCATTAATGGCACCCATGGAAATACCAAGCAAAATTTTGTCAATAAATGAAGTATCTTTACGGCTTGTTAAATAACATGCATAAATATTTGCCGCATACTGCAATGGAATAAAACTTTTTACCAAACGCGAATAATATGGATCTTTCTCAAGAAGTTTAATTTCTTCATCGGTTGGATTACGCGCATCTTTACCAATAATTGTATCAATTGCAGGAATCACAACATGTAATAAAAGTGGACCACCTAAAGCAAATACTTTCTTTAATGGGCGTGGACCAAAATGGTATCCCGCTAAAATACCTAAACCAATTACAGGTAGAGCCGGACTAATCATCCATAAATAGCGCTTACGGTCTATCTCACGCATAGACGCTGGCACTGGCATAAGTTCTTGCTGAACATTCACTGGTGCATTCATAGTCATATTTCCTTTTTCTATATACCTATATAGTTAAAGAAATACTATTTGCTTAACAGTTGTAACCGTCCAAAAAACCTATTTCAAAGTCTTTGGCATTTTCTTCCACTTTTTTGTCCTAAAAACACATGTTGATCTATTCTTATAGCTCACTATAATTTTATTAAAATAATGATTGATCATATAAACATGGATGCACTAAGTAAATTTTTTGATGATATCCACTTAAATAAGTCTGAATATATTTATATAAAAGCACAAGGTGAATGGGCTTTTAAAACACAAGATCAATCTGCTTTACTGGCTTACATTGTTTTAACGGGTTCTGTATATATTCAAATAAATAATGTCGAAAAAATAATTGCAAAAGCTGGAGATATTATTTTAATTCCTTCTGGAAAAGCTCATCAAGCTACAGATTCAAAAGCGACTGGAAGCAAACTGGTAGATTCTGTCGATATTACTCCCTTATTTAATGGGCATCGTCACGATCCAATTGAGTTAGGTTCATCAGCACCTGAAAATACATTATTGCTCTGTCTACGTTGTCAAGTTGATACGTATATGGCGGGACCACTGATTAATGCATTACCATCTATTATGCATATTCAACACGAAAACCAGACAACTCCTCCTGAATGGTTGCAAATAGGGCTTTATTTTTTAGCGGTCGAAACACAAAAAATTCAACCTGGCCATGACAAAATTATTGATCACTTAGTCAGTATTCTTTTAATTGAATGTATTCGAGACCATATCCAACAAATGTCAGACCAACAAAACTGGTTAGGAGCATTAACACATCCTGAGTTAAGTAATGCTCTATCTGCAATCCATAGCCAACCTGAGGCTAGCTGGACTGTTGAATCATTAGCTGAACAATGCTGCATGTCGCGTTCTAAGTTTGCTAATCTCTTTAATAATATTATTGGTGAGCCACCTCTTACTTATTTGCAGCATTATCGCTTTCGCTTAGCGAGCCAATATCTACGCACAAGTAATTTATCAGTTCAACAAATTTCAAATAAAGTCGGCTATTCATCAGAAACTGCATTTAGTCAGGCATTTAAGAGAGTATTTGATTTATCGCCTAAACAATATAGACAAAATTATATAGGTAGTAGAGATCAGTAATAAAAAAAGCGCCGAAGCGCTTTTTTTATTACATAAGTTTTATTTGATTTTAGCGTGTGACTTTAAGTATTCGCTGTAATCTTCGAGTATTTGCTGACCACGAGATTGGCGATAAAGCTGTTGTAATTGCTTTAACTGATCCGCTGGCATAGCATTTACCGCAGCTGAATTTACATTAGAAACGGCAACAACAACCAATTCATTAGGTAAGTTCGCTGTTGTAACAGACCACATACCAGGTTTCGGTGCAGGAACACTAAATGCTGCACGCTCAATTGCACGTTTTAAACCTTGTGAACGAGTAAACACACCTGCAGATTCAAAAGGTACTTTATTTTTCGCAACAACTTGTTCAGCTGGCTGAGTTTTGAATTCAGTCAACATGGTAGCAATTTTCGCTTGAGCTGCTTTGCGTGCTTTCTCATCAATTACTTTAGCTTTTGCTTCATTCATTGCTTGAGCAAGTGGTTTAACGCCAGCAGCGTGATAATCACGAACTTTAACCCAAACAGTATCACCATTCGCTAATTGAATATTTGATGAAGCGTTACGATCGCCATTTTTAACATCATCATTAAACAATTTAATTTTTACGTTTGGATCGCTTAGTTGTGGATTTTGAGTAGCTAAAGTTACACCATTTAATGATTCAATTTTTGTACCTTTAACTTGCTGTACAACTGCATCTAAAGAATCGTTACCTACGATTGTTTCATTCAAACTATTTACTGTATCTGAATAAACAGTAGCAACTTTATTCTTTTCAACTTCAGCAGTTAAACGCGCCTTCTCAGCTTCAAACGAAGGAATTTGATTCGCTGGAGTCTCTGCTTCAATAATATGGTAACCATATTGTGTTTTTACTGGCTGCGAAACTTGACCATTTTTCAAACTTGAAACAGTTTTATCAAATGCATCAGAGAAAACACCAGGTGCATACGCCTCTACTAAACCGCCTTTCGTTTTTGAAGTTGGATCTTCTGAGAACTGAGCTGCTGCTTGAGCAAATGAAAGACCGCCTTGAATTTTTGCATATACCTCATTAGCAAGCTTTTGAGCTGCTGCATCATCACGAGCATCTGTCGTAATAAGAATATGCTTCACAACACGTTTAGCATTTTTTTGCTGAGTTTCTACAAATTTGGCATAGGCTTGTTTCAGTTCAGCATCTGTTGCTGGTGCAGGTTTCGCCATTAAAGACGGAGATAAAACAACATAATCTACATCAACAGAAGCAGGCTGTTTAAACTCGTTTTGATGTTTATTGTAGTATTCAGTCGCTTCTTGATTAGATGCTGTTAAACCCGTTTTATAGGTATCTAACTTAATACTAGCTAAATGTAATGTACGCTGTTCAGTTTGCAAATTCGCAATTTGCATTACATCAACTTTACTCACTAAAGCATAATCAGAAAAAGTTGAAGTCAACATTTTCAAAGCGTGATCTTGACGCAAGCTCGCAATTAAGGCTTGGCTTGTCATACCAATTGAACGCAAATAATTTTCATATAATTTTTGTGAAAACTGACCATTTTCTTGCAAGCTTGGCTGCTGAGCTAACATTTGCTCGATTTGAGCATCGCTCAAAGAAATACCCAATTTTTCAGCTTGCTGAATGAGTAAATTACGAGATACCAATATATCGAGAGCTTTTGCTTGAATAACCGGTAAATTAAGTAAACTTTCATCACCTTTTACAGCAGCCAAATATTGTTCTTTATACCTTTGCGTTAAAGTTTCAAGGTCTTTTTTTGATATGTCCTGTCCATTTACAGTTTTTGCGACATCTGCCTTGTTTCCCCTATTAAAATATCCATTAATACCTACAAGCGCTAAAGGGGTCAAAAACAAAATTAAAAGGACTTTGCCGAGCCAACCCTTAATGACTGTACGAAACGATTCCATAAGTATTCCAATATTTTATTTCGAGGAGAATTTTAACTGAAAAACCACAATGAATGAATGAGCAATATTGGTCAATTCAGATTTTTAATAAAAAACGCGCCTATATCGGCGCGTTTAATCATCTTAAAAGATTAAGCAACTGAATCTTTAAGACCTTTACCAGCTTTAAAGCTAGGTACTTTTGTTGCTTTAATTTGAAGCTCTTCACCAGTTTTAGGGTTACGACCAGTACGTGCAGCACGCTCTTTAACACTGAAAGTACCAAAACCAACTAAAGTTACTGTGTCACCTTTTTTAAGTGCTTCAGTAATTGACGCAATTGTCGCATCGAGTGCCTTGCCTGCATCAGTCTTAGATACTCCCCCTTTTTCAGCAATTGCATCGATTAATTCTGATTTATTCATGAATAAAACATCCTCTTAATATCGTTTGTTTAAGGTCCAAGGCTATAGTTTAAAAGGCCATGACGCCTTTATAGCAATGCTTTGGGGGAAAACGCAATACTAGAGCAGAGCTTTTAGCAAAAATAAATGCTAAAAAACTGTTATATATTTGCTAAATCCCTACATTTTTTTACTTTTCATTCAATTTTGCCTTCAATTTTTGATTTTCTTCAATAAGAGCATCAACCTTTATATGCAATTGAACTAACAGTTGTTCAATGTGCTGTAAGTCCTTCGGAGTAACTAAACCAATTCGATTTAAAGAATGATTTACACTGGTATCTAAAATTTTTTCGACCTTGTCTTTTGTATCAGACACTGACTCTTTCGCCTTTTCGGTTACTTTGCCAACAGTTGTATCGGCTAAATCACCAGTTTTAGACTCAAGTTCTTCCCCTACTTTGACTAGTGAGTCAAATAGTTTATTGCCTTCTTCTTCTGCACGAGAGAAAGCACCTAAACCAGCTAACCATATTTGCTTGGTATACTTTCTAAAATCCAATGCAGACTTTCTAGAACTTTTTGATTTTAATTTGTTTTTATCTCCTTGCTCTTCTGATTGTGTTTCTATATTTGCATTATCCATTGACCTAAGCTCCTGATCGGATGAGACAGATGAAGTCTTATTTAACCACAAAATATTCTTATAATAACAAAGTCAAGACTTGATACATTTATGAAACTGTTCTACAAAACAATCATGTCATGTAAATATATTTAACAGGACAATGTGTTAAGTTTGAGATAGGATGTCTCATTCTCTTAATTAATCTCTAATATTTAAGGATAAACTTTTATGAGTGAAACGCAACAAAGACAAAAACACCCACGTCTGTTGCTGAACATTGTTCTAATTATTTTAGAAACTTTTTTCTCATTTATTCTCACCCACGATGGTGTTCTTCGCTTGCAGGCGAAAAAGTTTATCGCAAATAAAATCACAATCCGTATTAATAGCTACTTGCCATTTTTCAACTTCTATGTGCAATTTACGGAAAAAGGTTTGTTATTTGATATTCATTCTTATGATCGTCGTATTGACTTAGAAATTAATAGTACTCTCATCGACCTTATCAAAATTTTTGCTTTTTCAAATCAACGTAGTTTAAACAATATGCGAATTGATGGAGATGCAGAAACTAAAAAAGAACTCATCGATTTAATTTCACATCTCACTTTACCTAAGCTTCTAGCTGACTGGAAGCAATGGTTCAATACTCCAGATGATGAAGCCGAAGCACTTGCTTCACGTAAAAAAATTGCCCCTTTACTTGAAAAAATTGATCAACAGCGTTCAGAGATAAATTCTTTGAATGTCGAAATTAAGCAGTATCAAAATCGAATTTCACGTTTACAGCAGCGCCAACGCAACATTAACTTGTGCTTTGGTATAATTAGCCTAATATTTATTGCTTATTTCATATATAATTTGTGGGTAGCTTAACTTATTTTTTCTATCTTGATCCTGCACTTGAATTAAAAATAAAAAAACTTGACTATTTTAGTCGGGATTCATAAAATCCTATTATCTAGTCTTAACATGTGTATCGAATCATGCGCCTTACAACTCGCGGTCGCTACGCAGTGACTGCTCTACTTGATTTAGCTTTGCAGCCAACTGAACAAACGATCACGCTCGCCGAAATTGCCGCACGTCAATCTATTTCAGTTGCTTATTTAGAGCAGTTGTTCGCAAAACTTAAGCGTCATGGGTTAGTTTCTAGTGTTCGCGGTGCAAATGGTGGTTACCATTTGGCTCGAAACGCTGATGAAATTACTGTGTTAGAAATTATTGAAGCCGTAAATGAAACTGTTGATGCAACACGTTGTGACCATAAAGGTAACTGCCAAAATGGTGCAATGTGTCTTACTCACGATTTATGGCAAGAACTCTCTCATCATATTGCCGACTATTTAGCTAAAATCACTCTTGCCGACCTCATTAGCCGAGACAACGTTCAAACTGTTGCATTACGCCAAAATGTGACTGGCACAGATTCAGCTCTTTTATCGGGTACAGGTATTTGATATGAAACGTCCAATTTATCTTGATTACGCAGCAACCACTCCAGTAGATCCGCAAGTTGCAGAACGTATGATGGAGTGTTTAACTTTCGACGGTACCTTTGGTAATGCTGCATCTCGTTCCCATGCTTATGGCTGGCAGGCAGAAGAAAAAGTTGAATATGCACGTGAGCAAGTCGCAAATTTAATTAAAGCTGACCCACGTGAAATTGTTTGGACTTCTGGTGCAACTGAGTCAGATAACCTTGCTCTTAAAGGTGTTGCTCAATTCTATGCATCTAAAGGCAAACATATCATTACAAGTAAAATTGAACACAAAGCTGTTCTAGACCCTTGTCGTGAATTAGAAGAACAAGGTTTTGAAATTACTTACTTAGAGCCAGAGCCACAAACAGGTTTAATTACTCCTGAGATGGTTAAAGCTGCCCTTCGCCCAGATACTATTCTTGTTTCTCTTATGATGGTAAACAACGAAATTGGTACGGTTACAGATGTAGCGGCGATTGGTGAATTAACACGTGCCAACAAAACATTTTTCCATGTAGATGCAGCACAAGCAGCTGGTAAAGTTGATATCGACTTATCTACTATGAAAATTGATCTTATGAGTTTCTCTGCTCATAAAATTTATGGTCCAAAAGGTATCGGCGCATTATATGTACGTCGTAGCCCACGTGTTCGCTTAAAAGCACAAATTCATGGTGGTGGTCATGAGCGCGGTATGCGTTCTGGTACTTTGGCAACTCACCAAATCGTTGGTATGGGTGAAGCTTTTGAAATTGCAGGCAAAACAATGCATGCTGAACAAGAGCGTATTCGTAAACTTCGTGACAAACTTTGGAACGGTTTACAAGACCTTGAACAAGTGTTCTTAAACGGTCACCCGACTCAAAACGTTGCTAATTATTTAAATGTCAGCTTCAACTTTGTTGAAGGTGAGTCTTTAATGATGTCGCTTAAAGATGCTGCTGTATCAAGTGGTTCTGCTTGTACGTCTGCAACTTTAGAGCCTTCATATGTTCTTCGCGCATTAGGTTTATCTGATGAGCTAGCACACAGCTCAATTCGCTTTAGTTTTGGTAAATACACGACTGAAGAAGATATTGACCACGTGCTTACAATTACCAAAGCCGCTGTTGAGAAATTACGTGAACTTTCTCCGCTTTGGGATATGTACAAAGAAGGTATCGATCTTTCTACAGTTGAATGGGCAGAACACTAATTATTGAAATTAGTGTTTTAACCCTCATATTAATATTAGGCTGACCCCGAGGTTTGGAGAAGCAAAATGGCTTATAGCGAAAAGGTAATTGATCATTACGAAAATCCACGTAATGTTGGTGTTTTAGATAAAAACTCTGAAAATGTTGGTACAGGCATGGTGGGTGCACCTGCATGTGGCGACGTGATGCGTTTACAGATTCAAGTAAATGACAGTGGCGTAATCGAAGAAGCACGCTTTAAAACTTACGGTTGTGGTTCTGCAATTGCATCAAGTTCACTTGTAACTGAATGGTTAAAAGGTAAAACACTTGATGAAGCTCAAGCAATCAAAAATATTGATATTGCGACTGAGTTAGCTCTTCCGCCAGTAAAAGTTCACTGCTCTGTTTTAGCTGAAGACGCGATTAAAGCTGCGATTGAAGATTATCGTAGTAAAAAGTCAAAAGCTTAATTTGTTACCATTATAAACGTTGGAGTTTTCATGATTCATTTAACTGAAAATGCTGCGACTCATATTAGCAATTACCTTAAAAACCGAGGTAAGGGTGAAGGCATTCGCGTTGGTGTGAAAACTTCTGGTTGTTCTGGGTTGGCTTATGTTCTCGAATTTGTAGACGATATCGATGAACATGATCAAGTTTTCGAACAATTTGGTGTTAAGGTTTTTGTAGATCCTAAAAGCTTAGTTTACTTAGAAGGCTTAGAAATGGACTATGTTAAAAATGGCCTTAACGAAGGGTTCGAATTTAACAATCCTAATAAAAAGGGTGAATGTGGTTGTGGTGAGTCTTTCACTGTTTAATCCTCTCCTTTCCTTTTTCTCATTAAAACAGTGTCTTTCAACAGCACTGTTTTAATGTATTTAATTAACGTGGATCCCATTTCTAATGAATCATTTTGAGTTGTTCAATTTACCTGTGGCACTCGATATCGATTTAGCAAGCTTAAAATCAAATTTCTTGAGTTTGCAACAACAATATCATCCAGATAAAGCCGCAGATAAAGATCAAGCATTGATCAAATCAAGTGAAATCAATCAAGCTTTTAAAACGCTTTCACAACTTGATAGCCGCGCTGCCTACCTTTTAGCTCTTAAAAAGCAAGATCATCATCTTGACCAATCTATTAGTGATTTTGAATTTCTACAATCTGCATTAGAACTTCGTGAACAACTTGATGAAGCGACATCACCTGAACATTTACGTACGTTAAGATTGGAAGTACAACAATGGATTGATGGCTTGGTTCGTGAATTCAAAATTGATTACAACGAAGAAGATTGGGCTGAAGCACGTGATACCGTACGTAAGTTGCGTTTCTTTCAACGTGTTTTAAACGATATTGATAAAGCAGAAGATCAACTGTTAGATGAAGAAGACAGCTTTGATTTAGACGATGATTTTTAATTTTGCTTTCTCTACTTTATTTTCAAGGGATTTAACTCATGGCACTTTTGCAAATTGCTGAACCGGGTCAATCCAGTGCCCCACACCAACATCGCATTGCGATTGGTATTGACCTAGGAACAACACACTCATTAGTTGCGACAGTGTTATCAGGCAAACCTAAAGTACTCAATGATGTTCAAAATAGAAGATTACTTCCTTCTATCGTTCATTATGGGGACAATACAACTCATTATGGTGAAGAAGCTAAACCATTTATTATTGCAGATCCCAAAAATACGATTGTATCTGTTAAAAGATTTATGGGACGCTCAAAAGCAGACATTAAGTTTCAGCATCCTTATGAATTAGTAGGCTCAGAAAATGAAATGCCTGCTTTTGAAACACGTGCCGGGCGCAAAACACCAGTAGAAATTTCAGCCGAAATTTTAAAACAATTAAAAGATCGTGCTGAAGACAGCTTACAAAATCCTGTTAATGGTGCTGTGATTACAGTTCCTGCTTATTTTGACGAAGCTCAGCGTCAAGCAACTCGCGATGCAGCTCAACTTGCAGGCTTAAACGTATTACGTTTATTAAATGAACCTACAGCTGCCGCAGTAGCTTATGGATTAGATCAAGAAAGTAATTTAGAGACCGACCGTAATTATGTAATTTACGATTTGGGCGGTGGTACTTTTGATGTATCAATCTTACGTTTTTCACAAGGCGTATTTGAAGTTTTAGCGACCGGCGGCCATACCGCTTTAGGTGGTGATGACTTAGACCGCCTAATTGTGAAATGGGCAAAAAAGCAGCTTAATATTGATGTATTAAGTAATGAAGACTATGCAGTATTTATAGTTGCAGCACGTCAAGCTAAAGAGCAATTATCTACTCAAGATTCAGTTGAATTAAAACTGCTTGATAGAACTCTTACACTAGACCGACCTACATTTGAAAGTATTATTCAAGTTGCTTTAGATAAAACCATCAGTGTTTGTAAGCGTGTATTGCGTGATGCAAAGCTTGATTTGACTGACATTCAAAATGTAGTTTTAGTGGGTGGCTCTACCCGCTCTTATGCAGTTCAAAAAGCTGTACGTGAAGTTTTTGATCAAGAACCTCTTTGCACAATTAACCCAGATGAAGTTGTAGCAATCGGTGCTTCAATTACAGCAAATCAGTTAATTGGTAATAGCCAAGATGGCTCACTTCTTCTAGATGTCACTCCTCTTTCTCTTGGTTTAGAAACAATGGGAGGACTAGTTGAACGTCTGATCTCTCGTAATACAGCTATTCCTGTTGCACGTCGTCAAGAGTTCACAACCTATCAAGATGGCCAAACTGCCATGTTAATTCATGTGGTTCAAGGTGAACGTGATTTAGTTGAACATTGCCGCTCATTAGGTAGATTTGTACTCCATGGCATTCCGCCAATGACTGCAGGTCAAGCCCGTATTGAAGTCACTTTTCAAGTTGATGCTGATGGCTTACTTACTGTTTCTGCTCGTGAAGCAACTTCTGGTGTACAAGCTCATATCGATATCAAACCATCGTATGGTTTATCTGAGGCAGATACAGAACGCTTATTAATTGAAGGTTTCCAACATGCCGAAGAAGACAAAAATCTTCGTCACTTAAAAGAAACCAAAGTTGAAGCAGAGCGTGAACTTGAAGCTCTAGAGCAAGCCTTAAAAGTAGATGCTGATTTACTTGATGAAAAGCAACTTGCAGAACTCAATTCCTCAAAAGAATCATTAAAAGTTCAGCTCGAAGGTAGTGATATTCAAGCAATTGAACATGCTGTTCAACAGCTTAAAGTACATAGTGACGCTTTTGCAGCATTACGAATGAACCGACATATTGACCATGCCTTAAAAGGCACAAAGCTCGACGATTGGTCAAAATCAAACTAAAAGGTATAGGTGATCAATATGCCACGTATTAAAGTACTTCCTCATGCTCAGATTTGCCCTGAAGGTGCAGAATTTGAGGTTGAACAAAATGCAAATCTTTGCCAAAGTTTGCTCAATAAAGGTATCAAAATTGAACACGCTTGTGATATGTCTTGTGCATGTACAACTTGCCACGTGATTGTTCGCAAAGGTTTTGATAGCTTAGAAGAGATGAACGATGTTGAAGCCGATCTTTTAGATCGTGCTTGGGGATTAGAACCTGACTCTCGTCTTTCATGTCAGGTTAAAATTGTAGATGAAGATCTTGAAATTGAGATTCCGAAATACACAATTAATCATGCTTCAGAAAATCATTAAGATTTAATGGTAAAAAAAGCTGCTTAAGCAGCTTTTTTTATTTATATGATTTATACCTGATCTTGCTCTTGATCAATATTTATTGGTTTAACTTCATCCTCAAGTCTAAGCTGAGCAACACCTTGAGTATTAATTAAAGTTTGTTGAACTTTAATACGTTGAATCATCTTTTCAAGCACTTCAACCAATTCCGGATATTCGTAGTTTTGTACTTCTTCTAAGTTCAATACTAAATGGAAACCTTTATATTCATAATCAAACCATTGTTGATGATCTGATTTATTTCCTGTGTATTTTTCCATGACTTGCCATGTTTTTACTGCACCTTGAATTCCCTTTAAATAGATTGGGGTTTTCGGTGCACATAGAAAATCACTTTTAATGAGTTGATAAGTATCATCGGAAATGAGTATTTCATCAATTTCAGCAGCATACTGTAAACGCGCCGCCAAATTTACATCACGACCTACAATTGTATAAGCCATACGATGTGTTGCCCCATAATTCCCAACGTGGCAATAACCCGTACTAATACCCATACGGATATGCAAGGCTGAATATCCCATCTTTTTCCAACGCTCACGCAGCAACTTCATTTGCTGACGCATAGCAATTGCCATTTCTACACAAGATTTGGCATCTTGTTCAACACCTTGTGAATTTGGATCTCCAAAAAAGATGAGGATTGCATCTCCCATAAATTTATCGACAGTCGCCTCATATTGCTTCGCAATTTCAGTCATATGACTTAAATAGTCATTAAGCAAGAAGGCCAAGTCATCTGGAATTAAGGTTTCTGACAATTCAGTAAAACCTTGAATATCAGAAAAGAATACGGTCATTTTTTTACGTTTATATTCGATTTTTGCTTCAGCTTCACCACGCATAATCGACTGCCATAATTGCAATGGAGCATAGCGGCTTAACTGATTAGCAAAAGCGATATAACGCGTCATTTGGTCATAATAATGCTGGCGTTGCTGACTAATTTTTTTTACCCAGCGATGTTGGTAGTAATTTCCAATAGTGATAAACATCACTAAACCAAGTAGGGTAATTACCGTTAATTCTTGGCTTGTGGCTTCAAAATATGGATGAAAACCAAATAGAAAAAAAGTACTTAAATAAAAAATAATCGCACCAAGCAGACTCGTTAAACAAATCACTGCAAACGAAATACGACTATTAATTGCTGAGTAAAATAATGCAAAAAGTGCAATAAATGTAGGAACAAGATTGAGGTGTACGCCTGCTAGAGTAACCGCCACCACAATTGCATCTATCGCAAAGAAAACACTTTTTTGGGTTTTCTTATCAAATTGGTACTGTAACCAGTGCTCTAATTTAGAACTAACAAAAAGTAAAAAAAGAAAGAAAGGAGGAATATAGATTTGATAATTAGTATTTGGTGAGGTAAAGGCATAGATCACTAAAATCAATGACAGAATTGAATACCCCATCAAACGATGAAAATATGCAAACTGCTTAGGTTCCCGATCTATAAACCTCTCTAATTGCACCCTATCCTCCACATTTCAATGTAGCCACACTCACATGTGGCATGACATTGATTTAATCCATGCGCCAATCAAAAGGCATATCACCCTGACCACGTAAAGCAAGCATAAGGGTCTGACGCATGTGAGCTAAAACATCACTTGTGTATGGTACAGCTGGTGTACCCCACACTGGTTTAGGCCAAGCTACGTCATTTTGATAGCGGACAACATGGTGGAAATGTAATTGAGGTACCATATTACCTAAAGCTGCAACATTCATTTTGTCAGCACGAAAAACGCGAGATAACTGGCTAGATAACCAGCTTGATTCACGTAAAAACTGTTCTTGGTCAGCTTGACTCAATTCGTATAATTCCGTGATTCCTGGTACACGAGGTACTAAAATCAACCAAGGAAATTGCATATCATTCATTAAACGACATGTTGAAAGCGGGAAATCGCCTACAAAAAAAGTATCTTGAGCAAGTTGTGGATGCAAACTAAACATATCTTTTATAAATGACAATAAACAATAATGGCTAATACTATCACATCAGTTTTGATGTGAATATTATTAGTAGCCCGTTTACTTACAAATAACAATGATTTTATGCACTTATTCATATCTCAAGGTATAAAAAAGTACATAAAATCCAATCACAACAAGACAAATGCCCTGATCAGTTATGGCTTATTCAAAAAACTGGACTCAGGCATATAATTCACTCATCAATTTTTGTAGTAAATCATTGATAAATTGAATTCGTTTTTCATAGTCTTCAAGCTGCACCATCACTTTCAAGCGCTGTCCACCTTCCATACGATAATAGGTCGGGTTCTTTTGCATGAGTTGAATAATACTAATCGCCTGAACTGGAGTATCTGGTGAAAATTCAATGTTGCCGCCTTGAGTATTAATATCAATTTTTGTAATACCCAAATGCTCCGCTTTTAAGCGGATCTGATGCACGCTAAACAAGTGTTTAACTGATTGCGGTGGAACACCAAAACGGTCAATAAGCTCCATGCGAATATTATCCAGTTTTTCTTGAGTATCTGTATTACTAATACGTTTATAGAATAATAAACGTTGATGAACATCCCCTAAGTAATCATCCGGAATAAGTGCGGGAATATGTAAGTTAATTTCTGCAGTTAGCGACAATGGAGCATCGAAATTCGGTGTTTTACCCTGTTGAATTGCTTTAGTCGCTTTCTCAAGCATTTCCATATACAAGCTATATCCGATCGCCTGCATTGAACCGCTTTGTTGCTCACCCAACAATTCACCAGCACCACGAATTTCTAAATCTTCCGTAGCGAGCATAAAGCCTGCGCCTAATGTAGAAGCTCGTTGAATTGCATCAAGACGTTTTTCAGCATCACCTTTCAAGTGTTTGATTGAAGGCACCAATAAGTAAGCATAAGCTTGGTGATGTGAACGACCTACACGTCCACGCAACTGGTGCAATTGTGCTAAGCCAAGCTTATCTGCACGTTCAATTAAAATTGTATTGGCATTTGGAACATCAATACCCGTTTCAATAATGGTTGAACACACCAGCACATTATATTCTTTGTGGTAGAACTGCTGCATAACTTGCTCAAGTTCACGTTCGCGCATTTGTCCATGTGCTACCGCCACGCGTGCTTCTGGCACAAGCATACGAATATTTTCAGCCGCTCGCTCAATGGTATCTACTTCATTATGTAAGAAGTAAACTTGTCCACCACGTAATAACTCACGCAAAATCGCCTCTTTGATTGAAGCATCTGTATGTTCTTGAACAAACGTTTTTACTGCTAAACGACGCGCTGGTGGAGTGGCAATGATCGATAAATCACGCATTCCCGAAAAAGCCATATTAAGCGTACGAGGAATTGGAGTTGCGGTAAGGGTCAACATATCAACATCAGCACGTAAAGCCTTAATTCGCTCTTTGTCACGTACACCAAAGCGATGTTCCTCATCCACGACCATTAAGCCTAGATCTTTAAACTGAACATTCTCTTGTAATAACTTGTGTGTGCCTACCACAATATCGACTTTACCATCCGCCAAGTCTTCAATATTTTTTAAATGAGTTTTGTTCGAACCAAATCGTGATAACACTTCAATACGAACAGGCCAATCAGCAAAACGATCTTTAAAAGACTCATAATGCTGTTGGGCAAGTAACGTGGTAGGAACTAAAACTGCAACTTGTTTACCATTTTGTACTGCAACAAATGCTGCTCGCATGGCCACTTCGGTTTTACCAAAACCTACATCACCACATACCAATCTATCCATTGGTTTTGCTTGCTGCATATCATACAGCGTAGCTTCAATTGCATTGGCCTGATCAAGTGTTTCTTCATACGCAAAGCCACTTGCAAATTGGATATAAAGTGATTGATCCAATTCAAAAGCAAAACCAGGTTTTGACTGACGACGTGCCTGAATATGCAAAAGCTCGGCTGCAACATCATGAATTTGCTCTAATGCTTTACGCTTTGCTTTACTCCAAGCATCAGTACCAATTTTATGTAAAGGTGCTAAATCTGGGTCACCACCACTATAACGGCTAATCAGATGTAAGTTCGTTACTGGGACATAAACTTTGGCATCTTCAGCATAATCTAGCTGCAAGAATTCATAGTCTTGACCTTCGATAGCAAGTGTAATTAAGCCAGCATAACGTCCCACACCATGATCAATATGTACGACAGGAGCACCAATACTTAGCTCAGTTAAGCTTCGAATTAGAAACTCTTCAGAAACCTCCTGTTGACGCTTACGAAGACGCTGTACAACTCGGTGTTCATAAAGCTGATTTTCTGAAATAACTGTTAATTGATCAGTTATAAGTAAACCACGGTCTAAAGGTGCATTGGTAATCGCAATTGCAAATTGACTGGTTTTGAATTGCTCAAAATTCTCTACATTCGGAATTTCACCCAAACTTGAACGCAATGCATCTTTTAAACTTTCTCGGCGTCCTGCACTTTCTGCAACCAATAGAACCGGATGATTTGCTTCATCAATATATTTTTTTACGGCACTAAATGGTTTTTCTTTTTTCGGATCGACTGGCAACTTGGGTGGTTGTTCAGTTTTAAGGTTAAGTGCACCAGCTTTTTCTTCAATAATTTCTGCACTTACAAGCATGCGCGGAAACTGATTTAAAGCACTAAGCAAATTATTTGGAGAAATAAATAACTCTTCAGGAGCAAGAATAGGTTGATCAATATTATGACGTCGATCTTCATAACGACGCATAACTTCTTTCCAGAAGTTAGTTAAATCGGTATCAACATCACTAGTTGTAATTACAATACAATTCTTTGGCAAGTACATTGTAAACATACTTTGCGATTGCATTTGTTCTTTATCAAAAAATAATGGTAAATAAAATTCAATTCCGGGAGATGCTATACCATCTAAAACATCTTGATAAATTGGATTTTTCTTAGGGTTTGCTGTCGGGAAAAACTCAGAATAACGATCTCTAAAAACTGACCGTGCTTCTTTTAATGGAAACTCTTTAGCGGGTAGAACTGTAAAACTTTTTAGCGTTGTAGTTGTTCTCTGGGTTTCAGGGTCAAAGAATTTTAACGAATCAATTTCGTCATCAAATAGGTCTATTCGGATAGGAGCTTCTTGCCCAGATGCAAAAATATCCATAATACTACCGCGTACAGCAAATTCTCCATGATCATAAACTGTATCTACCAAATGGTAGCCAGCCTGAACCAATCTTAGTTTTTGCTGTTCTAAATCAAATTTTTGCCCCACTCTTATATCAAAGTGCTTACCCAAAACCCATGAGTAAGGCGCAACCCGTTGAGCCAAAGTACTTGCTGAAATGAGTAATACGCCTTGCTGCGGCATATTCGATAAAATCGCAAGACGCTCCGAGACAATATCTTGATGCGGAGATAACCGATCATAAGGCAAAATTTCCCAATCGGGAAAAATTGTCGGCTTTACTCCATAAAATTCAAGTTCACTTTCTAATTGAGCAACATGTTGGTTGTTTCTAGCAACTAATACCAATAAAGAAGAATGCTGATTCGCAATTTCTTTAAGCAATAAAGCTGCTGATGAACCTAATAATGACCCCACCCAACGCTTTTCACCGGCCTTGAGCTGTTGCAAATTCAATTGAGAGATTTCTTGTTGAAACATGTATATGGCTTTTATGAGCTAAAAAGGTATGAGGTTAATAGTAGCATGATGTTTTTATTGAATTGAGTTATTTTTCTGAAATCAAGCTACTACTTTACGATACTTTTTTATAGTTCTTAAACAAATGTTTGAACTTATTTATCACGTAGAAACATCACATAATATTGGTTCAATATTTGTATGATTGCTTTAAGT
The DNA here is from genome assembly GCF_000582055.1 of Acinetobacter sp. 766875. Taxonomy (NCBI): domain Bacteria; kingdom Pseudomonadati; phylum Pseudomonadota; class Gammaproteobacteria; order Moraxellales; family Moraxellaceae; genus Acinetobacter; species Acinetobacter sp. 766875. Next base: position 93,570 of record NZ_JEXX01000005.1, on the reverse strand, counting down.
TCAAGCATCTTTTCTTGAGTATTACCTAACCTTTCGATATAGCGTTGATTTGCAATTTCTAAATCAATTTTTTCATTAATTTGTGGTGTGATTTGGAATAACTTACGTAAATCATCAAAGTTCTGTAATTTACGATTTGAAAAATATTCAAGGTGCTCTGACCACTTTTCATTAATCACGACATCTTTAATAACCGGACCACGCTCTGAATCAAAACTGAGCTGATTCTCCTGTAAATATAATTGCTCTGGTGACTCTTTCGAGCCTTGAAAAAACTGGCTTAACTTTTTGAACATTTCATCACATCTTATTAATTTCAATTTATATAGTAGAGGTAATCTACTCACCTCTACCATCTAAGTTTATTTTTTTAATGCCTACTCGTCATCCAAGTCATCTAGAAAATCTACTGTCGGTACGAAAAATAAAGTACCTGTTTGGGCAGTACTAAAGTCAAGTAAGCGGTCAAGATGACCTTGCTCATTTCCTAAGAACATATTTTCAAGCATTTGACGGGTTGTACTAAATTTACGCGAGTATCCAATAAAGAAAGTCCCATATTCATTTTTTGAAGGGTTAGAAAAAGGCATATTGGCACGCATAATTTTTAGCTCATTACCTTCCGCATCATGCGCTTTACTTACAACATTATGAGCTGTTAAAGGCTTTTCATCATCATCGAGTTCAATATCATTAAACTTCTTACGACCAATTACTTTTTCTTGTTCTTCATCACTTAAAGCACGCCATTTTTCCATATCATGGGTATATTTTTGAATAAATGCATAACTTCCCCCAATGAATTCGGGATCTTCACTGCCCACTAGAGCCCACTGCGCTGCAATTACAGGTTCAGGATTTTCTGTTCCATCTACAAAGCCAATAATTGCACGACCATCGAAATAACGAAAACCATGTACTTCATCAATTGGATAAGTCACTTTACCCAACTGTTCATTGATAATACTTCCCAATTCATAGCAGAGAGCTTGTCGATCAGCACGAATATGAAAGAATAAATCACCTGGTGTTGAAACGGCTGTGTACTTTGGGCCTTTGATTTCTTGGAATGTTTCTAATTCTTGAGGCTTTGATTGTTCTGGAAATAAGATATCCCACGCATTTGAGCTAAAACCGAACGTGGCATTAAATTTACTTTCTGGATAACGATTAGACAAACTTCTGGTTAACGCTGAAAAATTAGCTGCAAAATCTTTTACTTTTTCTACAACAGAATCACCTTGAGCTAATCCTAATACAATAAATAATGCATTTTCTCCAGGATGACTCGTTACAGGCTGAATTCTCATACATTCCATAAAACAGGCCTTATTTTGGTAATTTACGGTAGTAATTTAGCATATTCATGTTTTTATCGTACGATTTCTTATGGTTCTTAGCTGTTAAAAAAGAGATTGAACGATCCCAATCTCTTGTAATTTTTCTAAGTTATATTTAGCCACCATATTGTTGTTTTAAGTATTTTACAATTTGGGCAGATTCAAACATTTTAACGCCTGTATTTGGATCAACTAAATAAGGCACCTGCATTTTTCCTTGCATAATCTGCAACGATTTTTCTCGTTTACCACCCTTTAAGGGCACATATTTTCCCGGTTTTAAGCGAAGAATAGCAGGCCCCATATCTTGCCACCTTTCTTTAGCCACATTATGCAAAATATAAGGAATTTCAAGTTCGCATAGTACATTTCTTACTACTCTTGAATATGGGCTTGCTTCAAAACTCCATAATTCAAGTTTATGTTCAGGTGCGGTCCGATTTACTATTTTTTTATCAATCCAGACTCCACGAGCACCATTTAATAAGGTTCCAGCAAATGCAACATATGGTTTTTCAGGATAATTTGAAAATTTCTGAGGCGTTTGCCCTGTCTTACCATAATGTTTAAATAAATGATGAATAATATCTTGTGATTCATATAGTTTATCGCCTGTATTTTCATCAATTAAAAATGGAAACTGCAATTTACCGCCTATTTCTTTTACAACTGAACGATATCTTGTTCCTCCTTTGGGACATGGGTAAATTTCCACATCCAAGTTTAAAAGTGTAATCACTTCACGAACACGCCGACAAAATGGTGAACCTTCAAACTCATAAAGTTTTAGAGCGTTAACAGGCTGATTAGGAAATGCTGTACCTGTAACTCCTCTACCACCTTGAGCAATTGCAGATGCTACTGCTTGCAGCACTTTAATTTGATGATTCACCATTACACGTTCCTTTATATTGTGGAGCTAAACTAATTTTTCCTTAGCAATCACAATTCCATTGTTATCTGCATAAATAAAATCGCCAGATTGAATTGTGACTCCACCAAAATACAAAGGAATATCTACTTCACCAATGCCCTTACGATTACTTTTTTGCGGAATTGCAGCCAATGCATGTACACCTAAATCCAGAGTTGCAAGTGCATCAACATCACGTACACAGCCATAGATAACCACACCATTCCAGTTATTTTTAACTGCTGATTCAGCAATCATATCTCCCATAAGTGCACAGCGCATTGAAGCACCACCATCTACGACTAATACCTTCCCTGTACCATCTGTAGCCAATAATTCTTTTACACGCGAGTTATCTTCAAAACACTTTACAGTCACAACTTGTCCACCAAAAGTTTGACGTGCACCGTAACTTTTAAAGAACTTACCGTCCATTGAGGGCGTGACCACTTGTAAATCTTTTTCCGGGTTATCATCCAATAAATCACATGTCACAAATGGTACTGTTGACACTTTTATTCTCCCTATCGAGTTTGTTGTATGCTGAGATTATCATATCGTTTAAATGCTTCAATTTGCGTTAGCGCCGCTACAACCATGGTATGAGCCAATTGCTCTGCTGTAACAGGTTTATATTTGAATGGTTTATTCCATTTACTTTCAATGAATTTAAAAAGACTTTGTCCTAAATCTTCCATAAAACGCACATCGCTACGCTTACCAATCAATAGAGATGGCCTGAAAATAGATAATTTTTCGATGCCTAAACTCTGAATATAGTCTTCTAGTTGTCCTTTAACCTTATTGTAGAAAATTGGTGAATTAGCATTTGCCCCAAGTGCACTTACAATTAAAAAATGGATATGTTTATCTTGGATCAAGTCTGCAAAATGAGCATTTATCTCATAATCCACCGCATAAAAGCCTTGTTTTGAACCTGCTATTTTTAAAGTTGTACCTAAACAGCTAAATGCGTGAGTATGACCATTTACATCTTCATCGTTGAGCAATAAAAAATCTTCAATTACTAACTGAGTAACTTTTTTATATGTATTAAGTAGTTGTGATTCTTTTCTAACAACAACGGTAATCGCTTCAAATTCCGGTGTTTGTTCAAGCTCTTCAACTAGAGCTAATCCAACGAGTCCTGTAGCACCTACTACAATTGCTTTTTTCGTGCTTATAGTCATTTTTTATCCAACCTTCTTTAAGTTTGTATCAAATTTAACCTTTTCTTACGGTTTTAGCAGCCCCTAAAACGGCTTAAAATGCTCTCAAGGCTTGACTTCACGGTATTGATTCATCACAATATGGCACTTGTTTACGGGCTGGTGATGGTTACACCAGTTTACTGGATTGACCACAGCCCGCCCAGACCAACTTATTTTCAAGGAGTGCAAGAGTGGCAAACTCTGCTCAAGCTAAAAAACGTGCGCGCCAAAACGTTAAAGCGCGTAAACACAACGCAAGCTTGCGTTCTATGGTTCGTACTTACATCAAACGTACTTTAAGTGCAATCGCTGGTGGTGATTATGCTGTTGCTACAGAAGCTTACAAAAAAGCTGTTCCTGTAATCGACCGCATGGCTGATAAAGGCATCATCCACAAAAATAAAGCTGCTCGTCATAAGAGCCGTTTAAATGCTCAAGTTAAAGCTTTAGCTAACTAATTGAAGCATGTAAAAAAAGCCCAACAGGGCTTTTTTTATTACCTATAATTTTATAATTACTCTACTTTATGAAATTTAGAGACATTTAACTCGTAAGCTTCGCCTCGCCAAATCCATTTCAATTTACAATTTGGAAATTCATCCCCTTCAAACCACACAAACAGGCCTTCCATCATTTCTGGCCAATCTGCCTTTTGTATTTGATTGTTGCCTGAAATTACGGCAACTATGGCAGCAATAATTGTGTCATGACTAACAGCTAAACTCAGCCCACTTTTTGTTTTAGGATGAGTCTGATAAATAAGTTCCAACACATCTAAAACCCCGGTAATGGGATGTTTCATACCAGGTAATGCATTGTTCACAAAACTATTAATAAAGCCTAAAGCACCTTGTTTACGAAAATATGGTGCAGCCTGTTGAATATCGAGTACAAAGCTCCCTGGTTCTACCAGTAAGCCTTGTTCAACAATTTCAATTGTATGTGTATTCGGCTCAGGGCTTACCCCATCTGCACCTTCAATCATAAGTGCAGCAGTATCTACACAACGTTGAATTGGACTAGATATACAATGTTGAATCACACGATCCGTATTTTTAATTAAATAGCTACCCCATTCCTGTGCAAGCTCACGTCCTTGAGGTGTAAGTTGAAGGTCATATCCTGCCAAGCCTTGCCCATCTACCAGCTCTCTTAAGGAGTGACGTGTAAAAAGGGTTACAGGAGTTGAAGCATCAGGCAATAAATCAATTGCTTCAAACATGCTTTTAGGCAATAAATCGAGTGCCATTTTTATCGTGTCATCTTTTCTCAATATTTTGCCACTATAGCATGTCTGCAATAACTCTCAATCCAAAACACCCGATTGAGCCAAAGCTTCAAATGCTATTTTTTTGCTTTCCTGATCACGAAATGCGATAAAGCCCCCGTTTAATACAGTATCACGTTGGTTATATTCAAATGGTTTACCTTTTAGTGTGAGCAATCCTCCACCTATACTTTCTAATAATCCCTGACCTGAGCTAGTATCCCATTCAGATGTAGGGTGAAATCTAGGGTAAATATCAATCTCGCCTTCTAACATCATGCAAAATTTATAAGCACTTCCCGCCTCACGTCGGATTACGGTACGGCTCTTTTCAATTGGCTCAATAAACTTCTGATACTTCGGGTTTTTACTACTATGACTTAAGCCAATCTGTACAGGCGCTTGTGTCGAATAAGATTCTTTTTGATATTGGTACCATTGTTGTTGGCTAAAGTTATATTTAAAAGGCAAATGGTTTAAATAACCTAAATAAACAACTTGTTCACACGGTACAACAATTACAGAAAATACAGTTTCACGCCCCTCAATCAAACTCAAATTTATCGTGAACTCATCTCGTTCATGAATAAACTCTTTCGTACCATCAAGAGGATCTAGCATCCAACAAGAAGACCAATCGTGGCGAGCGCTATAGTCGCTTTCTTCGGATAAAACTGGTAACTCCGGTGTGATTTCTGCAAGATGTTTTAATAAAAATTGATTTACTTTTAAATCTGCTTGGGTCACAGGTGAATCATCATGTTTTTCTTGAATATTAAACTCATATCCAGCTGAATAATTCTGATATTCTTGTAATAAGATCTGACTAGCCTCTTCCAATATTGGTAGTAGCTGTTCAATTAAGACATCATTGGGGCGAGTTGTTGTTATAAACATAAATAAGCTCTATTTACTTTCCTTTTCATTATAAGTGAATTGTGACAAATTCAGTATTCACCAACAGTCTAGTATTCTTACAAAAAGCTCTTATCTTTAACTAAGAAGTCTTCTATTACCTTAAAAGCTGATTCTTTATATTTTTACTTATTAAACCACTTATTACTCAAGAGAAAGTAACGTTAAATTTTGTATAAAAAACATATTATAACTTATGAAAAATAAACAACTTAATGTAAAACCAACCATTTCCTTTTCACACATTTCTTGCTATGTTCAATAGCACAATAACAAAATGGAAGACTAAATATGACGCTATATGGATATCACTTTTCAACAATTGAAAATAACTGGGAAGACTTAACCCCATTAAATGAGTTTTTACAAACATTTGCTGATGATGATGGTGATGTCTCCCAAAGAGACAAAGAATCACTGAAAGAAATTATTGCTAAATCCGATACAGCTTTGGCTTTAGCTAAAGAAATGGGTTGGGACGGTAGCTATACGGGTTGCCCTTATTTATTCTGGTTACCAAGTAAGAATACACAATCATTTGAATATGGATTTGTTTTTAAACAAACCTCAGATAATTCGACTTTTGTGATTTCACCAATTGAATTGGCTTATCTGGCCCAAGATGAGCAGGTAGAAACTTTAAGTAAAAATATTGACTAAATAACAAAGGTTATTGACTTAAAAATTAAGCCAATAACCTGACTCTACTATTGTTATTCAAACATACTTAATTGAGGCGTGGGCTTTATAATCTTCTCTTTGGGAACGTGTAAACATTCAAATTCCTCAACAGGAAAACCTTCAATAAAGCTTGAAATATCTGGTGTTTCTAAACTTAACCATTCTTCTAGACGGTCATGCGGAATCACAATGACTGATCGTTTGACATCGCCCGGTTCATGAAAATCTTTCATCATAGGATGATCAATCGCATCCATAGTTAACATACTTGCAGAACGGATAATGGTTTCATTCATTTTGCAAATTTCATAAATTGCGGCAATGAAAAAAACCTGTCCATCTTTACGGCGGACGCCCCATCGCTCAGGTTTATCATTTATATATTTACTCTCATAAAACTCCGTCACGGGTATTACACCAAACTTACATTTAAGAGCGGCTTCTTGAAAACTCGGTTTTTGGAAAATCGTTTCATGACGGGCGTTATAAGTATGTTTTGCTATATTTGTATCTTCGGCCCATTTAGGAACCAAACCGAACATGACTTCACGCCACTCAAAACCTTGCGGTGATTTGAATAATAGCGGCGTTGTCCCACCCGGATAAACCTCATCGGCATAGCTAAAGCCGACCACAGGCAACTGAAGTTGCTGCAATTGGGCAAGAGTTAAAGGTTTAAAGTTGGCACACATAGCAAGAATAAAATACTGTACTTTTACATCTCTTATTTTATAAGTATTTATTCTATAAACCAAATAAAAAGGCACTCGAAAGTGCCTTTAACGACATAACTTTACGCTTAGGAAATGTGCTGAATTCCTTGCGGAATGGCCTGTAATAGTCGTTTAGTGTAGTCATGTTGAGGATGCGCATAGAGCTCATCTGAGTTAGCGATTTCAACAACTTCACCATGATTCATGACCATGACCTGATCAGAAATATATTTCACAACCGATAAGTCATGTGAAATAAAAATATAACTAAGGCCAAACTCATCTTGTAAGTCTTGTAATAAGTTAAGTACTTGTGCCTGAACTGAAACATCCAAGGCTGAAACAGATTCATCACAAATTAGAATTTCAGGCTTTAGCGTTAAGCAGCGCGCAATCGCAATACGCTGGCGTTGACCACCCGAGAACTCGTGCGGATATCGATAATAAGCTTGTTCAGGTAAATTCACTCGCTCAAGTAAACCAAGTGCAATTTGCTTACGTTCCGCATCATCTTTACCAATGCCATGAATTTGCATAGGTTCTAATAAAATCTGCCCAATGGTAAAGCGTGGATTTAGCGAAGCATATGGATTTTGGAAAATGATTTGGATCTTCCTTTGATATTTAGCAAATTCTTTTTCAGTTAATGACAGAATATCTTTACCCTCAATGAAAGCTTCCCCACCCGATGCTTCATGTAAACGCATAAGCAACAAGCCCACAGTGGTTTTACCTGAGCCAGACTCTCCCACTAAACCAAGCGTTTTACCTTTAGCAAGTTTAAAAGAAACGCCTTTTACTGCTTGAAATTCTTCTTTTCCAAACAACCCTTTACGGCTATAAAAGCTTTTTTTCAGATCTTTTACTTCTAAAATAATTTGCTCATCGCCATTTAAACCACGTTTACGCTGTGGAATTTCTGAAACATCAAAACTTTGCTCTACCAATATATTGTCTTCTTGACGCATAAAATCGCTGGTCACAGGCAAACGATAAGGTCGCTGTGACATTTGAGGACGACAATAGAGCAATGCTCGGGTATATACATCTTTAGGTTGTTCTAGAACTTGTTCTGCAAGTCCCTGCTCTCTAATTTCACCATGACGCATCACAATGACTTGATCTGCAATTTCACCCACTAAAGCCAAATCATGCGTAATAAAGAGCATCGACATTTGACGGCGCTGGCGCAACGATTCGAGTAAATCAATAATTTGTTTTTGAATGGTGACATCAAGTGCCGTAGTCGGTTCATCGGCTATTAGTAGCTTAGGTTCACAAGCAATCGCCATTGCAATCATGACACGTTGCTGTTGACCACCAGACAGTTGGTTAGGATAAGCATCAATCTTAGTTTCCGGTGAAGGTATCCCGACCTCTTTAAGTAACTCTAAAACACGTTGACGGGCGTGTTTACGACTCATACCCATGTGTAAACACAACACTTCTGCGATTTGATTACCTACCGTAAAAACGGGATTTAATGATGACATCGGTTCTTGAAAAATCATGGCAATATCTTTACCACAGATTTTTCGCATATCTTTACGGGATAAGCTGAGTAAATCTTGACCTTCAAAAACAATCTTACTTTTTTCATCAATTTTACTTTGGCCTACAGGTAGTAAACCCATGATTGCCAAAGAAGTAACCGATTTACCACTACCTGACTCACCAACTAAAGCAACAGTCGTATTTGCTGGAATATCAAAGGAGATTCCTTTAACAGTTTCGATATACTGCTTGTCTTCACCTTTAAAACTTACACGTAAGTTTTCAATGTGAAGTAATGGGACATTTTTTTGTTGTTCTGACATTAGCGTTTCCTCTTATTTTAGTTTTGGATCTAATGCATCACGCAGTGCATCAGTAAACATTGAAAATGCCGTAACCAAAACAGCCATTGCTACCGAGGCTGCAACAAGCTGCCACCATTTTCCTAAAAGAAGTTCACTTTGAGCTTCATTTAACATACTGCCCCAAGACACTACACCCACTGGTACACCGAATCCTAAGAAACTTAAAATAACTTCCGATTTAATAAAGGAAACCACCAAAATCGACATTTGAACCAAAGCGATATGGCTGACATTAGGAAAAATATGAATGAACATACGGCGGAAATGCCCAACACCAATTGCCTTGGCGGCCAGAACATATTCACGTGCGGTATGTTTCATGTACTCAGCACGAATTAAACGGTAAACACCTGTCCAGCCCGTTAAACCTAAAATCAGAACAATAGATAAAATACCCTTTTGTTGCAGTACGGCAGCGATCGCAAGAACTAACAATAAATATGGAATGGAAGTAAAAATGTTATAAAACCAGTTAAGGATGTCATCTACCCAACCACCAAAGTAGCCTGAAATTGCCCCTAATAATGTGCCTAAGGTCACTGCGAGCAATGCTGAAACTAGCCCTACAATAATTGAGGTTTCAGCACCTTTAATAGTCTTTTTAAGGACATCTTGTCCCCATTTGTCAGCTCCAAAGATAAGGGTACTTTTTAGTTCACTTTGTTGATCGAGTAAATGTCCACCAAGTTGCTGATCAATTGCTTTCATATCATCAGCCAGCGGGTCAACCACACCATAATAATCAATTGCACTTCCAGAGCTCTTTTCTTGTTTAATTTCAGCCTTAAGTTGGTGAATGACATCTTTTAAAGGATCGACTGGATTTTCCGGTAACTCTTCATCTACAGCAGCTGTCTTTTGCAAAGCTTCATTTGTTTTATCTGCACCAATAAATGTAGGAGGTGCATAACTGACAGCAACTTCTTTATTCCAGTCTGATGCAATCACACCAGTAAATGATAGTAGCAATACGACCAGATAGAACAGCACAACAATGAGCGATGCGATTGCAATTTTGTCAGCCCGAAGACGGCGCATTGCAAGGCGCCATAAACCCGCTGAAGCTGGAGCTGTCTGGGTTTGTAACTTTCTTTTTGTTAGAACACTTAGCATAACCCACCTACTTCAACTGTACACGTGGATCAACCACTTTGTAGACCAAATCGGCAATCAAGTTAAAAATCATGGTTGCAGCTGCGATATACACTGTAATTGCTTTAATCACAGGAAAATCACTTCGCTCAACCGCGATAATTACTTCTCGACCAATACCGGGAATACCAAAAAAACGTTCAATTAAAAATGCACCTATGAGCAATGCAGGTAAAGTCGCCATCACATCGGTAATAATCGGAATTGAGGCATTACGTAAAACATGCACACCTAAAATTCGGCTTTCCCCTACACCTTTAGCCCTTGCCGTTCTAACATAATCTTGATTAATCTCATCAAGCACAAAACTACGGTATAAACGTAAAGTAGGTGCAATACTCACCACCAACATAATTAGAATTGGAAGTAAGGCAAACTTAAATAAATTATCGGTAAAGTTATCGCTCCAGCCCTGCACTGGAAACCAACTTAACTGATATGCCAAAACATATTGAAAAACAATAATATAAACCAAGATACTGATCGACATACCAATGGTACATAACATCATGACCATACGATCTGTTAAAGAACCACGTACTGCCGATACAGCTAGAGCCAAGCCAATTGAAATAACGGTTTGTAAAATAGTGAGTGGAATTAGGAGCGTTAATGAAGGCCCTAAGCGAGTTAAAATAATTTGTGAAACTGACTCGCCAGTACTCCAACTTGCGCCATAGTCAAAAGTAAGAATCTGCTTAATAAAAATCCAGAGCTGAACGTAATAAGGCTGATCGACACCTAGTTGCTTACGAATGTTTTCAATCTGCTCAGGATTAGACATCTTACCTGCCAGAATATAGGCCGGATCTCCACCGACCCAGTTAAAAAGAATAAAGATAAACAGTACTACTCCCAACATGGTTGGAATCATCTGCCATAACCGCCGAATAACATATGCCAGCATAGTGATAATTCCTTATTTAACCCGTTGTCCGGTAATTTCATTAAAGAATGCTTTATTGTCAGGATCACGACCAAGGAAATCTTTAACCAATTCAGCTGCCGGTTTTTGGCTACCTTGCGATAAAATGGTCTGGCGATAACGTTGTCCTACTTGTGGGTTATTTAAGTTGTCACCATAAGCAGAAAGCATGTCTAAAGCTAAAACCTCAGACCACATATAACCGTAGTAACCCGCTTGATACCCACCCATCAAGTGTCCAAACTGACCAGGAAACTCTGTTGTTGGGACATATCCCAAGGCTGTAGCTGCTTCCATTTTTTGCCAAGTTTCTAAAGGTTTTACTTTTAAGGCATCAGCCGTATGAAGCGCCATATCGTACTGTGCATAAAGCGTTTGACGTGCGTAACGTAAACCGCGCCCATAGTTATGTACTGCTTTTAAACGGGCAATTAATTCATCATCAACTCGTGGGCATGCCGGATCACAATAATCGGCCACTTTAGATAAGGTTTCTTTACGGCGTGCCCACTCTTCATACATTTGAGATGGTGCTTCTACAAAGTCACGCTCTACAGATGTTCCAGACTGGCTTGCATAACGGGTATTAGATAAAATGCCATGTAAGGCATGACCAAATTCATGCACAAAAGTTTCAAGCTCATCACTATTTAAACCTTTACGGTTAAAGTTTGTGACTAATGCTGAAACCGGTAAGCGGTTGGTTAAAGTGCTGCCACCATATACTCCCCAAACGGCAGCATGACCATATTTCCCTTCGCGAGGGAATTTATCCATATATAGGCCGCCTAGAAGTTTTCCTGTCTTTTTATCGACTACATCGTAATATTCAACTTCGCTCTGCCATGCTTTCACTTTGACAGGTTTAAAATCAATACCATAAAGATCAGATGAGATAGCAAATAACCATTTTTGTGCTGCTAAAGTCGGGAAATAATCACGAAGCTTTTCCTGATCAATTTGATATTTGCTCTTACGAAGTTTTTCACTCCAATAAGCTTCACTCCAACGTGTTATCTCGGTTTTATCTAATGGTGTTTTTAAAGTTTGTGCTTTAAATGCACGGAGCTCTTCTACTTCTTTGCGCTCAAGTGGTGCTACCGTTTTTTGTACTTCTGCTAAGAATTGATTTACAGTTTCTGGCGTTTTTGCCATACGGTCTTTTAACGCCCAATCAGCATAACTTGCTTTGCCAAATAACTGTGCAAGTTCATAACGTAAATCTATTGCCTGCTTGAGTAATTTTAAGTTTTGTTCAGTACCACGTCGTGTAAAGGCAATCTGGTATCTTTTTCTAGCATCATCATTATCTGCCAGTTCCATAAATGGACGATATTCCGGATACTCAAAACCTAAAAGATAGTTACCTTTGGCATTTTTCTTTAACCCTGAAATATAACTCTCTGGCAGACCTTTCATCTCTTCAGGCGTAAATTCAAGTTTTTCAGGGTTATCACGAATATTGCGGTTATATTCTTGCTCGAGTTTAGTCAATTCATCAAGAATCGCTTTCATTCTTGCACGTTTGGCTGGTTCTAATTGAACCCCTGTGTCTTCAAACTGATCCAGAATATCCTGACGGTATTTCTGATCTATCGGATCAGTTGCTTTTGTATTTTTAATTACGTTATATAATTTTGAATTTTGGAATATATCAGTATGAAATTGATTAATTTTGATCTCACAATCTTCTGCTGCCTTACGTAATTTCGCATCTGGATCTACATTACTATATAAACCTATGGGCCCTGAAAAATCTTCAAGATGAGCAAAAATTTTATCCCACTTTGCTAATATTGGAGCTGCGGCAGCATCAGTTTTAACAGGTGTTTTTTCAAAGTTTGAAATCTCTTGCTGGATTTTTTTTAAATTAGAATCGCACCATGCTGGGAGTTGTTCTGCCTTAAGTAATGGTAAGGTTGCACGTGTGGTCTCTGCCGATGCAAACTGACTTATACCTATCGTCAACATACATAAACTAGTCATTTTCAGTGTGTTATTTTTCATCGTATCTCCAATTTTTTTCATTTAATGATTAGATTTCGTATTTGTATCAATATCGAAGTACATCCATTCAGCATGTAAAATCGGATGCTTCTTATATCCAATGATTCGTGGTTGAGCCAACATATTTCTATAACGTGCATACAAGACTTGCACTGGCATATAAACTTCTAATAAACGTGTCATTTTTCGATAAATCACGTCTCGTTCTGGGCCTGGCTTAACCTGTTGAGACTGACGGTATAATTGATCAAACTCCGGTATAGAACCGCAAGACCAGTTGGTCATATGGGTATTCGGACCATAAAAATTCTGCATAAAATTATCCCCATCCGGATAATCGGCTATCCATGCAGAGGAACCGAACATTCCGTCACACTGTTTTTGTGCCCGAATGAGATCTGAAAAGAGCATTGGCTTGTACACCATACGGATATTCAAACTGTCAAAGTTCTTTTTCCAAAGCTCAGCGCTTTGCTGACCAATACTGTCATTACGCGCCATATATTCAATGACCAGAGGCTTACCATTTGGTTGTGTACGCCATCCTGATGCATCTTTTTTGTAGTTATATTTATCTAATAATAAATTTGCTGCTTTGACCGAATATGGGGTACTGCTTCTATATTGAGGTTCGGCCCCTACTACACCTGGTGGAACTGGGAAATGTAGACGCTCTGCATCACCGTTGCGCACTAACTTAATTTCTTGATCTATTGAACGGGACATTGCAATTGCACGGCGTAAAGCGATTTTTTCTTTACTCATTCCTCCAACAACGGGATTTTTAAGATTCCAATAGTTATAACTAATTTCCGGATCGACAATACGTGATAATTGCACACCTTCTTTTACAAGCTCGGGTCTTAATTTACCGTCTTTAATGGCTTTCGAGACTAATTGCCCTTCGAGCTGAATGATATCAACTTCACCACGCTGAAATGCTAACCATCTTGACTGGTTTTCCTCCATCACCTGAATATCAATTGTACCAATTTGAGGCATTTGTTTGCCCTTAAGATGCTTCACAATAGCTTGATCTTCAGGGGTACTGGCGACAAAATTCCAAGTAAAGCCACGATAATCAGGATTCGCTTTTAAAACTATGCGTGAAGCAGGCACCCATTTACTGAGCATATAAGGTCCTGTTCCTACTGGATGCCCCATAACAAAGCCAGCTTTATCTTTATATTTTTCGATAACTTCACGTGCTACAGCCCCTGTAGGGTCATGTGCCAGTAATAAAGGAAAGTTATAATCAGGTTTTATTAATCGAATAACCAAGGTGTACTTATCAGGGGTCTGCAAACCACTCACACTTTGATCATAATTAAATTTTCCTGTTTTATTAGCTGATTGTACTAACGCATCCATACCTTCAATTTTGTTTTCCAGCAACCAGCTATTTGGTGAACGTAAAGTTGGGTCCAATAACCGCTTAAAAGAGTATGCATAATCATAAGCCGTTAACTCTCTAGGTTTGCCTTTAAAAACAGGGTCTGGCGTAAAATAAATACCTTTTTTAATGTGAATAGTATAAGTCAGACCATCTGCACTCACTTCAGGCATAGCAGTTGCGATTTGAGGAATAAGCTTTGCTGGCCTTGCTAAATAGTCATAGGTATATAAAGTTTCAAATATCGAAGTAGTTACATGCGCCGAATATAAATCATGGATATACGCTGGGTCGAAACCTGTTTCAGCTGTCGGGAACGTATAATGTAAAATTTTATTCGGATCGGCTGGACTTTTGGCAAAAATAGTCGTGTTCCCCGTTAATGCCATTCCGGCAAATAATAGGCCTACACTACAGTGCTTGAGCTTTAGTCTTAAATTTTCAGTCATGATGATCTTTATCTAAAATTATTTTTTAACGGGGGTAATATCAAGATATTGCCAGCTTGTATTTATCATCGGGTGAGGTTTAAAACCCTGAACTTGTGGCCGTATCAACCAATTGCGAATTCGAGTTACATGAATGATCCAAGGATTGTCTGCTTCAATCTGGCGATTAAGCTTTTCATAATATGGTAGACGTTGTTGCGGTGGTAAATGAATGGCCTGAGTATAAAGAGCATCATATGTTTTAGACTGATAACAGGCATGGTTTCCCTGCCCAGCATTTGGTCCATATAGTAATTGTGCAAAATTATCTCCTTCGGGATAGTCAGCAATCCATGCCCCACTCCAGATCATATATTTACATTGTGTCGCGGCTTTTAAGTTATCTGCAAAATTACTTACTTTAAAGTCAGCACGAATGCCAATCGCATCTAAATTTTTTTTCCAGAGTTCGGAAAGAATAACTGCAGCTGAGCTATTTTCATTATTAATTTTTAAAACTAAAGGCTTGCCATTTGGTAAGGTCCGATAGCCATCAGCTCCTTTTTTATAACCATAATAATCAAGTAGTTTATTTGCTAACCGAGGATTATATCCTACGCTACTTTTATACTTTGGGTTATACCCGTTTACACCTTCAGGTATAAACATTTCTGCTCTAACTGCCTGACCTTTATATGCCTGTTTTATGCTTTCTTTTTGGTCATAGGCCAAAGTAATTGCGCGACGAAGTGCAATTTTTTCTGGACTAAAACCACCAATAACCGGATCACGCATATTCATCATGGTATAGGTCATTTCAGGTTCTTTATATGGAAAGTGTTTAATTCCTTTTTTTTGAAAAGAAGCTTTAAGTTGATTGCCATCTAACGCTTGAGGAACGGCATCTGCCGTAAGTTTGTCAAAATCTAATTGACCCGATTGAAAGGCTAACCATCTTGATTGTTGTTCTTCTATAATGCTCACTACAACTTTGCCAATTTGTGGCATTTTCTTTCCAGACATTTCTTTAACAAGCTGGTTATCCCACGGTGTTCCAGTTGACTTAAAATTCCAGACAAAACCACGATAATCAGGATTGGCAACCAACTCGACCTTACTTCTTGGAACATATTTACTTAACATATACGGTCCGGTACCCACTGGATGCATACCAATACGATCACCGTAATAGTCAACAACCTCTTTAGCAACGGCCCCAAAAGCAATATAAGCAAGAATATAAGGAAAATTATAGTCTTGGCGAGTTAACGTAAATTGGAGAGTATATCGATCAGTCGCTTTAAGCCCTGCAATTGGCGCGGCATAATCAAACTTTCCAGTTTTCTTTGCTTGAGCTACCACTGCATCGGCACCCAGCAATTTTCCATCCAGAAAAGAAACAGAAGGTGCTCGATTTTTAGGGTCTAAAATACGCTTAATTGAATAAATATAATCTTCGGCCACTAACTCACGGCGTTTGCCTTTAAAGGCAGGATCATCTGTAAAATAAATCCCTGGCTTAATTTTAAATATATAAACTTTACCGTCTTGCTCAACCTTAGGCATGCTTTCAGCCGTATAAGGAACTAATTGTAATGGACGAGCTAAATAATCATATTTGAGTAGTGGTTCAAAAATAGCTTCAGCAATACTAGCACTATAGAAATTGGTGGTTTTAACCATGTCAAAACCGTCATCTGGTGCTTCATAGGCAACATGCAAAATCTTGTTTGGTTGTGCTGGCGTAATTGCATAAGCACATGGAATTGAAGTAATAGCCAAACTTAAAATGGCGAGCTTAAAAAATTTTAATTTCAAGTTCATATCCACATAACTAATTTTTTTAAAAGATATTAACCTTTTGAGTAACATCTAAATCCGCATAAGAAAAGTTCTTTTTTCAGCAGATAGGCCTATTTGGGATTTGGAATTCACTTTCCTTTATCATCTTTTTATTTGATCAAATGGAAAAATAAATTCAAGTACCCAGAGTTTTGTAACTACTGAATATAAAGCGAATTTCATGCCATCTATTGGTATTCATAATAAAATATTTAAGATTATTCGAAATTCATATTTTTATTAGGTACTTAAATCCGTTTGAACTATATAAATAAAAGTTACTTTTTGCCAAATATTATATTTGTATATGTTAATCATTTAACATCTTAAATGCACAAAAAAAATACATTGATGATTCATAATGCATCATATTAATTCATTTGTACCAAATAAAAAATATAAATTTAATTATTTGATATTTAAATAAAATCATGTGAAAAAATCTTACAACAAATAGTATAACATTACATATAGTAAAGTTCTAAAACGATACATTTTTATTTATTAAGTATGTGAAGTGTCCATTAATGTATATTTTTTATACAAATAAATTTGAAACTTTTAGCCAATATAAAAAAATTTGCCAAATGGAAAATTTATTTTTCATCAAAACAAACAAAGACTCTGTCTTCAAACATAATAAAATCAATATTTATCAGTATTTTGCATAAACTAAAAAAAGAAAAATATATAGTTGGCACTTGCTTTGCTTAAAAGCATTACAGCAATATCGCTAACTACAACAAAAAGGGATCAAGTCCACGATGAAAAAAAAATACAATGTTCGATCTCAGGTAACCCCCAAGATCGGCAAGACAATACTTAAATTAAGTACCCTTAGTTTAAGCATGATGTGTCTTACCATGGCACAAGCAGCAGAAACTGAACAAACAAGTAATGATGACAAACCAGCAAAAGTTGTAAAAGTTGCCGTTACAGGCTCTTCAATCAAAGGGGTTGCTGCACAAAGTGCTTCACCAATTACCGTTGTAAAAGTTGATGAAATTTTAAAACAAGGGGTAACTTCAACTGAAGAAGCATTAGCTAAGATTAGTGCAAACCAATCAAACTTCGTAACTGCTAGCAACGTGGGCGCTAGTAAAACTGTGGGGTCAGCAGCAAACCTAAGAGCTTTAGGGGCAAACAAAACTCTTATTTTACTGAATGGTCGTAGATTAGCTGCCAATGCATACGATAGCGGAGTAACCAATTTAAATATTATTCCACTCGCTATGTTAGACCGTATTGAAGTTTTACGTGATGGTGCTTCTTCCATTTATGGAACAGATGCAATCGGTGGGGTTATCAACTTCATTACTAAAAAGCAGTTTACGGGTCTTAACTTAACTGCTGGGTATCAAAAACCAGAAGAAAAAGGTGGAGATCAACAAGACTACAGCATTTTCGGCGGTTTTGGTGACTTAGAGGAAAATGGCTATAACGTTTTTGGAGTTGTCGATTACCGAAAAGGCGATGATGTCATGGCCCAAGACCGTAAAGTCAGTCGACGTGGAGGCATATTACCTGAATTAGGAATCCATAAAACTAGTAGTGGTTCATTCCCTGCCAATGTTCCTGGGTTAGGCAATCCCTATGCATCTACAGGTTGTGGTAATAACCCTCTAGTAGAGACCGATGGTCAAATTTGTAAATATAATAGCCAAGCAGTAATTGGCATTGTTCCAAAAACTGAAGATATTTCAGCTATGGGCCGAGCTACTTTTAAATTGAGCAATAACTTTAATGCGATTGCAGAATACTTATATGCAAGAAATGAAGTTACAACTTCAGTTGCACCAGATGTATTTTTTGATTTGACCCTTGATCCTAGTAGTAAATATTATCCAGGAAATGGCATAACTCCAGCCCTAGCTGGTGTTACGGGGTCTATCCCATTATATCTACGTTCACAATCAGGTAATCGTGTAAGTAATAGTATTAACCAGTCACATAGACTATTTGCCGGTATTGAGGGGGAAACACACGGTTGGGATATTAATTCAGGCGTTACTTATGCACATAGTAGTGCATCGGATGCTGTAGTAAGTGGCTATTTAAACTTTGACAAAACACAAGAAGCTTTAAACAATGGTATTTTAAACCCATTCGGGCCGCAATCCCCTGAAGATGCCAATGTATGGAACCAGTTAGGTGTTGAAGGCAAGTATTTAAAAGCCAACCTAGATACAACTACTGTCGATTTCACAGCAAGTCGACCTATATTTAAATTACCAGCAGGAGATGTTGGATTTGCCATTGGGGCAAGCTATCGTTATGAAGATTGGACTTCAAAAGTCGTTACTGATGTTGCCCGAGTAGCCCCTAGTACTGGCGTTGATCCTGATGAACCAGTAAATAAGGGTGATCGTAATATTAAATCGGTATTTACCGAATTTCATATCCCTCTCCATAAAACTTTAGAGGCTCAAATCGCTGCTCGTTATGATGATTATAGTGACTTTGGCGATACATTTAATCCAAAATTTGCACTTCGTTGGGAACCTATTAAACAATTAATGTTCCGTACCACTTATAGTACAGGTTTCAGAGCTCCAACACTTTGGGAAGTAAATGGACCAAACTCAGTAACCAATACCGGTGGATACTATTATGATCCCGTACTTTGTCCTGGGAATGTCTTAAAACCAGGTGGTGTAAGAGAACGTGATTGTAATATGCAATTTGATAGACAAAATGGGGGAAATAAAACTTTAGATCCGGAAGAGTCAAAGTCTTTTACTGCTGGCTTAGTATTTGAACCAATTAAAAATTTAGCCTTTACTCTCGACTATTTCAATATTGAAGTAGACAAGCAAATTGCTACACTTTCGGAAACTGCTATTTTTGATGACCCAGTGAAATATGCAGACAAATTTGTACGTAATGCTGATGGCTCATTAGATTATATTATTACAACACAACAAAATTTAGGCGGCATTAAAACATCTGGTTTTGATGTGGGCTTAAGTTGGGTTTCTCCAATGACTGCTACGGGTCGATTTGGTTTCAATATTGATGGTACATATATCACTGACTACAAATATCAAGCAGAACCAGATGGTGACTGGAAAGGTGTTGCAGGCACTTATAGTGGCCTAGACTACCAGGCTATTATTCTTCGCTGGAAACATACAGCCAACCTGAACTGGAACTATGAGAATTGGGCTTTAAACCTACAACAAAATTTTTCACGTGGCTATGAAGATCAGAATTCAAGTTCTACTGTTAAGGCAGGTTATCGAAATCACAAAGTGAGCGACTATACAACCTACAATATTTCAGGCACATATAAAGGCTTTAAAAATCTAGAAGTTACGGCGGGGATTAAGAATATTTTTTATGAAGACCCTCCTGCTTCAAATGTTGGTGACAACTTCCAAATGGGATATGACCCACGTTACGCAGATCCTTTAGGACGTACTTACTTTGTACGAGGTACATATAAGTTCTAAATGGTTGTTCTGCAAATATAACTCTCAAAAGTTAGTTTGCAGAACAAATACTCATTCTTAGCCAAACAGTCATTTTAAAAAATTGTTTGTCTACAGTTTCAGGAGTAACTATGGGCATGACTTTTACAGACATAGAAAATAAATCTGCCAAACGCCTTATTGGTATTGCCGCAGTACTTTTTCTGCATCTTCTTGTTGCCTATATTCTGATGTCAGGTTTAGCAAACAATATTCAAAAACCAGCAGAAAAACCTGTGGAATTACAAATTATTCAGGATATTAAACCGCCTCCTCCACCAAAACCGGAGGAGCCAAAACCTAAGGAAAAACCACCGGAGCCGCCAAAAATGGTCGAAAAGGTTGCCAAGGTTCCTGAGCCGCCTAAACAGGTAGAAAAAGTAACGACACCGGTACAAAAAACTACTCCGGTAGCTCAACCGACTAAAGTCGCTACTCCAGCTCCTGCTGCACCTAGTACTCTTTCTCCGAGCCCTGTTGCTGCACCCGCTCCAGTGGCGGCTGCTGCACCAGCACCTAAACCAACTGGCGTGACTCGTGGCGTTTCAGAAGGTTCCGCAGGTTGTGAAAAACCGGAATATCCTCGCGAAGCACTGATGAATGAAGAACAAGGTACGGTACGTATACGTGTTTTAGTTGATACATCCGGCAAAGTTATTGATGCCAAAGTGAAAAAATCGAGTGGCAGTAAAACTTTAGACAAAGCGGCAACTAAAGCTTACAGCTTATGTACATTCAAACCAGCAATGAAAGATGGCGTGCCTCAGCAGGACTGGTATGAAATTGAATATCCATTCGTAATTGAATAAACAATTGAATTAGTAAGAAATTAAAAATATTGGAGATAACATGATGAAAAAATCAACTCAACCACTAGTACGTTTCGCTTCTGCAAGTTTAATCGCAGCATGCTCACTGCTCCCATTAAGTACAGTTTTTGCAGAAGAAACCAGTAATACTCCTGTTGCAACAGAAACTACTGAAGCGACTTCAAACGCAAGTACTCCTACTCCGCCTCCAAAGCCTGCAACGAGTGAAACTGTTAAAAACCCTTATGGTCTAGAAGCTCTTTGGCGTGAAGGTGATTTAGTTGCTAAATCTACCCTATTCATACTCGTACTTATGTCTATTGGTACGTGGTACATCATTGTCTCTAAATTCTTACAACAAGCAAAAGTAAAACGCCAAGGTAAAGAAGCAGAAAAAAGTTTTTGGGAAGCCACTTCTCTTGATAATGCCACTGATGGTTTGGAACAAAGTAGCGCATATCGTTTTATTGCGGAAAAAGGTATTAACTCAACTAAATCACACGGCGGTTCATTACTTGAACGCATTGACTTTAATACTTGGGTCAGCATTTCAATACAACGTGCGATTGAAAAAGTACAAAACCATTTAGGTGGAGGTTTAGCCTTTCTAGCAACGGTTGGATCTACTGCACCTTTCGTGGGTCTATTCGGAACAGTATGGGGAATCTATCACGCGTTAACTGCTATCGGGATTTCAGGTCAAGCATCTATTGATAAAGTAGCAGGACCTGTTGGTGAAGCACTTATTATGACTGCTATTGGTCTTGCAGTTGCAGTACCGGCTGTACTTGGTTACAACTGGTTGACTCGACGCAATAAAGCAGTAATGGAAAACGTCCGTTCATTTGGTTCAGATTTACATGCAGTTTTATTAAGCGGTGAAATTAATACCAATAATTCAGTTAACCGCAGCATTAAATAATAAGGAGCAAACATTATGGGTATGAGTGTTGGTTCTGAAGATGATGACGAAATGATTGGAACAATTAATACGACACCTTTGGTGGACGTCATGTTAGTTCTACTTATTATTTTTCTTATTACTATTCCGGTAGTTACTCATACAGTTCCGGTGAAACTACCAGAAGAAAAGAATACGCCGTATGCAACCACACCTGAAAATATTCAACTCTCAGTTAATAAGAAAGGCGATATTTTCTGGAACGAAAGTTATGTACCAAATAAAGAAATACTGTTAGCAAAATTGCAGGCTGTAGCACAAAAAAGACCACAGCCAGAAGTACATATTCGAGGAGATCAGCTTACCCATTTTGAAGCGATAGATCAGGTCATTAGTACGACCAAACAAGCTGGTATTGGCAAAATTGCCTTTGTTACTACACCTCCAGCCACCCCGTAATGATTTTAAGGAGAATTTTATGGGTATGAATGTCGGTTCAAATAATGATGACGATGTGATGTTGGAAGTCAACATGACACCGCTTATTGATGTCATGTTGGTACTCATTATTATGTTTATTATTACCATACCTGCACCAAACAACGCGATTAATATTAATTTGCCAAATGGCACACCGCCACCAACAAATGAAAAGCCACCTGAAGTGATTGATGTAAGAATTGATGCAACAGGCAAAGTATTTTGGAATAACCAAGCGGTTTCTGACCGAAAGGCACTAGAGGCTTTATTTCAAGGTGTTGTTGCAAAAAAAGATCAAGACCAGATCAAACTCAAACCAGACCAGATGGCTGAATATAAAAATGTAGCGATGGTTATGGCTACAGCACAGCGTTTAGGTGTTACTAAAATTGGAATTGTAAGTAGCAACTAGTATTTCTTTTAATTTATATAGCTCCATTATCTCCAACGCTAACTTGAATTTTCAGTTAGCGTTTTTTTGAAGTATCCTCCACTTTGGACTCAGCAATAGAATATACATTTGGTGCAACATAGTCCTTTTGAGAATCATCTAATGATAATTTTGCGCATAGAAGCCAATTCTCACGGTCGAGATTTTTTAAGTTAATCAAACATGAAATCCTTTATTTATAAATTCACACCTTATCTATAAGCACAAAATATACCGAAAATAAAAAAAGCCTCCGAAGAGGCTTTTTTTATAACAGGTTTAAATTAGTCACCTGTATAACCTTTTAATTTTAAGCGAGCAGCGTGTAGTAACGGTTCAGTATAACCTGAAGGCTGTTCACAACCTTTAAAGATAAGGTCTGAAGCTGCTTGGAAAGCAATATTCGTTTCAAAGTTAGCTGCCATTGGTTTATACAATGGGTCATTCGCATTTTGCTCATCAACAATTTTTGCCATGCGTTTAAGCACTTCTTCAACTTGTTCACGAGTCACAATACCGTGACGTAACCAGTTCGCAACGTGTTGAGAAGAAATACGTAATGTTGCACGGTCTTCCATTAAACCCACGTTGTTAATATCAGGAACTTTTGAACAACCTACACCTAAGTCAACCCAACGAACAACATAACCTAAAATACCTTGGCAGTTATTTTCAAGTTCATTGTTGATCTCTTCTGCTGACCAGTTTGTATCAGGTGCAAATGGAGGTGTTAATAGGTCATCTAATGACAACATTTCTTCAGCTTTTAACTGATCTTGACGCGCTTTTACATTTACTTGATGGTAATGCATCGCATGAAGTACAGCACCAGTTGGTGATGGAACCCAAGCACATGAAGCACCAGCATTTGGATGAGCAGCTTTAGTTGCCAACATATCTTTCATGCTATCTGGTTTTGGCCACATGCCTTTACCAATCTGAGCTTTACCTTGTAAACCACATTTCAAGCCAATTGCAACGTTACGGTTTTCGTAAGCAGCAATCCATTTTTGTGTTTTAACCGCTTCTTTACGGACAACTGGTGCAGCTTCCATAGAAGTATGGATTTCATCACCTGTACGGTCCATGAAACCAGTGTTAATAAAGATAGTGCGATCTTTAGCAGCAGCAATACAGTTTTTCAAGTTTACAGATGTACGGCGTTCTTCATCCATAATACCGATTTTTAAAGATTTCGCTGGTAACCCAAGTGCTTGCTCAGCGCGTTCAAATAATTCAACAGCAAAAGCAACTTCTTCTGGACCATGCATTTTTGGCTTAACAATATACATAGACCCTTTACGAGAGTTTTTATTTTCGTTCGTACTACGGATATCTGCAACTGATAACAATGGAGTTACCAATGCATCCATAATACCTTCAAAAATTTCTTCACCATCTACTAAAATCGCTGGGTTCGTCATTAAGTGACCTACGTTACGAAGTAACATAAGTGAACGACCATGAAGTTTTGTTGTTCCACCAATTAAGTTTTTAATCTCGCGGTCTTTGCTTAACGCACGAACAATTGTTTTACCATTCTTTTCGATAGATTCTTGAAGTGTACCCTTCATTAAACCTAACCAGTTACGGTAACCTTCAACTTTTTCTTCTGCATCTACAGCTGCAACTGAGTCTTCAAGATCTTGAATTGTTGTAACCGCCGCTTCAAGTGTTAAATCTTTAACACCTGCTAAATCAGTTTGACCAATTGGGCTATTCGCATCAATTTCAATAATGACATGCAAACCATTACTTAAAAGTACTACTTCTGAAGGATTTGCTTCTTCACCATTGAAACCAACGAACTGGGCTTCATGAGCTAAACCTGTTTTAGTACCATCTTTTAAAGTCACAACAAGTTTGTTTTGCTCAATTGCATATTTGGTTGCATCAGCATGTGAACCTTGTGCAAGTGGGAAAATTTCATTTAAGAAATTTTTAGCAAACTCAATCACTTTAGCGCCGCGCACAGGGTTATATCCCTTCCCTTTTTCAGCACCACCTTCTTCTGAAATTACGTCAAAGCCGTAAAGTGCATCATATAAAGAACCCCAACGTGCATTTGCTGCATTTAAGCAATAACGTGCATTACGTACAGGCACTACTAACTGTGGCCCTGCTAATAATGCAATCTCTTCGTCTACGTTTTCGGTTGTAATCTGGAAATCTTCAACTTCTGGTAATAAATAACCAATTTCAGTTAAAAACGCTTTATAAGCACCTAATTCAAATTTGTTATTACGGTGCCATTCATCAATTTTTGCTTGTAATTCATCACGCTTAGCCAATAACGCTTTATTTTTTGGGCTAAGATCGACAACAACTTGCTCAAAGTTCTTCCAGTAAGTTTCACTATCTAGACCAGAACCTGGTAAAGCTTCATTTTCGATAAAATCGTAAAGTTCTTTAGCAATCGCTAACTTGCCTTTTTGAATACGTGCAGTCATTGTCTTTCCTGAAGTTGCTACTTTTTATACCAAGAGAAACCTAGTATACCGATTTAAATTAAGCTGAATACTAATATCACATTCCTAAATAGTAAGCATTTTCCCTTGCAAAACTATTGACAAAGATAAATTTTTCTATATAGGAAAATATTAAAATTCTAACTAGGTTTCCCAACAATTTATTCAATATTGAAAGATACTGAAACTAGACTTTTTGTTAACATACAAAAAGTTTCACTATCTTATTTTTTCTAAAGCGTATTTAGTTATATCAAACTTTGCACAATGAAAAAGTATTATTTAGCTAAATTTATCTATTTTTGTTGTAAAAAAAGCGCCCTATTTAGAGCGCTCTTTTATATCTCATTTCTTAAGAAGTTTTAGTAGCATCAATATGACGATGCTCAGAATGCAAATACTCATCTGATTGCATTTCTAATAAACGAGAACGCGTACGCTCAATCTCAAAAGCCAATTTCTCGCCTTGATAGATGTCAATAATGCTGTCTTGAGAAGTTAAGAGTAACTTCACGCCACGATCATAAAATTCATCGACTAGATAAATAAAACGACGTGTACCTTCTGACAAGAAGTCAGTTAAGTGCGGAACATTACTCACCAGAACAGTATTATAAATATTGGCAATTTCAATAAAGTCTGCAGGACTACGCGGCTTTAAACAAAGTTCAGAGAACTCACACCATAAAACATCTTCTGTGTGACCTAGCGTTTCAACAACACGGTTATTAATCACAATTGGTTCATGAGAATTTGTTTGCGTTTGAGTTAAAGCACTATAACGCTCTGCGATCCAGTTTTGAGCTTCATTGCCCAGTGGTGATTTAAACAATTGAGCTTGTTTTAAAACACGTAAACGGTAATCCACACCCGCGTCTACATTTAAAACGACACAGTTCTTTTTAACCATTTCAATTGTGGGAATAAAACGATCACGGTGAATCCCGTTTTTATATAAACCGTCTGGTGCAATATTTGAAGTTGCGATGAGTGTTACACCGCGAACAAATAACTTCTGGAATAAATCACTCAAAATCATTGCATCTGTTACGTTTGACACGAAAAACTCATCGAAACAAATAACAACAGCATCTTTATAAATTTGATCAGCCACGATATCGAGTGGATTACGTTGACCAGAAAGTTTATTTAATTCTTTATGTACATGTTGCATAAAGTGATGGAAATGCATACGCGTTTTACGGCGAAATGGCACAGACTCATAAAATTGGTCCATAAGCCAAGTTTTACCACGTCCTACACCACCCCACATATATACACCTTTTGGAGAGGTTTGACGGCGAAAACGACGAAAAGCTTTTTTAGAAGCTTTATAACGATTTAAAAGTTCTTTCCATACACGATCTAATTCTTGCACTGCCTGTGCTTGTGCTTCATCTGCCATGAACTGGCCTGAAGCCAATGCCTCAGCATAGCGCTCTGCTGGGGAAGAAGGAGTAAATGCAGTACTATGAGAAGATTTTAAATTTAACATATCATTTTATTTCAATTTTAACTTAAGAGAGTATAGCGAACATTTTGTCCGACCACATTAGCTTTTAGCATCAAGAGTTATACTCAGTAAAACTCTTTTCCATATTGCCGAGGGCTCTGTCCAAACCATCTTTTAAACGCATGATTAAAAGCGGCAGGTTCAGAATAACCAAGTGCTTCTGCAATAACTTCAATTGAATACTCTTTATATTCCATAAGCTTAAGCGCCTTATTCTTGATAATCTGTTCACGAATTTGTTTATAACTCGTATTAAGCTGCTGCAATTGATGCCTTAATGTCCTTTCAGGCATTTTTAAAGCAAAAGCGGTTTCCGCCATGCTCGGGATAATTCCTTGTTGTAGCTCTAAATAATCTTGCACATATTGAATAATAGGTGGTATTAGATGATCTTGTTCATTTAATCGTTTAATTTCTTTAATACATTTAGCTTCATAGATACGATGAGTAATGATATCTGCTGAAGGAATTTTTATTCCAAGCACATTCTTACTTAGGCTAAATGCTGCATGTGTAGAATTAAAATGCAGATCATCTCCATAATATGAGAAATATTGAGAAACGGTATCTGTATTATTTGGTTTGGGAAACGGTACATCTATACGCATA
The DNA here is from genome assembly GCF_000582055.1 of Acinetobacter sp. 766875. Lineage (NCBI taxonomy): Bacteria > Pseudomonadati > Pseudomonadota > Gammaproteobacteria > Moraxellales > Moraxellaceae > Acinetobacter > Acinetobacter sp. 766875. The sequence continues at coordinate 66,244 of NZ_JEXX01000005.1, read as the reverse complement.
TGAGGCATGGTTAAACCCATCATGGTATAAATATCCTGAATAAACTTGTAAGTCCCCGAAATTTCACATTGAGCACGAAGCAAACCGATTTCTGTTTTTAAATCGACAGGTAAATAATTCAAAATAATATGATTTTCAGTTTCTTGTAAGCTCAAAGTACCAAATAAATGAGTAAGTTTTTGATACTTTATGCCTTTTTCTAAGGCGGTTTGTATATCTTGACTTGTTACAAGTAGCATTAACAAAGGGCCATAACCTGCTAATGCATAGTGCTGTCCAATGAATAATCCCTTTTCAGGATCAACATTTTCACTAATAATTTGTTGAATATCCCATTCTAAACTGTCATGAATTGTTGAGCTTGGGTCTAAGGAATCTACTTTAATACCGATATCTGCCAAACGTGAGTCGACATCAATGCCCGCATTGCGCATTCCTTGAATTAAATAGATTAAACCAAGTGCCGATCGTTTCATTCTTCAATCAATTTCTCTAGACTGAAATGTTTTACTATAAAGAAGTAATAAAATTAATTGCCGAATATATCAATTTTCACGTCGGTACAATCATGTTTAAACTGTTCAAAAGAAGTTAGTCTTGCCTGCAATCCTCTTTAGCGCATATGCAGGGTTTCCAATGCTAAATTCAAAACAACATGCTACTCAAAAAACTAAAATCGCAATTATTGGTGCTGGATTCGGTGGCCTTGCAATGGCTATTCGTCTATTACAGAACAAGCAAACAGATTTTCTTATTTTAGAAAAATCCACTGACGTGGGGGGAACTTGGCGAGAAAACAGGTATCCAGGAGCTGCCTGTGATGTACAGTCACACATGTATTCTTTATCTTTTGCACCTAAAACAGACTGGTCAAAACGCTATGCTGAAGCCCCTGAAATTTTTGATTATATTCAAGATATAACTAATAAATATCAAATAAAAAACTACTGTAAGTTTAATCATGAAGTTACACATGCACAGTATGATGAAACGCGACATGTATGGATGTTAGATTTTGCCAACCAACCTTCTCTAGAAGCACAATTTTTAGTATTTGCATCTGGTCCATTACATATTCCACAAATCCCTCATATTCAAGGTATTGAAAAATTTAAGGGTAAAGTTTTTCACTCCTCCCAATGGGAACATAGCTATAGCCTAACAGGTAAATCAGTTGCTTCGATTGGTACAGGTGGTAGTGCGATTCAATATATTCCAGAAATCGCAAAAGATGTTAAGCAACTATATGTCTTTCAAAGAACAGCAGCATGGGTTATTCCACGTGATGAGCGAAAATACTCCAGTTTAAGTAAAGCTCTATTTAAAACATCTAATCTTTATAGACAAATTCATCGTAGTCGCCTTTATTGGAGTAACGAATCACGCGTTGTGCCAATAGTTCAGCCTCAAATCATGAAATATGGACAAAAACTAGCCGAAGCTTTTATACGCTTCCAAGTAAAAGATAAAGAATTAGCTAAAAAACTTACCCCAGACTTTGTGATGGGCTGTAAACGTATTCTTATTTCAAATAAATACTTCCCGACATTTAACCGTAAAAATGTGGAATTAGTGACGGATAGTATTCAAGAAATTAAAGAACACAGCATTATTACAAAAGATGGAAAAGAAAGATCTATCGATTGTTTGATTTATGGGACTGGCTTTATTACAGATCCCCGAATTTACTTAAAAGATTTTACTTGTATTGGTCGTAACCAAATTGAATTAAAGCAGGCGTGGAAGAACGGTGCAGAAAGTTATTATGGAATAGTGACCAAGAATTTCCCTAACCTATTCCAACTGCTTGGACCAAATACTGTTTTAGGACATAACTCGGTTATTTTTATGATTGAGTCTCAAGTTAATTATATTTTACAACTTATTGAACTCGTAGATAAATCTGGTCAACACGCTATAGAAATTAAACCTGAAGTCCAAGATACTTTCAATGAAGGAATACAGAAACAACTTCAAGGTACCGTATGGCAAGCAGGCGGTTGTAATAGTTGGTATCAGGCTGCCGATGGGAAAAACTTTTCTTTATGGCCAACTTATACTTGGAAGTATTGGTTAGAAACCCGTAAAGTTAACCCCAAAAATTATTTACTGCTAAATAAGTTCTCTAAGAGCTATGCAGCATAAAATGTTCAATACATAATAGATAGGTTAATAACAATCTATCTATTATATGCAATCTGTTAGCCTCATTATTCAAATTTTTATTGTAATAGCTTTTGGTTACTTTCTTGGTCCTAAACTCTCATTAAATATTCGGCAGTTTATTTTTAAAATTCTGCCCTATTTTTCATATATTTTACTAACAAGTGTTGCTTTAGAATTAACACTTGCACTTGATCAAATTAATAACCCATCTACTATATTGCCACCAGCTCTATTAATTGCATTTACAACATCTTTTGGTTCTTTTTTTACTTGTTTAATTGCCTACGCAATTTTTGATAAAGAAAGTGTTAAAGGAAAAATTTCACTTCAGCTTTTTATCAATGCTCTAAAAAATATTGCTAAGGCATTTCTAGCTTTAACTGTAGGTATCATTTTAGGTATTCTTTTTACTCGACTAAATATACATATTTCATTTAATAGTTGGTATTTGTTATTAGTCTTTATTTTTCTAATTGGCATCGAATTAGCTTTTACTCATTTTAACCGAACATGGTTAAGCTGGAAAATTCTTATTGTACCTTTGGCTGCCTTTATAGGTTCATGTATAGCTGGTTTTCTTAACTATTTTATACTAGGCAATCACTTTACACTTAATGAAATGCTGGCTTTAGCCCAAGGCTATGGTTGGTATTCAATGTCAGGTATTTTATTTACACAATTACATTCAGCTGAGCTAGGTGGAATTGCATTACTTACAGATCTATTTAGAGAAATAGTTGCAATTTTACTCATGTACACCATGGGATGGCGTTTTCCACGTCCAGCAATTTCAAGCGCTGGTGCTACCTCGATGGATGTAACATTAGCAATGGTAAAACAGTCATGTGGCACACATTATGTACCACACGCCATGATGAGTGGCTTACTTCTAAGCCTACTTGCTCCACTTTTAATTACTGTGTTTTTAAACTTTTAAGCAATCGAAGCAAGAATTGACTTCAACATTTGAGTTGGGTCTTCTGCTTTAGTAATTGGGCGACCAATAACTAAATGGGTTGAGCCATCAAGCATTGCTTGTTTTGGAGTCACAATACGTTTTTGGTCATCTGCATTACTACCTTCTGGACGTATTCCAGGGGTAACTAAAGAGAAATCTTCTCCAATTAATTCACGGAGAATTTTAGCTTCTTGAGCAGAACAAACTACACCATCTAAACCACTCTCTTTAGTCAGTTTAGCTAATCTTTTAACTTGCTCTACAGGTTCAATATCTAAACCAATATCTTTTAAGTCTTCACGACCCATTGAAGTTAAAACTGTTACAGCAATTAACTGAGTTTGATAATTACCAGCCTTTAAACGCTCTACACAGGTTTCCATCATTTTTCGACCACCTGATGCATGTACGTTCACCATCCACACACCTAAGTCTGCCGCAGCACATACAGCTTGAGCAGTTGTATTAGGAATATCATGAAATTTTAAATCTAAGAAAACTTCGAAATTTTCTTCTTGAAGTTTTTTTACAACAGATGGGCCTTCATGAGTAAAAAGCTCTTTACCTACTTTTACGCGGCATAATGTAGGATCAAGTTGTTCAACAATTTTTAAAGCGTCATATTGGCTTTTAGCATCTAACGCAACAATGATACTCAAGAGACTTTCTTCCATCATATAAAATCAGCGCTATTATAATAGACAAGTCAGCTACTAATAAAGAAAACTATGAAGACAAGTTTTTGAATAAAAAAATATTGATTTTAAATTTAATGAATGAGGAGAAATATAGGGAGGAAATACTACTCTCTATACCTAGATAAAGAGTAGTATTACGAATAATTATAAAGGAGTAGAGTTTTTATCTTGAGGATAAACATCTACCACAGTTTTTTCATGTCTTACATTTGCAGCTGCTTCTGCTGCTGCCAATTGAGCACTTTGAATTTGTTCTTTTCTCAAATGGTCAATATCTTTTCTAAGGCGTTTAATTTCCCAACCTTTTTGGAAAACTCGGAAAACTTGTACACCTAATAAAAGTCCAACTACAATTCCAAGCGCCAAGGTAAGCAACAATAATAAACCTAAACGCATTGCAGGAACTTGAGTAAATAATAAATCAACAGGAAGTTCTGTTGGGTTCTGCAAAACAAGTGCTAAAGAATAGCCAAATACAATAATGAGTAATGCAATTAGAATATAACGCATAGGCACCCCACTTATGAGTTTTATTTATTTTCCAGATTCATTCACTGCATCACGGAGTGCTTTACCTGGTTTAAAATGTGGAACAGCCTTCGCTGCAACATCTACTGACTTACCTGTTTTTGGGTTGCGACCAACTCTAGGTTCACGGTGGTGTAAAGCAAAGCTACCAAAACCACGGATTTCAATACGATTGTCAGTCGAAAGAGCTTCGATCATTTGATCAATCATGATTTTAACCGCTTCTTCCACCAATGGTTCAGCCAAGTGTGGATTTTTTAGCGCAATGCGTTCAATCAAATCAGACTTATTAAGAGCTTCAGTAGTCATCTACGACCTCGTTATTTATTACTACTCTAAGTCGTTTGATAATAACCTGTTTAAATACAAAACGGTAGCGCAGTATGTTGAATACTACGCTACCGTTTACAGTAATTTGTATAAAAAGTACAATTTCGTTACATGAAACTGTACTTTGTTAACTTATTACTTCATTTGTGCTTTGATCAAGTCACCAATAGTCTTAGGACCATTTTCTTGAGAAGCTGATGCTGTACGTAAGTTAGCTACTGCTTCTTTCTCTTCAGCTTCGTCTTTCGCTTTGATAGACAAGTTGATAGAGCGAGATTTACGATCAACGTTGATGATTTTCGCTTCAACTTCTTGACCAACTTCTAAGAACTTAGTTGCATCTTCAACGCGGTCACGGTTGATTTCAGAAGCTTTAAGAGTAGCTTCTACTTCGTCAGCTAACTTAACAGTTGCGCCACGAGCATCAACTGCAGTCACAGTACCTTTAACTAAAGCACCACGTTCGTTAGCAGCTAAGAAATCATTGAACGGATCGCTGTTCAATTGCTTGATACCAAGGCTGATACGGTTACCTTCAGCGTCTACAGACAAGATAACTGCTTCAACAGTGTCACCTTTCTTGTAACGACGGATAGCTTCTTCGCCTTGTTCGTTCCAAGAAATATCAGACAAGTGAACTAGACCGTCGATACCGCCATTTAAACCAATGAAGATACCAAAGTCAGTGATAGACTTGATTGTGCCTGAAACTTTTTCGCCTTTCTCGTGAGACTTAGCAAACTCTTCCCATGGGTTAGCACGAGTTTGTTTGATACCAAGGCTGATACGACGACGTTCTTCGTCAACTTCAAGAACCATAACATCAACTTCGTCACCGATCTGAACAACTTTAGATGGGTGGATGTTTTTGTTAGTGTGGTCCATTTCAGAAACGTGTACTAAACCTTCAACGCCTTCAGCGATTTCAGCGAAACAACCGTAGTCAGTTAAGTTAGTAACACGTGCTTTAACGATAGAACCTTTAGGGTAACGGCTCATGATCGCTAACCATGGATCTTCGCCTAATTGTTTAAGGCCTAAAGATACGCGGTTACGTTCACGGTCAAATTTAAGTACTTTAACAGTAACTTCTTGCCCAACTTCAACAACTTCTGAAGGGTGCTTGATACGCTTCCAAGCCATATCTGTGATATGAAGAAGACCATCAATACCGCCAAGATCAACGAATGCACCGTAATCAGTAAGGTTCTTGATAGTACCTGTAACTGTTTGACCTTCTTCAAGTTGAGCAAGTAATGCTTCACGGTCAGCAGAAGATTCAGCTTCCATAACAGCACGACGAGATACAACAACGTTGTTACGTTTAGCATCAAGTTTGATTACTTTAAACTCTAACTCTTTACCTTCAAGGTGAGTAGTGTCACGGATAGGACGAGTGTCAACTAATGAACCTGGTAAGAACGCACGAACAGGACCGATGTCAACAGTGAAACCGCCTTTAACTTTACCAGAGATAACACCAGTAACGATTTCGCCATCTTCAAAGATTTTTTCAAGTTTAGTCCAAGTTTCAGCACGTTTAGCTTTTTCACGTGATAAAACTGTTTGACCCATACCGTTGTCAAGAGCTTCAACAACTACGTCAACAGTGTCACCAACCTGAACTTCAAGTTCACGTTGTTCATTTAAAAATTCAGCACGGTCAACAATGCCTTCTGATTTAAGGCCAGTGTCAACAGTAACCCAGTCGCTATCGATGTTTACAACAACACCTTGGATGACTGCACCCTTTTCAACGTTGAGGTTTAATTCACTTTCTTCAAAGAGGGCTGCAAAAGATTCGGTCATGATATACCTGATAAAGTCAGCGGTCTTGGATCAGACAAGGCCGGTTTAGTTAAGTATCAACATAGTCTTTATAGACTGATCAAGCTATGCGTCAACTGATAATCTTAGTTGCTAATAGTACGGCTATTGACATAATCAACCATTAACTTAAATACTTGATCGATCGTTAATTCCGAACTATCAATGATATAAGCATCTGCGGCTGGCTTGAGAGGAGCTACTTCCCGCTCCATATCTCTTTTGTCACGCGCTTGTATATTAGCTAAAATGTCGTTTATTTTAGCATCTAGACCCATGCCCTGCAACTGTTTTACTCTTCGCTCAGCACGAGACTCTGCCGAAGCTGTCAGGTAAATTTTTGCATTCGCTTCAGGGAAAATTGATGTTGCCATATCTCGGCCATCTGCCACTAAACCTGGAGTTTGCGCAAAGGCTCTTTGACGCTCAAAAAGTGCTTGTCTGAGCTCTGGTATTGCTGCAACTTTAGAAGCATATTCTCCAACTCGCTCTGTACGGATGGTTTGTGATACATCTTCTCCATCAAGGAAAACCAATGTTCCCTCTGCTGAAGTTTCAAACTTGATATTAAGCTGACGAGCATATTTCACACACTCATCTAAATGGCTATCTAATTTTTCTAACAAATCATGTTTATGTAATGACAACCCTAACAAACGATACAAGGCGCCAGAGTCGAGTAAATGAAATTGATAATAAGCAGCAAGTTTTGCCGCTAGTGTTCCTTTACCCGAACCACTCGGACCATCAATAGTAATAATTTGAACTGTCATTGAACTCTCACTAAGAAGCAAATGCTTTAGCTAATCTCGAAAAGCCTAGTGTAATCGCTAGTTTTAGCTGTGCAAGAATTAATTTACTTACAACAGGAGCTTTTGCCGTTAATTCGATACGATAAGTAACCAAAGTAATATATGGGGTTATTTCAGAAAACTCGATACGACCTAAATGGTGCTTAACTAAGGGATTATCAATTAATTTATATTCAATACGCTTGTTTTCTTCGAGATAAGTGATTTCTTCTTTAAGTGGTTTAATCGTACCAAACCCCATACGACGAACAGAACCAACCCCATCGGGTCTTTCAGGATCTACTGAGTCTTTTACACGTACAACTTGTAATGGAGCAAATGCCTTATTGTAAGTTGCATGTTTAGAAAGCAGGTTAAATACATCACTTAGAGGAGCATTAAATTCTTTTTGTATAGTAATTACATTACGCATGAAAGTTCCTTATTTAAATAAATCATGTCAATGAAACGGCGTTAGTTTGCCATAACCACATGACATTTTTTAATCATTTAAGGACGATTTTTGTTGCTTCTCTTGTTTCTTTTGTTCCCGTCTTTGCTTAAAAAAAAGACTTAACTGCTGAGCACATTTTTCATGTAAACATCCCTGCTCAAAAGTAAATTTATGGTTGTAATAACCATTTTCTAATAATTGACGTGTACTCACTAGTGAGCCTGCTTTAGGCTCTACTGTTCCAAATACAACGTGTTTAATTCTTGCATGTACCAAAGCTCCCACACACATTGTGCATGGCTCAAGCGTAACGTATAAAGTCGCGTCTTCAGGTAAACGATAATTTTTTAATAATTGGCAAGCTGAACGAATAGCTTGAATCTCTGCATGCGCTGTAGGATCAGATAAACCAATTGGAGCATTGAAACCAGCTCCAATTAACTTATTTTGGCTTACAATTACAGCCCCAACAGGAATTTCCCCCTGCTCGGCTGCTAATTCAGCTTGCTCGTAAGCAAGCTGCATCCAATACTCATCATTAAATTTAGACATTATTTATTATGACACTACACCATACTGTCTAAGTAATGCATTCCAGCTATCAATAGTCGTAATTGGTGGGTCATCGGCCAAAATGCCTCTTAATGTAAGGTCTTCACATGCTTTCCACTCTGGCGATAAATCTTTATCGACTAAACGTGCACGCACACCTTCCACAAAGTCAGGGTGGCGAATTTTCCATTCAGAAATTTGCGCTTCCAGATCAAAAACTTCGTCCCAAGAATGAACTTGTTTACCCCATTGCCATAACAACCAAGTAATCGCTGCTGTACTTGGCGAACCCTTTTGTAAGTTTTCACTAGCTTGACGCAACCAATCACTGCTTGCATCGCGTAAGCTTACAATCGCCTGATAGTCTTGTTCAAAACTTGAACCACGACAAACGCTATGGATAACGTCTAAAGAATTTTGCAATGGTCCTGCTGCAACCGGACGGTGCAAACTATTTAAAGTATCGTCAATCGCACGGAAATCACCTGCAGGATAGTGAGCCCAATTAATATTCAGTACTTTTTGCAGAACATTATCACGTTGTGCTTCGCAAATATGCGTCGCCCAACCAATGCTGTAGGCCCCAGCGGCAGTCATGATAGAACCCGTCAAACCAGTAAATAAACCAATTTGCCCACGGTCAGCAAGGAAACGGCTTGCACCTACATCTGGGTATAAGCCAATATTAATTTCAGGCATTGCCAAACGTGAATATGGTGTAACTAAGCGGAAAGGTGCAGCCATAAACAAGCCTAAACCGCCGCCCATTACATAACCTTCGCCCCATACAACAACTGGTTTTGCATAATTATGCAAAAGTAAATCCAAAGCATATTCTTGCTGGAAAAACTTATTTGCTGTTTCTACTTCTTGATTAATGACCAGCTGACGTAATTTGCGTACATCCCCGCCTGCACAAAAAGCTTTTGGTGTTGTCGAGTCCAACCAAATTGCTTTCACTCGCTCATCATCACGGAAGTCTTCAAATACTCGTAATAAAGCCGTTACGATTGATTCATCTAAAGCATGTAATGATTTAGGCCGATTCAAACGTACTATACGCCAACCATTTTTCGCTTCTTCAACTACCAAATCCGGATGATAGCTATTTACATTGGGAGAGTTCATCATGCGTCCAATTGCCAGTCTATGGGCTCAATGCCATGTTGTTTCAAATATTGATTTGTTTTTGAAAACACTTTGCAACCAAAAAAACCACCACGATTAGCCGCAAGTGGGGATGGATGTGCAGCAGTTAAAACTAAGTGTTTTTCTCTATTTATACGTTGCCCTTTACGTTGTGCATAAGCACCCCATAAAATAAAAACAATGTGCTCGCGTTGTTCATTTAAGACATCAATTACTGCGTCAGTAAACTCTTCCCAACCTTGTTTTTGATGTGATGTGGGCTGTCCTGCTTCTACAGTAAGTACACTATTTAATAAAAGTACACCTTGCTCGGCCCATTTGGTTAAATCACCATGACGCGAAATTGGTACACCTAAATCTGTATTTAATTCATGAAAAATATTACGTAAAGATGGAGGTAATGCAACCCCTCTTTGTACAGAGAAACTTAAGCCATTTGCCTGATTCGGTCCATGATATGGATCTTGCCCTAAAATCACGACTTTTACATGATCTAAAGGTGTAATATTTAACGCATTAAAAATTTGTTTACTGGGTGGATATATTGTTTTTTGAGCCTGCTTCTGTTGAAACAGGAAGTCTCGCAAACTATCCATGTAAGGACTCAGCAAAAATGGAGTTAATGATCTTTTCCAGCTTTCTTCTAATTGAACTTTACTGAGTTTGTCTTGCTGTTGCTCAGTTAATTGCATTAATGTCATCCTAGATCAATTTTCATTTCTACAAACAAAAGGATGTTAACTTACACTTCTACTTGTAAGTTAACATGTGGATTCTGAAACTTAATCCCTTGTTTTAAATTTTCATACATTTGTGGATCAGTCCATTCAGATTGAACTTGTTCTGAGAAAACAATACCTTCAAGGTTTAGTAGTCCCATTTGTTCATTTTGAATATCTTCAAGAAAACTTTGGGCATACCCTGTATCAGTTTCATGAACAATCACTGAATAAACTTCAACATCACCTTCCCCATTTTGGGTAATGGTTGATTTTAATACTTGCTGAGCTAGATAGAAGAAAATACGAGAAAATTGCTCGGCAGATGGAGACACTGGTAAAGAAATCCAACGTGCACTAAAAGTTTTACAAGCATCGATATATTGTGGATCATCTTTTTCCCAGAAACAAATCGCATGATCAAAACTATCAAAAAGGTCCTTAATCACACCTTTTAATAGTCCAAAATCATATACCATTTGTCCATGATCTAATTTCGAAGCTTTAAGTAATAACTCGACTTTATAACTGTGCCCATGAATCGATCGCTTACAACGATCTGATGTACAGTTACGTACTACATGTGCATTTTCAAACTTAAATAACTTACGAATTAACATGTGCCAAATCGATCATTCCTTCTAAGAACATTATTATAAAGCAAAAGATAAAAACTTCGCACCACTTTTCAAATAGAAACAATTAGCAAAAAGTATGATAAGAGATGTGAAGGAATTTTGAAGATATTGATTTTTACTTTAAATATTGTCTATACAGAAATATGACCTCATCCCTTTTATTAATAAGCTTCAAGTATTACAGACTTAGGAAAAATATCAATAAATTTATTTAGTTAAATGGAGCCAAACTCCTTGAGTAGACATATACTTGCTTATCTTTTCGCATTAAGGCGCTAGTAAATTGGCGCTTTCTATTGTTTAGAACAACTTCAATTTGAGCTTGAAAGAAGTTAGATTTAACATCAATAAGACCACTTGCCTGCTTTTTCTTTTGACTATCAACCGCTGAAAAAGCACTCAATTGCCACAATTCATCAACATTTTGGAAGAACTTTAAATTTTGCTGTCGCGCCTGTAATTCTTTTTCGATCGCCCCAACATCTAGTTTTTCATCAATACTTGCTAAAACCAATGGTGAAGCAGTATTGATGTTTAATTTCGTATTTTCTGGTAAAGCAGAAATATATGGGGCGATCAAATCATATTTTTTCCCATCAAAGCCTCTAACTAGTTTTAACTCTTCAATACGGTGAAATTTAGTATTCGCAGCCATATAGCTAGGATCTAAGCCTTGATAATAACTACTTTCTGCTCCCATTGGTCCAGCTGGCTCATCATTTGGGTCTTGCCAATCAATCACAGCCTGACTTAGCTCAGCAGGTAAACCTACTCGTACAAGCAAACGTTCAAACCAACTTTTAGCATCTTCATTTACCATACCTTCCCCATTGGTCAAATTATTTAAGTTAAATTTCCCCGACTCATCAAGCAAACGCCCTGAGACAGAACCATCTTCTACCGGGAACGGTGGCGTAGGTTGTGCCCATGTCTCTTTTAAATGATCTACTCCACCCGCATTATTTGCATCTTGAATTAATAACTCCGAAAAAAAAGCTTCTGCACTTTTTGCATAGAGCAAAGATTGATTTTGACGCATTAAATAAGCTGTATTTTCCATAGTATTATTTTGATGTTTGGCAATAGAAGCAGCTAAAATTGTAGCCAAGGCAACCATAATAAGTATTGTCAGTAAAGCGACACCCTGTTGGTGCTTATAATTTTTAAACATTATGAGCCACCTTGTGGGGAAAGCGATAAATTACTTTGATTTAAGCTATAGATCCATTCATAACTTACTCCTGCTACAGTAAGTTGAATTTTTATTCCTTTCGGTAATTTTTTCAATTCGTTAGGCTTTGTTGGATCAATATTAACCTCAGGCCACTTTGTTACCTCTTGTGGAGTCAAAACCATAATCTGATATTGGTCAACCTGACTTAGCAAGGTACTCGATAAAGGTTGCTCATTATTCGAAGTATTCAAATTTGTATATTTAAGACGATATAATTTTTTTTGGTCTGCATCATAACGATATTCAATTCGTTCAAACGGTGATAAACCTTGTTTTAAAGGATCCGTTACACCTGCTTTGCTAAAACGCAGAATTTGATTATCAATTTCTAAAGCTGGATGAAGTTGGCCACCTTGATTTGCAGATAAAGGAATAATTTGCAGACTATCACGAAGAATTTGTTGATAAGCATCTTGTAACTCAAACAAATGCACTTCATGTTCAGCATTACGGTCACGAACTTTAAGCAAGTAATCGAAAATTTTCCACCCCAATAAAGATAAGACCGCAAAGATAGCAATCGCAACTAACAATTCAACCAACGTAAATCCTGAGGCGCGAGTTAATCGAGTATTGCTCGATCGCACCGCAAGACGAGAAACCATGTTTCGAGTGTGAGGCTCTCTAAAGCGAAGCTTTGTCTGAGCGTAAGACGAAGAGCTATGCCCAGAGTAGTCAGTCGGAATAACACCCGACTGAGCTCTAAGATGAGAAGCAATGCTTTGAATTCGAAAATTCTTATTTTTTATCATTATTTTGCTTTCACTGGATAATTAAAAAAGACCATATGAGTAATACCGTTTTGTACTTTTCCCTTATCCGAATCATATAAGCTAACTTGTACATTAATTTTTTGAACATTAGGGCTAACAGTTGATTCAGCTGATTTATCAATCTGCCAAGTCTCACCTTGAGAAGTTACTTGCTTACTTTGAGTGCCCTGCAACCACTCTTGATTAATTTCCATCATAGCAATTTCATTCATAGCTACAAATTGAGCTTTAGTTCTTAAAATGGCATTAGAAGTAGACTGAGTGTACTGCATTGCCACTTTAGTTAAAGCAACAGCTGCTACTGCAAAGATTGCCAAAGCAACCATAACTTCTAAGAGGGTAAAGCCTTTAGATTTCATTTATTTTACCCAAATGATCTATTTGTATTTCTGAACCAATCGGTTTTTGCTCTAGATAAAATTGTATTTTAACGGTCTTGGCTTCTCCATTGCCAAACCAGATAAGCTGAGGTGTTTGTCCACCAACCAAATCGGTATTTTTAGCTTTAGAATAATTCTCGCCATCTAAAGGCTGTACTGAAAAAGACACATGCGCAGGAAGTTGTCGTGTTTTAAATTCAGTATATTTCTGCCAGCGATTTTTTAAGTCTTGTACTTGTAAAGTGCTTTGATCGTGATATTCGTATAATTCATAAGAAAATGGTGAGACATCTGTCTCACCATGAGTTTCTAAAGCTAATACACGTGATTGGTCTAGTGATTCTTTATTAATTTTCTGTAAATCGAGTAGAAATAACTCTCTTGCCTGCATTGCCTTTTTTTGGTCTATACCACCGATATTCAATACAACAAGTGAAGTCATAATTGTCATAATCACAATGACTACCATCACCTCTATGAGGGTAAAGCCTTTTTGTGATTGAAATGATTTCAATTTCATATTGACCTATTAAGCGTATTGTTCAACTGCTTGTTTCGGTAAGGCCAACGCCTGATCAATATAAGCTACTCTCAAAGTGTCTCTTGAACCCAAATAACGTTGGTAAAAACTTGAATTCAGAATTGCCGCAGCTCCATGAGTAAGGGACCAAATTGAAGCCAAGTAATCTCGCGTAGTCATATGACTCTGGATTGATTCTAAATAATGATCAGTCATACGAATAATAATACGTAAGCGCTGTTTTCTTACTTGATACAGTTCATTAAAAAGATGATGCACACCTTGTGCTGTAATCGAAAGCTTTTCTTCAATTTGATGGAACAAAACTGTTCGTTCCGGGTGGTGCAAATGATGCAACATAAAGAAAGCCAAATGCTCTGGAAAAGCTTTCTCAGTGTCTTGGACCATTTCGAGTAACATGCGCTCATTACGAATAATTAACAGCATGTACAATTCATCTTTGCTTTGAAAATGTTTGTACAAAGTACCTTTTGCCAAATCAAGCTCAGCAGCCAGCACATCAAGTGTCATTCCGGCTTCGCCATTTTCTAACAACAATTGTTCCGCAACTTGAAATATTAACGCTTCTCTTGCTCGGAACTGAGCTTGACGGTCCATCTTCACGCAATTACTCTCTTTGTATAGTTTCTATAAGTTAAATCGCTTTGAGTAAATTTTCGAAATTTTGCGAGGTGATTCTTGCAATTTCCTCAACCGATTTATCATATACCTCACTAAGTGCTTTCGCTACATAGGGTACATATTTTGGTTCATTTGTTTTACCACGATATGGTACTGGAGCCAAATAAGGACTATCTGTTTCAATTAAAAGTCGATCTAAAGGCACTTGCTTGGCAACATCTCGTAAATCTTGAGCATTTTTAAATGAAACAATACCTGAAAAAGAAATATAGTACCCGCAATCTAATACAGCTTTTGCTGTTTCCCAGTCTTCAGTAAAACAGTGCAAAATACCATGCGTAGATTGTTCAGCTCGAATAATATCTACCGTATCATGTTTTGCTGAACGCGTATGAACAACTACTGGTTTTTTAACATTTTTAGAGGCTTGAATATGACGAGCAAAACAATCTTTTTGCTCGTTAATAAAGTCAGTGCTGTGGTAATAGTCTAAACCTGTTTCACCTAAAGCCCACACCTTTTCTGATTGAGCCAATTCAGTCAAATACTCAGTCGTTGCTCGAGCCATAGTATCAACATCCTCACACGGATGTACGCCTACCGTATACCCCACATCTTCATGACGCTTTGCGATTTCAGCTAAAGCAATATGATCATCAAGGTCAACTGAAATTGCCATAAACTTAGAGACACCTTCTGCTCGCGCAGCAGCAAGGGCAAGATCTAAATCACCGTTATAAAGTGTTAAATCTAACATTGTTAAATGGCAATGGGTATCAACAAACACTGTTCTTTCCTATCTGCTTACATGGTATAACTTGGACGATCTAAAGACATACTACCAGCTAAAATCCGTTCAGCCTCAGCTTTATAGTAAATGCCTTTATCACCACTTAATTGGATTGCGAAGCCTTGAGGCTTAAAACCACTTTGCTTATGTGAAATCCAAACTACTTTACCAGTTAAAGGAATTTTTTGTGATTGTTCTGGTAACGTAGCTAAAATAAAAATTTCCTGGCCCATCTGCACTTTTTGCTTCGATGGTACAAATAAGCCCCCACCTTGTACATATCCCATATAACTTGCTTGCAATGTTGCTCTATCTGGAATATTGACCTGAATAATTCCACCCATTTGTGGTTGCATTATAATTTCCCCTTAAACGTTCATTAATTTTATAAAAAGTTGATCTATGATGAGTTGTGTTTGTACATTTTGTTCAACTAATCTTTTAGATTGCTGCAATTCCTCATAAAGACTGAATAAGCTCTCTAAATTATAGTTTTGCGCCAATTGATCGTACTGTAAATCTATATTTTTCTGTGGTTGATTGAGCTTGACACAAATTAAATCCCCTAACAAGTATTCAAGAAGCATCATAAAATCACTAAAGTTAAGCTCTTTTTGCCATTTAGCCGAATAAAATAAAGGCATGTTTTTTTGATTAACTACCTTAGTCCAGTCTTCTAAAAATGTTTGTCTTTTCGCAAACCAATCACTAGTAGCAATTTCAACTGCTTGCAAAGGCATATCATTAGAAAGACCTAACAATAATTCAGATGGTACTGCCGCGATTTCAGCTAAATGTTCATCTAAATAAGATGTTGCCTGCTCATATGAAATACGATCTAAAGCAAAATGCTGTAAGCGACTTCGAATGGTGGCTGGTAATTTCAAATAATGATCAGCCAACAAAATTAAAACAACGCGCTCACCTGGTTCTTCTAAAGTTTTTAACAGTGCATTTGATGATGCAAGATTTAAAGCTTCGGCTGGCTCAATAACAATAACACGCCATCCTTCACCAGTTTGCTGTACAAATGGCAATAAATCTCGAATTTTTTCTATTTTAATTTTTGCATTCTGTTTTTTATTTTCTTCATCAGTCGTGATATGAACATAGTTCGGGTGTGTGTCTGATTTTAACCATTGACAGCTACTACACTCACCACAAGCCCCCTGAGGCTGTTTATTTAAACAAAGTACCCATGCTAAAAAATGCTTGGCAAAAGCATGCTTACCACAACCTTGTTTACCATAAAATAATAAGCCATGCCCAATATTAGGAAAACGTGTTGTTAACGTTTCCCACATTGTCTGTTGCCACGGATAAACCTTAGAAGTCACATTCTGATTCATTAAATTAGTACTTACTCAAAAGACTCAACAGGCATATTATTTAGACGGTCAAGATCGGCTTGGGGATCAACACCCGGCGGTAAATTTGCTTCTGCTACAGCAATAGCAATACGGTGCCCGTTTTCTAAAACACGTAATTGCTCAAGACTTTCCAACTTTTCAAGTTTACCCATGTCCCATGTAACATATTCTTGTAACAAGTTCACACGGTAAGCATATAAACCTAAATGACGAAATGCTTGGGTATGTAAAGTTGGTTCAGCTTGTTTAGCACCATCTCGATCATAAGGAATAGTTGCACGACTAAAATATAAAGCTTCATTTTGATTAGACATAACCACTTTCACAATGCTATCACGCTGAAATTCATCCAATGCATGAATAGGCTCACATAATGTAGACATTGAGCAATTTGGTTTATCAACCAGAAGCTTGGCAACCTGTTGAACAAGTTGAGCTGGTAGTAAAGGCTCGTCACCTTGTACATTTACAATAATGTCATCAGCATCCCATCCTTTAATACGAGCAACTTCGCTTAAACGGTCTGTCCCCGATGGATGGTCAGCACTTGTTAAAACAACATCAACACCCTCTGCACGGCATATTTCAGCAATACGCTCATCGTCAGTTGCTACACATAAATCATCGAAGCCTTCAACTTTCTTTGCCTGATCTACGACACGTAAAATCATAGGACGATCATGAATAAGTAACAATGGCTTACCTGGCAAACGCGAACTTGAGAAGCGTGCTGGAATAACGATGTGTTTCATTTTTTCTTCCTAAGATATTTGAATATCAAGCTTTTGCAATTGCTGATTTAAAACCTGATAGCACTCTGCAGACAAAACTGCTTTAACAGGTACGACCCAAATAGGCCGTTTAAATTCTGGATACTTTTCAAGTAAAGGTAACAACTTAACCGCATCTTTTTCAGTCGTAATGATAGGCTGATCATCATTAAATACAAGGTCATCAATAACGTAATCATGATGATCACGAAAAGCATGCTCTTGAAATTGATTTACACCTAAACCTTTAAGTGTTTGGTAAAAGCGCTGAGGAAAACCAATACCCACTACTGCATGGTAATTATTTTGTGTATTGAATGATAATTCAATTGCTGAAGAAGGATTCAATAAGTAAGGATGCCCCGCTTCTAGATGCATATGCATTGCTGTTGAAGGGGCAAATGTATGTTCGATTACTGTACCCGTTTTTAAACGTTCAGCAGGTTCACGCAAATATCCTTCTGGTAATAACTTTCTATTTCCAAGTCCACGATTTTGATCAAGCACAATCCATTCTATTTGACGACCTAAAGCCCAGTGTTGTAATCCATCATCACTAATAATTAAATCTAGTTTTGTCGATGCTAATAATAACTCGATTGCAGCTTGTCTATTCGGTCCTACTGCCATAGGCACACCAGTTGACTGTACAATCAAAGCAGGCTCATCTCCTGCTTCAGCTGCCTGACTGGCCGATGTTACCAACATAGGAAAAGGACCAGCTCCACCATAACCCCGACTAATTACGCCTACTTTTACATTATGCTGTTTTAAGTAATTGACTAGTTCTATTAATAATGGAGTTTTGCCACTACCACCTACTGTAATATTGCCAATTACCATGACTGGTATAGGTGCACTATAGGTTTTTTTTAAACCTGAATTATAAAAATAACGATTCAATAAAAACCCAGCACGATACAAACATGACAACGGACGCAAAACAATCAACCAACTTGATTGCTTATTCCATGCGTTTTGTATCAGCTGGGCCAAAGACATGCTTAGTTGTCCTCAAAATTACGCTGATGTAATTGATAATAAGCACCATGCTTAGCAAGTAATTCTTGATGAGTGCCTTGCTCAACAATTTGTCCACGATCTAATACAACAATACGATCTGCATTTTCAATTGTAGATAAACGATGAGCAATCACAATCGTTGTACGGTCTTGCATCGCCTCATCAAATGCTTGCTGAATAAAATGTTCAGATTCATTATCAAGCGCACTTGTCGCTTCATCTAAAATAAGAATTGGTGCATTTTTCAAAATTGCACGAGCAATTGCTATACGTTGACGTTGACCACCAGATAAGTTTAGACCTTGTGCACCTAAAACAGTATCGTAACCATTTGGTAAGTTCATAATAAAGTCATGGGCGTAAGCAGCTTTTGCGGCTGCGATAACCTCTTCATCACTTGCATCATGTAACTGACCATAAGCGATGTTTTCACGTACAGTCCGGTTAAACAAAACAACTTGCTGATTAACCATTGCAATTTGTGTGCGCAAACTTGAAAGTTCTATATCACGTATTGGTAAGTCATCTAAATAAATTTGACCACTTGAGACTTCTTGAAAACGTACCAACATATTCACTAATGAAGTTTTACCAGCACCCGAGCGCCCTACCAATGCAACTGTCTCACCTGGGCGAATATTTAAAGAAAAGTCTTTAATCGCCTGAGTACCATCAGCATAGTTAAGCACGACATGGTCAAAACGAATTGCACCTTGCAATTGAGGTTTAAGTTGACCGGTATTTTCTTCTTCAGGTAAATCTAATAATTCGAAAACTGAATGTGCTGCCGCTAAACCACGCTGCAACTTTTCATTAATGTCAGTTAAGTTTTTAACAGGTTTAGAAAGAAGTCCTGCTGCTGTAATATACGCAACAAACTCACCAGCACTGGTATTTCCTAAAATTTGTGGTCTTAAGGCTAACCACACAATAAGAGCCATTGCACAAGCCATTACAACTTGAACAACAGGACTATTTAGGTTCTGTACAATCACCATTTTTAAACCGCGTTTTAAATTCTCTTCAGACGACTTATAAAAACGCTCTTGTTCTGAGTCTTCACCAGCGAAACTTTTAACAACTGCATTACCACTAATACTTTCTTGTACGACATGGTTAACATCGCCCATAGTGTCCTGAACTTGCAGTGAAAGTTTACGCATTCTTTTTGATGCTTTGCGCACCAAAACCCCAATAATAGGTAAGAACACCATAATACAAAGGGTCAACCGCCAATTTGTATAAAACAAATAACCTAGCAGCCCCAATGTAATCATACCATCACGAACAATGGTTTTTAATGATTCAGATGAAGCAGCTGTGAGTTGCTCAACGTTATACATAATTTTAGCTGTAATATGTCCCGAAGAGTTATCGAGATAATATTGAGCCGGCAGTCTTAAAAGCTTTGCATAAACTTCTTGGCGAATACTAAAAACTAAACTACGGGAGATAACAGCAGTATAGTAGCCACCCATAAATAGACCTAAGCCACGGAAAAATACTAATAAAATGATTAATAAAGGGAACCAATCCAGATCCGCTCTACTCGCATTTTGAATGGCATCAATAATAAATTTAATGAGCTTAGCAACAGAAACCTCTGTTGCTGAGTTCATACCGAATCCGATAAGAACTAATAAGGCCACGCCCCAATAAGGTTTTAAATAGGATATGAGACGCAAATAAACCTTAAAATCTTGATTCACTCAGAAAAACCTCTAGAAGGAACTTTGGTACTAATATTGATGTTAACAAAACCGAGTTGTCCTGCTACATCCATAACACGAATAACATCCTGATGAGACGCTTTTGCATCTGCAGCGATGATAAACATAAAATCACGGCGCTCTTGAGCAATTTGCTTAATTGCAGTGCTCAAATCAGCGACGTCCTTGGTAGACAATGCTTGACCATTGACAGCGTAATGACCGCTAGAGTCTACCACGACTTCAATTTTATGATCGTACTGTTTTGGTGGGACGCCTTGGGCATC
The DNA here is from genome assembly GCF_000582055.1 of Acinetobacter sp. 766875. Classification (NCBI taxonomy): domain Bacteria; kingdom Pseudomonadati; phylum Pseudomonadota; class Gammaproteobacteria; order Moraxellales; family Moraxellaceae; genus Acinetobacter; species Acinetobacter sp. 766875. Next base: position 45,936 of record NZ_JEXX01000005.1, on the reverse strand, counting down.
TGGTAAAGTTAGATTGATGCGACTTGGCTGATTAAAAGTGGTAGATAACAATAAAAACACCAGAATGAACAATAAACAATCAATCATGGGCGTTAGATTGATATGAATGTCTTCAACTTGAGAACGTTTAAACTTCATATTGCTACCTACCCATCAACCAACACGGCGATGTTCTTGCACAACAGAAGAACGTTTATAAAACAATGATGCATGAAAGAGTGTAGATTGCTGCTCTAACTCCGCAATGTAATTTTGCACCACTCTCTGAAAATAACGATAAGAAATAAGTGCAGGAATTGCAATGAGCATTCCAACCGCTGTCGTGATCAAGGCCTTTGAAATACCAGGAATCATTAAACTTGGACTACCTGCCGAACCAAAATCAATCACGAGAAAAGACTCAATAATCCCTACAACTGTTCCAAGTAACCCAAGCAAAGGTGCTATAGCACTTAAAGTTCCCAAGAAGTTAATATTTTTTTCTAAATAAGAAATTTCTTGAGAAGCGATTGCTTCCATTTGAGCCCGAGCAAATTGCTCTCCATGCGCCTGATGCTCAAAACCAGCTTTTAGAATATTTCCTAATGCTGTACTTGAGGCATCAGTATCTTGCTCCAAATTTGTGATGATATGAGAAATATCTGCACTACCATCACTCATCAGTGCTTTAGGCAAAACTTGTGAACGTCTCAAACGTATAAAACGTTCAATACTAATAGCGACCGTTAAAATTGAACACAAAATTAAAGGCAGCATTAACCAGCCGCCCGCTTTCACAAGTTCCCACATATTTTCTTCCCCAAGAATATAAATTAGAAATATATGACCTAACTTAGAATTAATCTGGCAAACAAATATTCAAAATACCATCTAACTCATCGAGTGAATGATAATGAATAACGAGTTTTCCTTTACCTTTCTGGTTATGATCAATTTTAACATTGGCACCAAAACGTTCCGATAATTTCTGAGTTAATTGCTCAATGTCTGGTGCAACAGGAGTTTTTTCCTTTTCCTGTTTAGGTTCGTTCCAATCACGTACTAATTGCTCAGTTTGACGAACGGATAATCCCTTTTCAATGACAATTTTAGCTACTTCAAGTTGCTCTTTACCTTTTAAAGTCAAGATGGCACGAGCATGGCCCATATCAAGCTGGCCTTGTTGCATAAATTCTTTAATGTCATCAGCCAAACTCAATAGACGCAACAAGTTACTGACCGTTGTTCTCGCCTTACCTACAGTATCGGCAATTTCCTGATGACTTAAACCAAATTCATCATGAAAACGTTGTAATGCCAAGGCTTGATCAATTGGATTTAAATCTTGACGTTGAATATTCTCAATAAGCGCCAAAGCAATCGCAACTTGATCATTTAAATCACGAACAATTGCTGGAATTTCAGCTAAACCAGCAATTTGTGCTGCACGCCAACGGCGCTCACCTGCAATGATTTCGTAAGGATGAGCTTCATCATCTACAGGACGGATAACAATTGGTTGCATTACCCCATGTTTTTCAATAGAGGATGCCAATTCTTGTAAGTCATGTTCATGGATAAAACGACGTGGCTGATATTCACCTCGCTTCAACAAATTCACATTAATTTGTTTTAACTGACCATGATCAAGTGCTTGAGCTTCTAATTGTAATTTTTCTTTTTGAATTGAACCAAGTAATGCATCTAAACCACGCCCTTTCGCCAATCCGCGTTTTTTGATGCTCATACTTTACTTCCTTTCTTTACTTTACTTTTCTTTAACATCTCAGCTGCAAGATTTAAGTATGCAACTGCACCCTTTGAACTCTTTTCAAAATAAATCACTGGCAAACCATGCGCTGGCGCTTCAGCCAAACGAACATTACGTGGGATCACCGTGTCATAGAGCTTCTTACCAAAATACTGTTCCAACTCAGCTGATACATCGCGAGTTAAGGCATTACGTGCGTCGTACATCGTACGTAAAACACCGATAATTTCTAAATCAGGATTTAATGCTTTTTGAATACGATCGATTGTTTGGGTTAAATCAGCCAAACCTTCCAATGCATAGTACTCACATTGCATAGGAATGATTACACTATCTACGGCAGCCAAGGCATTTACCGTAATTAAACTTAAGCTAGGGGCACAGTCAACAATAATGTAGTCAAAAGAATTTCTAATTTCGTTCAGAGCATTCTTTAAAATGAACTCACGACCTTCTTGTTCGGCAATTGCCAGTTCAACACCTGAAAGCTCACGGTTTGAACCCAAAACTTTATATCCAACCTCTGCCTTTTGAATTGCAGTTTCAATTGGCACTTCACCCAATAACACATCTGTGATTGAGTAAAGTAGATCATTCTTTTGAATACCAGACCCCATCGTAGCATTACCTTGCGAATCTATATCAACAAGTAATACACGTTTTTTCAATACAGCAAGTGATGCTGCAAGATTTACTGCAGTCGTTGTTTTACCAACACCACCTTTTTGGTTTGCAATCGCAATAATTTGAGCCATGGTAACCCTAATACTTTTTATTTAAATTCGTTGAAGTAAAAGTAAATGACGTTGTTCATCAAGTCTTGGTACATGCAGTTCAATCACTTTACATGAAAATTCCTGCTTAAGCTCTTCCATTTCTTCAACTGGAATCAATCCTTTCATCGCAGCAATTATACTATGCTCATGTAAATATGGACGTGCAGCCTCAACAAAATCAGTTAAAGATGCAAATGCACGACTTGTGATCACATCAAATTGACCAAGCTCATCAATTGTATCTTGATTTTCAACACGCGTTTGCACAGCTACTACGTTTTTAAGCTTAAGGTCAGCAATAAACTGTTTCAAAAAACGAATTTTCTTACCATTTGAGTCAAGCAATACACAAGAGCGCTCTGGTTGACATAAAGCAATGATCATGCCTGGCATACCACCACCAGTACCTACATCAAGCAATCGACCTGGTGGTAAATCTTTCAAAATACTTAGGCTATCTAACAAATGCTTCACTAACATTTCTTTCGGATCACGAATCGCTGTTAGATTATAAGCTTTGTTCCAAAGTACCAAAGCATCTTGATACTTTAACAATAATGTCAAAGCTTCATCGCTAAGCGACAAACCTAGTTTTTGACTACCCTGTTGTAACTCTTGAAAAAATGGATGCATAAACAGATAACATCTAAGTAAAATTTAAAACAAAGTATACCCATTTATGCATCGTGGAACACTATTTAACGATTAGGGATTACGCAGTTAATCGTAGAAGCCTTCACGAATTTGCAAATCTAGCTCCATTAAACGTTCAGGCGTTCCCACATCTACCCATGCACCCTTAAGCTTTTCAGCAGATATTCTTTGATTCTGCATCGCTTGCTTTAACAATGGTGCTAACGGACGTTTACCAGGCTCCAATCCATCAAAGAGCTTAGGATTGATAACAGATACCCCACTAAAAGTGAGATTCTCGCCCTTCACATCTTGATCGAATGCAAAAGCACGTCCATCCAATAATGTAAAGTCGCCTTCAGGATGTTGTTTAGGATTATCAACCAACACAAGATGAGCTAAATCATCATTTAGCTTAATATCGCGTAGCGCTTCAAAACCCATTGTGGTCCATACATCACCATTCACTAGAATAAATGGATCTGTTCCAAGCAGTGGCAAAGCATTAATAATTCCACCAGCTGTTTCCAGCCCTTCTTCTTCTCGCGTCCAACGGATGTCCACACCAAATTGAGAACCATCACCTAAGCTACTGATTAGCTTATCAGCCAACCAGGCAGAATTGATGACTATTTCAGTCACACCAATTTTCTTAAGCTTTTCGATATGCCACACAATAAGTGGCTTACCCCCCACCTCAAGCAGAGGCTTTGGTGTATATAGCGTAAGTGGACGCATACGATTGCCCAAGCCAGCAGCAAGAATCATTGCTTTCATTATGCTGCTACCTCATAGGGGCCATATTTTTCTATAAACTTAGGCATGACTGAGTTACGAATAAACGTCATGAAGTCATCAAGCTCATGATAACCACGACTCTCTTCAAGTAAATACCACATGACTCGCGGCAAGTCTTTTAAATATCCAGACTTACCATCTCGCTCAAACAGACGAACAAAAATGCCCAAAATCTTGATATGACGTTGAATTGCCATTAAATCGGCATCACGTTTAAATTGCTCAAAAGTTCGGTTTTGTTTAGCAGATGCTGGTAAAAGCTCGTAGAAAACTTTAAACCATTGATAAACACGCTCAGCATTCCACTGTACATATGCATCACGTGTAATCGAGATTAAATCATAAGTGTCGGCACCAATAACCGCATCTTGAAAGTCGATTACCCCCAATTCTTCTTCATTAGTAATTTTCATTAAATTACGACTATGAAAATCACGATGCACAATAACTTGCGGTTGAGCCAATGCAGCTTTGGCTAAGAAATCAAATGCATCATCAATAGTTTTCTTTTGCTCAACTGTTGGATGAATCCCAAGTGATGGCAACATCCAATCGGTTAGCAGCTGCATTTCAGACATAAGCTTTTCATAAGAATAAGCTGGGAAATGATCAATACCATTAATTGATTGCAAATGAGTGAGCTGTTTAAAGCTTTGTTCGTAATATTGATCAACTGTTACATCATTTAATAATGTCGACAACAGTACATCACCAAAATCTTCTAGCAATAGAAAACCTTGAGTTAAATCTTTTGCAACAATCTGAGGTACTCGAACCCCATGACCTGCAAAAAATTCGTCAATGGTTACAAACGGAACACAGTCTTCTTTTTCAGGAGGCGCATCCATAAGCATATAAGTTTTATTTTGTAACTGGATGCGAGCATAACGGCGAAAGCTGGCATCCCCTGCTAAATAAGCGATCTGAAATTGATCATTTTCAAGAACAGATGTAAGCCATGTATGTATCAATTGTTCACGTTGTGTATTCATTTGCAATAAAATCTAAAACAAGCTGAGATTTTTGAAGGGTTAAGTGTAGCCACTTATAAACTTTTTCTCTATGATGCGACAATAATTAATTGTGAATTAGCATACTTGGTTAATGAGACAATGAAGCATCAGTTTAAATTTAATCCTTTAGCGACCGCTATTTTTACGCTCTTATGTGGCTCCATACAATCAAGTTATGCTGAGTCAGCTGGTGTTGTCTCCAACATAGACAATAATCAACTTAAGGCGAGTATTAAGGAAGCCTATCCTGGGCAGGAATTCTTTCAACAATATTATGTTGATAAATCTGCACCTGAAGCGCAGTTGCGCAATAATAAATATTTGAGTTCGGCATTTTGCCAAGGAACTTGGATTACACCGATTAATCCTGAAACTAAAGCATTAGATGCAGATAAGGCTACATCGGTTGTAACGGCGGATTATGGTCATTACAACCCTGCTGGCGATTCTGAGCTAGAAGGAAACGTAGTAATAGATCAAGAAGGTCGTACTGTACGTGCCGATAAAGTTACCATCGATAAAACTCAAACATTTGCTCATGCACAAGGTCGAGTGCAGTTAGCCCAAGGCGGCTTACTCTCTCAAAGTGATGAAATTAATTACAATTTAAAGACTCAAACTGGTGATTTAAATAATAGTTTTTATATTTCTGAACAGCAGCATGCACATGGTCACGCTGGAAAAATCGAAAGAACCTCTCCAAATGTAATGGTTCTTAACGATGCAAGCTATACCACTTGTCCACCAGGCCAAAAACCTGCTTGGAAAATTCAGGCTAATAAAATTGAGCTAAATCAGGAAACTGGTCGAGGCGTCACTCGTAATGCAAAAATCTATGTTAAAGATGTACCAGTTATAGCAGTCCCATACTTTAACTTCCCAATTGATGACCGTCGAACTACGGGTATTCTTAACCCACAGTTTGGTTTTTCAGGTTTCTCAAATAGTGGTGGTGGCGGTGAACTTTCTGTTCCAATTTATTTAAATCTTGCGCCTAATTATGATGCAACGATTACTCCACGATATCTATCAGAACGTGGGGCCATGCTCAAAGGTGAATTTCGCTATTTAACGGATGGCTTCGGTGCAGGGGTAATATCAGGCGGTATTCTTCCATCTGATAAAGAATATAACGATAAAGACCGTAAAGATTTTAATTTTCTCCACAACTGGAATATTAACGATCAATGGTCGACTAATCTTGAATATCGTTATGCATCGGATAAAGATTATTTTGCGGATTTAGATCACAGTCCAAATACTAAAACTGATGTAAATCTACGAAGAGCTTGGGAACTGAACTATCAACATGGTATTCCGGGTTTAAAAGCTCAGCTCAAAGTTGAAGACTTCCAAACGCTAGATCCTTCAGTTAAGGATGTAAACAAACCTTATGCACGTTTACCACAGTTCTTATTAAATTATGTCACTGGTAACCCACAAGGATTGCAATACGAATTTAATAACGATACAGCATACTTTAAAAAATCAATTAATGACGGTTCTGCTCAGGAAAGTAGCGGCACCCGTATTTATAACCAGTTCGCAACACGTTATAACTATCGAACACCGGCAGCCTTTGTTATTCCTGAAGTTTCTGTACGCTCTATCCAAACATTCTATGATAAAGATACTCAGTTAAATAACCCTGGTGGCTCTGAAAATAAATCAGTCGTTGTACCTCAGTTTACTTTGGATAGTGGTTTAACTTTTGAACGCGAAGGTAAATACCTACAAACGATCACCCCTCGTGCATTTTATGCGTATGCGCCTTACAAGAACCAGGACGGTTATCCAAACTTTGACTCAACTTCAGCATCGGTTAATTACGATCAACTCTTTAACCCATACCGCTTTTATGGGCATGACCGCCTTGAAGACAACAATTTTTTATCACTAGGTGTAAGTTATAGTCTTTTTGACACGGTAGGTTTAGAACGTTTGCGTGCCAGTGTAGGACAAAGTTATTACTTTGAAGATCGACGCGTTACTCTAAACGAACCAGATGAGATTGATACCGAACGTAATACTGGTCCTGTCGTTAGCTTAACAAGCCAACTTAACCAGAACTTTACGATTGCAGCCAATTCGGCATGGATGTCAAATGGTGATAATGCCCAGAGAGACTTCAAAGTTTACTATACAGGCGATAAAGGCAACCTATATAACTTAGGTTACTTCTATCGCAAAGACATTGTTGGTCGTCAACACACTTACGATCAAGTTGTTGCATCGTTTATACAACCAATTAAAGACAACTGGCGTATTATGGGTCTTGTTCAATATGACATGGACAATGATGTGGCTCGTGAGCTGTTATTAGGTGTTAACTATGAATCATGTTGCTGGGGTATCTCAGTCTACGGTCGTTCTTACTATAACGACCTAGATGATCCAAAATCTCCTAATGTTAACGAGAAACGCGCGATTATGGCTGAAGTCACACTTAAAGGTTTAGGTGGTTTAAATAACAAACTTGCATCTATACTTGAAAATCGCGTTTTAGGTTTTAACAAAATTAATCAATCTTGGACACAACGTTAATGAAGGCAAAGCATCTTAAACAGTTTTTTAAAGCAACAACCCTTGCTGTATTAATATCTTCATCAATGCATAGTTTTGCCCAACCCACTGATGAAGTTGTGGCAATTGTGGACAATAGCGTAATTTTAAAAAGTGACCTTGAACAAGGAATGGCAGAAGCTACTCACGAGTTACAGGCACAAAAAAAAGAAGTACCACCTCAACAATACTTACAATTTCAAGTTTTAGACCAACTCATCTTGCGTCAAGCTCAACTTGAACAAGTAAAACGTTATGGTATTAAACCTGATGAGAAAAGCCTAAACGAGGCAGTACTTAAAGTAGCGAGTCAATCTGGCAGTAAAAGTTTAGAAGCATTTCAACAAAAATTAGATGCGATTGCTCCAGGAACTTATGAAAATTTACGAGGCCGTATTGCCGAAGATTTAGCAATTAATCGTCTACGCCAACAGCAAGTGATGTCACGTATTAAGATTAGTGATCAAGATGTTGACAATTTCTTAAAATCACCACAGGGTCAAGCTGCTCTCGGCAATCAGGCACATGTGATTCATATGCGAATTTCTGGAGACAATCCTCAAGAAGTTCAAAGTGTAGCTAAAGAAGTTCGTTCAAAGCTGGCTCAAAGCAATGATTTAAATGCTCTCAAAAAACTTTCAACTGCGACAGTAAAAGTTGAAGGTGCAGACATGGGATTCCGTCCCCTTTCTGATATTCCGGCTGAACTCGCTGCCCGTATTACTCCCCTACAAGATGGTCAAACCACTGATCTAATTTCTGTACGAGATGGTGTACATGTTCTAAAACTCTTAGAACGCAAGCAAAATGAACAAAAAGCCTTAGTACCACAGTATCAAACACGCCATATTCTTATTCAGCCTTCCGAGGTAGTAAGTCCTGAAAATGCAAAACAAATCATTGATAGCATTTACAAGCGATTGAAGGCAGGTGAAGATTTTGCCACTCTTGCGGCAACTTATTCAAACGATACAGGTTCCGCGCGTGACGGTGGTAGTTTAGGCTGGGTTAATCCAGGAATGATGGTACCTGAGTTTGATAAAAAAATGCAGGAAATTCCTGTAGGTCAAATTAGTGAACCTTTCCAAACTCAATTTGGCTGGCATATTCTACAAGTGACAGACAAACGCGAAAAAGATATGACTCACGAATATCAAGAACGTATGGCACGTCAAATTTTAGGTGAACGTCAATTCAATACTGAAATTGATAGCTGGTTACGTGAAGTACGTGCAAATGCTTATGTAGAGATTAAAGATCCAAGTCTCGACAAAAAGAATCTGCAAAAGTAAGTTAATTTTTATTTAATTAAAACCTGTGTTTAGCACAGGTTTTTTTATGGATAAGATTTAGATAATAAAAAACCGGTTATATAAATAACCGGTTTCCATAAATCAAACCCTATCGGGAATTATTTATAACGATCCACCATTTTCTCTAATGAAATTGGTCGGATCTTGTCAGCATTACCTGCTGTACCAAAGGCTTCATAACGATCGATACAAATTTGTTTCATTGAATCGACAGTTTTAGCGAAGTACTTACGTGGATCAAATTCAGCTGGATTCTCCGCCATGAAACGACGAATTGCACCTGTTGAAGCTAAGCGTAAGTCAGTATCAATATTGATTTTACGTACACCGTGTTTAATTGCTTCTACAAGCTGCTCAACTGGCACACCATAAGTCTCGCCGATATTGCCGCCAAACTCATTAATTACTTTTAACCATTCTTGTGGTACAGAGCTTGAACCGTGCATTACAAGATGAGTATTTGGCAACGCCGCATGAATTTCTTTAATGCGATCAATTGCTAAAATGTCACCTGTAGGTGGACGTGTAAATTTATAAGCACCATGTGAAGTACCTACAGCAATTGCTAAGGCATCAACATTTGTGTCAGCAACGAATTGCTTCGCTTCATCAACAGAAGTTAGAAGTTGAGAATGATCGAGTACACCTTCTGCACCAACACCATCCTCTTCTCCAGCCATACCTGTCTCAAGGCTACCTAAGCAACCGATTTCGCCTTCAACAGACACGCCACAAGCATGAGCCATTGCTACGACTTGACGAGTTACATCTACGTTGTAATCGTAAGTTGTAGGGGTTTTACCATCAGCACCTAATGAACCATCCATCATTACTGAGCTAAAACCAAGTTGAATAGAGCGTTGGCATACATCAGGGCTAGTACCATGGTCTTGGTGCATTACCACTGGAATGTGCGGCCACTCTTCGATTGCAGCCAAAATAAGATGGCGTAAGAATGGAGCGCCTGCATATTTGCGAGCTCCAGCTGATGCCTGAACAATTACAGGTGAATTGGTTGCATCTGCGGCAAGCATAATTGCACGCATTTGTTCTAAGTTATTTACGTTAAATGCTGGTACGCCGTAGTTGTGTTCCGCAGCGTGATCCAAGAGCTGGCGCATTGAAATGAGTGCCATAATATCCTCCCAGGTAGTGCGGCTTATTCTACCTTGTCATTTATTTCAATTCAGCAACAAATCACAGTATTTCAAAAAAAATCCCTGCATTTGCAGGGACTTTTTAACAAAAAACAACAAATTAATGAGTTTCTGAAGCAGCCGACTCGTTAGACGCACTACCTTCAACCACATCTGTATTCTTTTCATCTAAAACTGGCTTATCAAGCGAATCAATTGTAGCTTGCTGTTCAGGAGTTACTTTATCAGAAACTGCTGTAGATGCTGCATCTTGTCCTGCTTTAGAAGACTCTTCTTTTTTCGCACAAGCAGTCAACATCACTGGAACAATTAATAAAGCAGCTAAGGTAAGTTTTAAATTCATCACTATTTTCCACAATTGGTGATTTAGTGCTCATTATTTTATTTCAGTAATATGACAATTTAATGACTTATCAATGAAAAAGGGGTTGAACCCAACCCCTTCTTATTTTTACATATATGTATTATGCACGTTCTAATAAAACAGCCACTGCTGGCAAAGTTTTACCTTCAACAAATTCAAGAAACGCACCACCACCAGTTGAAATATAACCAATTTGGTCAGCAACATTATATTTATCAATTGCAGCTAAAGTATCACCGCCACCAGCGATCGAGAATGCATCAGATTGAGCAACTGCAAGAGAAAGTGCCTTAGTACCTTCACCAAATTGATCAACTTCAAACACACCAACGGGACCATTCCAAAGAATCGTTTTTGATGTTGTTAAAATATTTGCAAATGCTTTAGCTGTTTCAGGACCAACATCTAAAATCATATCGTTTGCAGTTACATCCTCAACTTTTTTAACAACTGCTTGTGCAGCCGCCAAAGAACCCAAGAAATCTTCAAAGTTAATTTGAGATGCATCCGCTACAACAACATCTGTAGGAAGTGGAACGCTTACTTTAGCAGCAATTTGTTTTGCTGTTTCTACCAAGTCAGCTTCGTATAGAGATTTTCCAACATTGTAACCAGCGGCCGCCAAGAAAGTATTTGCGATACCACCACCAACAATAAGTTGATCACAAATAGTAGACAATGAGTTTAAAACATCAAGTTTTGTTGAAACTTTAGAGCCAGCAACAATAGCAACCATTGGTTTTTCAGGTGTTTGCATTGCACGGCCAAGCGCATCTAATTCAGCAGCCAATAAAGGACCAGCAGCTGCAACTGGAGCAAAACGTGCTACGCCCTCAGTAGAAGCTTCTGCACGGTGAGCAGTACCGAATGCATCCATCACAAATACATCACATAAAGCAGCATACTTTTGTGCAAGCTCAGGATTATTTTTCTTTTCACCAGCGTTAAAACGAACATTTTCAAGCAAAACAACTTGTCCAGCCTGAACTTCTACACCATCAAGATAATCAGTAAATAATTTAACTTCTTGGCCTAATGCTTCAGTTAAATATGCTGCAACTGGTGCAAGTGATTGTTCAGGCTTTGGTTCACCTTCAACAGGACGACCTAAATGCGAAAATACCATTACAGCAGCGCCTTTTTCTAAAGCAGCTTTTATTGTTGGAAGTGCCGCACGTAAACGAGCATCGCTGGTAATCACACCATTTTTAACAGGAACGTTTAAATCTTCACGAATAAGTACACGTTTACCTGCTAAGTTAAGGTCAGTCATGCGCTGAAAATTCATGTAAAGCTCTCTTTATGATTTTAAAAACGCGCCAATTTTAAATGATTACATCAAAAAAGGTTAGTTTTTTTGCATAAAAGCTGTAGAAAGCCAAAGTTTTGATTATGATAGAGGTAGTAATTTAATATTTCATCGATTATGTCTATTCATCCCGATCCACAAATCAATCGTTTAAATGTTTTAGGTGAGCCTTTAGCGAGCTGTTGTTTTGATCCTATTACCGGATATTTTCGAAATGGTTTTTGCCATACAGCAGTAACAGATCTTGGGCAACACACTGTATGCGCTCAAATGACGTCTGACTTTTTAAATTTTTCGCAAAAAGTTGGCAACGATCTCATTACTCCTTTACCTGAAGCTGGCTTCCCTGGCCTACAGCCAGGTGACTTCTGGTGCATTTGTGTAACTCGTTGGGTAGAAGCATATCAAGCTGGTCAAGCTCCACCTGTCAAACTTCATGCCTGCCATCAAGCAGTATTAAGTTATGTCCCATTAGATGTATTAATGGAATACGCAGTGTAATGAAACACCCCCAAATTATTTTGGCATCGAGTAGTCAAACGCGTAAGGATTTGATGAATCGTTTGGGCATCGAATATATCTGTATCAGTCCAGATATTGATGAAAGTTCTCGTGGCGAGACTCATGCTGATGATTTAGCTAAAAGACTGGCTTTTACTAAAGCTCAGGTTATTGCTCAGAAAAATCCGGAAGCAATTGTAATTGGATCAGATCAGGTTGCATGGCGAGAACATGCACCTCATGATTTTATTGGCAAACCATTGAGTATTGAAAATGCTAAAGCTCAGTTAAAAGCAAACTCAGCCAGAACAGTCTTTTTTAGTACAGCCTTAAGTGTTCAATGTCTTGAAAAAAGCTTTGAACACACTCTAGTTGAACATTATCAAGTTAAATTTCGCAATTTAAGCGACTCAGAAATTGAAAGATATATCGATTTAGATCAACCCCTTCATTGTGCGGGAAGTTTTAAGTGTGAAAGTCTTGGCATTAGTTTATTTGAGAAAATGATAGGCCAAGATCAAACCACCCTAATGGGCTTACCCATGATTCAGCTCTGTCAGATTTTAAGACAGCTTGAACTTCAAATTCCTTAATATTTATTAGTTTATTTATAGGTTATCTCCATGACAGAACCTTTAACCGTTTTAGGCGGCATTACTGCTGAACAGTTTTTATCAGAATACTGGCAGAAAAAACCATTACTTGTGCGTAACGCCATGCCTGAAATCATTGGCGTGTTAGAGCCAAATGATGTGAAAGAATTCGCTTTAGAAGATCATGTTAGCGCACGTCTTATTCGTCAAAAAGACAAAAATCCAAATGAGTGGCACGTAAAGTCTTCTCCTCTAACTAAAGGTGACTTTCAAAAATTACCAAAGCTATGGACACTGTTAGTACAAGCAGTTGATCATTACTCATTCGATTTAGCGGAATTATGGAAGAAATTTCCTTTTATTCCTCAATGGCGTCGTGATGACATTATGGTTTCTTATGCACCTAAAGGTGGCTCAGTTGGAAAACATTTTGACTTTTATGATGTATTTCTTGTTCAAGGATATGGTCACCGTCGTTGGCAATTAGGCCAAATGTGTGATGCAACCACTGAATTTGTTCCAAATCAACCCTTAAAATTATTGCCAGACATAGATGTTCATTTTGACGAAGTTTTAGCTCCTGGTGACTTATTATATGTTCCACCTGGCTTAGCACATTATGGTGTTGCTGAAGATGATTGCTTAACTTTCTCGTTTGGTTTCCGTATGCCTAATATTTCAGGCATGATTGACAGAATTAGTGACCAATTTGCTACCGATGAATTACTACAAAACCCTGTCATAGATATTGCCCGAAAGAGTATTTCTCAAGTTGGTGAAATTAATACAGAAGAATTAGCGTATTTAAGAGGGTTGGTTTTAGCTCAATTGCAAAATTCATCAGTACTTGATGCTGCCATCATGGCATATATGACTGAACCTAAATATCCAGATAATATTCCTGAACCAGACGAGATAGAAGTTGAAGACCTCAATGCTATTTTGACAGAAGGTTATGAATTATTGCTAGAACCAGCCTCTCGCCTACTTTATACAGAACAAAATGGAATTTTAAAGTTTTGGGGCAATGGAGAAGATTTAACAATAGTGGAATCTTTTGCCACTCAACTCAAAACAATAGCAGATGGAGAAAGTATTCCATTTAATAACCAGCTAAGCAATGTAGAGATTTTAGAAAACATTGTTCAATTATTGAATGATTCAATTCTTATGTTATTGCCACCGGCAGAATAATATCGACTAAATAGGTTAAAAGGAGAAAATTCTAAAATTTCTCCTTTTTTCTTTTATAAATACATGTTTAAATATACCAATCTATAAATCTATTTTGCGGTTACATTTCTATGGTTTAAAATTATTTTCTAAATTAAAAAATTATCTAGCAAATACGTCTAATTAAGACATAGAAATTTTTTCAGCAAATATAAAATATATACCTAGAGCATTATGCTTTGCCCTTCTATTGTTTTTAAAAAACCTATTTTTTTCTATCAATAACAATCAATACAATGTAAAATTGTGCGTTCTTGCTTTTTATTTATACACTCGACCATTTAGGCTAAGAGCAAATTTTTTGTGTGAGGCTACTAAAATATGTCAAAAAAAGATGACATTATTACCACTGCATTAAGACTTTTTAACTCATATAGTTTTAACTCTATAGGGGTTGATCGTATCATCAGTGAGTCTGGTGTAGCAAAAATGACATTTTACAAATACTTCCCTTCCAAAGAGAAACTAATTGAAGAGTGTTTATTACTAAGAAACTCACTTTTACAAAATTCTCTTACTGCTGCTATATCTAAACAAGACGAAAATGATCCATTAGCCCGTATTAAGGCAATCTTTTTATGGTATGCAGATTGGTTTAATAGCGAAGATTTTAATGGCTGTATGTTTCAAAAAGCCTTAGAAGAAGTATTAAAGCAATACCCTTCAACTCACCAACCTGCGACTTTATACAAAATATGGTTGACTCAGTTAATGCAGGACCTTCTTGTTCAACATGAAATTGAGGAATCTCGTCCTTTAGCATTACTGTTAGTCAATATTTTAGAAGGTATGACCATTCAAGCTCAGGTTGAGCACGGCTCAGTAAAAATTAATGACTACTGGAAACGTGTAGAGAAGCTTATTGAGTTTGAAAAAGTTGCACAGTAAAAAATAAAGCGTGATATTATTCTTCTTATATTGTTGAATCTTCTTCTTATTCATCACGCTGCGTCTGAAAGTCATTCTAGCCTAGAGTTAGACGTTTTTTTTGGACTATCATCCCAAACTAGAATATACAGACCTGTCTGTACAGAATCAATTATATCTTTAAAAAGTAAAAACTCAATCTTTTTTTATTACCCTTTCTTAGATAAATCAGAATTAACTATAGATAGAACTTAAAATAAGATTTTTTTCCTTTGACTTTGTTTCATTTATACTTAACAATTACGCTTCTCACACAATGCAACACTTTTGACACAAAACAACTACAAATTATTGTTATACCTTAATAATGTTATATATTTATCAATTACACTTATAAACCTTTTCAACAAAAACAATTGGATTGATTAGTTTTGCTACATTCATTTTCTTAAGATCAATCTATACTATGCCGGCCATATTGATATAGGTATAAAGTATGAAAGATGGACTCCAAATTGAAGAAATGAAAAATGCGGCTGATTCAGTCGTAGGCACATTAAAGTCTTTAGCTAACCCTGACCGTTTATTAATTTTATGTCACTTAGCTCATGAGGAGTTAAATGTCTCTCAAATCGAAGAGAAAACCCAAATCACCCAACCCACTCTTTCACAACAATTGATGATGTTACGTAAAAGTGATGTCGTTTCAACACGTCGTGATGGCAAACAAATTTTCTATTCTATAAAGGATGACAAGATGCACTCAATTTTGAATACGCTTTATCAGTTATACTGTATAGAATAACTGCGCTGAATTTATAAAATTATAATAATATTAATGTATTCCTGAAATATGCGATTTTTCAACTTGGTAGCTGGTAATAAACCAAGCAAAGAGGATTGAAAATTCGCGTAGTTTTTCAAGTATCTAAAGCTATTGAAAACAACAATACACTTTCTTATTTATCCCTGTCTCTCCCTCCACTATTTTTCAATAGGTTTTTAGACCACACAGTTAATTTTTTATTGACTGTTATATAAGCAGAATATCTTTTTAATTGATTTAATAATTTAATTTTACTATTTTAAAAACAAATACTTAATATTACCTTTTTTTATTAATCTAATTACTTGATATAAAAAAGCTTAAGATTCACATCACTTAAGTATAAAATACTCCGCTTGTTCAACCTTTAGCCATGAATAGGTTAATAAGGCCTTTATATGCTTGAATTCTTTTCTCGATTAAGCTTAGTCACCAAAATTATTATCGCCATTATTTTAGGAATAGGTGTTGCACTATTATTTCCAACCGTTACACCTTACTTAAGCTTGTTTGGTGAGCTGTTCATTAAAGCATTGAAATCGGTTGCTCCTATTTTAGTTTTCGTACTGGTTCTCTCATCTATTGCTAACTTTCAGGTTGGCCATAGTGCAAATTTACGACCAGTCTTACTATTATATGTAGTGGGTATGCTATTAGCTGCGTTTAGTGCCGTTGTTGCGAGCTTGTCTTTTCCAAGTACTCTTTATCTTAATACTGTTTCACATAACAACCTACAAGCGCCTGGTAGCCTCGCTGATATATTAAAAAATTTGCTTTTAAGTTTTATTGCAAACCCTGTTCAAGCAATTAGTGAAGCGAACTTTATTGGCATTCTGGCATGGGCAATTGGTCTAGGTTTGGCAATGCGTCATAGTTCAGATACGACTAAACAAGTGATGCATGATGTTTCACATGCTGTGAGTGCGATTATTCACAAAGTCATCGCATTTGCACCTGTAGGCATTTTCGGTTTAGTTGCAGTAACCTTTGCCGATGCTGGTTTAGCAACGCTTGAAAGTTATGCGCAATTATTAGCTGTTCTATTAGGAACAATGCTTTTTGTTGCTCTTGTAGTTAACCCAATTTTGGTAGGTTTAACAATTCGTGGCAATCCATACCCACTTGTTTTTAAATGCTTAAAAGAAAGTGGTATTACTGCATTCTTCACACGCAGCTCAGCAGCTAACATCCCAGTTAACCTTGATTTAGCTGAACGTTTAGGTGTTAATCCATCTACTGCAAGTGTTTCTATTCCTTTAGGTGCTACAGTTAATATGGCTGGAGCAGCTGTTACAATCACTGTGCTTACTTTAGCAACTGTGCATACATTGGGGATTCATGTTGATTTGGCAACTATGATTATTTTGTCAGTAGTCGCTACAGTTTCAGCATGTGGTGCGTCTGGTGTTGCCGGTGGTTCTTTACTTTTAATTCCAGTCGCTTGTAGTTTATTTGGTATTTCATCAGAAATTGCGATGCAAGTTGTTGCAGTTGGTATGATTATTAGTGTATTACAAGATTCAACCGAAACAGCTCTTAACTCATCAACTGATGTTTTATTTACTGCCGCTGTTGATATTCGCTCAAGACAAAACTCTTAGAGAACATGCCATTTCAACGTTTACCAAACTGGTTCCAAATTGGTGCCTTTTTACTGGCAATGAATGCCGGAATGATTAATGTATTAGGGCTTATCACCCTTTTACATCAATCGGTGTCGCATATGACTGGTAATGTCAGTATGCTAGCCATGAGTTTGGTAAACTGGCACTTTGATCACGTCATATATTTGATACTTGTTATACTATGTTATGTATGTGGATCATTTTACAGTGGTTTTATTTTAGGCAATAGCCATTTCAAATTAGGCCGTCGATATGGCCTCCCTTTAAGCTTAGTTGCCCTCTTTATTTTTCTTTGCTGGTTATTACTGCCATATTTTCCCAAATATGGATTATTATGGGCTTGTGTCGCCATGGGTTTACAAAATGCCATGGTCAGCCATTATATAGGGACCATTATTAGGACAACTCACTTATCGGGTGTCTTAACAGATCTTGGCCTTGCACTTGGTTACATAGCACGAGGTTTAAAAGTAGAAAACCGTCGTATTATTTTACATCTACTTATTTTTTCAGGTTTTCTTATTGGTGGTATAATTGCTGCTTCAGTTCACCCCTACTTAAAATTGCAATCATTTTTGCTACCAGCAATTTTAAGCTTAACACTCAGTATTTCATATTGGGCTGTTTATTTTCATCGTTCTTCCTCTTCAGATTCGGATTAAGTCATGGTTAAAAATGCCTTACAAGCTCAGTTACTCAAAGCAGGTTTAGTTGACAATAAAAAAGCAAAAAAACTCACCAAACAAGCTCAGCATGAGCAGCGTACTGGTCAAAGCAATGAAGCAGAAATCAAAGCAAATATTGAAAAAGCTCAACAAGAAAAACTAGCTAAAGACCAAGCTTTAAATCTAGAAAAACAGCAACAACTCGAAGAAAAAGCATTAAAAGCTTCTATTATTCAAATGATTAAACAACACAAAATTGTAGATTTTGCCGGAGATGTGGCTTATCAATTTATTGACGAGAATAAGATTAAAAAGGTATATCTATCTCAACAAGTCTACAATGCCCTTGTTACAGGTAGTTTAGTAATTGCTAAAGATCAAGATCAATACGCTTATCTTCCAAAAGCTTTGGCCGAAAAAATTGATCAAAAAATGCAAGGCTTTATTTTAATTAATAATGCAGAGAAAAATGAACAAACTACTGACGAAGAAGATCCGTATGCAGCATATGTTATTCCAGATGACTTAATGTGGTAATTATTATGAGCCTTTATGAATATTAAGATAAAGGCTCGTGCTGCTTAGGCTAAATATCAGTATTTTATCATTTATTAAAAAAACTTATAAAAATTACATTCACATCAAATTCATTCACCACTTCATCTATTATTATCGATATAATGAATAAAACATTTTTTGTCTTTACCATGCCTTTTAGGCTTTTCCCGTTTCCAAATTTATATCTTGACTAAATCTTGTCAGTTTTAGCTAAAGATATACAACATAGACTTTGACGTGTATCCACACACCCAACAGATCAACATCTATATCGAGTTTGATCTAACTGACTTTATTGCAAATTAAATTGCGAAATTTTAATAAAGTAGCTGATGTATAAAGGTAGTCATTCATGCTGAAGTGGTTTGAAAAACTTGTAGATCCTTATCCAACCAAAGGTCTGGATGAGCCCTTACCAACTCGCTTTTTCCCATTTGTTTGGCAAGCTACTGAAGGTGTTCGTCCGTACTTATTATTACTCATTATATGTACAGCGGGTGCAGCCAGCTTTGAAGCTCTACTCTTTTCAAAAATTGGGCAACTTGTCGACTGGCTGAGTAACAGTCAACCAGAAAGCTTTTTAAGCCAACACGCTTCCAATATACTCATTCTTATTAGCGTTTTATTTGCTAATATTTTATTTGTTAATATTCAATCTATTATAAAACACCAAATTTTATATAGTACTTTTCCAATGCGCTTACGGTGGCGTTTTCATAATCTTTTGTTAAAGCAAAGTCTAGATTTTTTCCATAATGATTTTGCGGGTCGCCTTTCAGCAAAAGTCATGCAAACAGCACTAGCTATCCGTGAATTTTGGATTATTTTGGGCGATATGTTGGCTTATGTCAGCATTTATTTTATTACCGTTAGTATCGTTCTTGGTGCAATTTCACCAACTTTACTCATTCCACTTATGGTTTGGTTGGGTTTATTCTTATTAAGCGCTTGGTTCTTTATTCCCCGTTTAAGCAAAGTATCACAGCAACAAGCTGATGCTCGTGCAGTAATGACTGGACGTGTAACAGATGCCTACACAAATATTCAAACGGTTAAATTATTTGCCCATGCTGGTCGTGAGAGCCAGTATGCAAAAGCTTCAATGAAAGAGTTTATGACAACTGTCTATGCACAAATGCGATTAGGTACTCTTTTTGAAGTCAGCATTAATTTACTTTCTGCTGTTTTATTTGTAGGCGTGATTGGAACAGCAGTCTGGCTATGGACACAAGGCCTAGCAGCACTAGGTGTAATTGCAGCAACGACCGCCATGATTTTAAAGCTTAATAGCATGGCTGAGTTTATGATGTGGCATATGTCAGCCTTATTTGAAAATGTGGGTACCATTCAAGATGGTATGCAAACTCTTGGTAAGAAAATCAATATTCAAGACAAACCAGATGCAAAACCACTTACAGTAAAGCAAGGTGAAATCGTATTTAAAGATGTGACCTTTGCCTATAACAATAAAAATGTCATCGATCACTTTAATTTACACATTACAGCGGGCGAAAAGATTGGTATCGTTGGCCGTTCAGGTGCAGGAAAATCCACTCTCATCCAATTACTTTTACATTTCTACCATCTTAAAGAAGGTGCAATTTTAATTGATGGGCAGAATATTGAAGATGTTACACAAGATAGTTTGAGAGCGAATATTGCTTTAGTTACTCAAGATACTTCTCTACTCCATCGTTCAGTTGCTGAAAATATTAAATATGGTCGTCCGGATGCAACCGATCTGGACATGCAAAGTGCAGTGCATAAGGCAAAAGCAGCTGAATTTATTCCTCAACTTGTCGACTTAAAAGGCCGTTCTGGCTATGAAGCACAGGTTGGTGAGCGTGGGGTTAAACTTTCAGGCGGTCAGAGACAACGTATCGCTATTGCACGTGTCTTCTTAAAAGATGCACCAATTTTAATATTAGATGAAGCAACAAGTGCATTAGACTCGGAAGTTGAGGCAGCTATTCAGTCTAGTTTAAATGACCTGATGGTAGATAAAACAGTTATTGCAATTGCTCACCGTTTGTCTACCATTGCTCAAATGGACCGTTTAATTGTTCTTGATGAAGGTAGAATTGCAGAGCAAGGTACCCATGAAGAATTAATTGCTAAAAATGGTATATATGCACAATTATGGAAACGCCAAACTGGTGGCTTTCTTATTGAGCAAAAAGTAGTACAGGGTCAGGATTAATGCTTTATTTAGAAGATTTAAAAATTGGTGATCGTTTTATCAGTCGTGAATATGAAATTACACTAGATGAGATTAAACAATTTGCAAGCCACTACGACCCTCAGCCTTTCCATACAGATGAAGAATTAGCTAAAGAAGATCCAATCTTTAAAGGTATTGCTGCCAGTGGATGGCATACCTCGGCAATTACTATGCGCTTATGGACAGAATGTATGCCTATTCATGGGGGGCTCGTGGGTTCAGAGTCTAGTTTACGTTGGCCTCGCCCGACTCGACCTGGTGACCGTATACATGTTGAAGCTGAGATTTCAGCAATTACACCATCCAAAACAAAATTGGATCGTGGTATTGTAAGCTACGTTACGCAAGCTTTAAATCAACATGGAGATGTTTTACTTATTTCAACGACAAAAATCGTTGTCTTTAAAAAGAATATTTAACGAATCCTTGATATGATTGTCTAACAGTTTTTATAAACTCAAATTATATTTCATGACAAGATGTGTAAGAAATGCACGTAGAAAATTGATGAGAGCAACGGAACGCATATGAAAATTACCTCAGCTCGTCAAGATCAAGGTATTCCAGGAGTCTATGGCTTATTGCTATTAGATGTTGTTTCACGTTGGGGATACAACGATGAGACATTATTTGCCCCTTTTCATCTTACAAGTGAACAATTGGCTGACCCTGAATATCGTATTTCAACACCTGTAGCAAATGAACTGGTTAAACATGCCTTAAATCTCACTGGAGAAAGTACATTGGGTTACCATATTGGCACCCAAATGCGTATTTCAATTCATGGATTTATTGGCTACGCAATAATGACAGCAAAAGATATTACTGAAGCAATTGCTCTCGCTGCTCGTTTTATCCAGTTACGCTTACCTTTTTTACAACTCTATTTTTCTACCTTCGGCCCAAAAGCCACATTACAACTACAATGTGATATTGAGTTAGAACCACTTCGCACCGAAATTGTTTTAGGCTTAACCATTGGCATCATGACAATGGCAAAAGCCATGACAGGTATTGAAGATTTAGCGGGCGATGTCGACTTAGATTTTCCAGAACCAGCAGGCTTTGATAAATATAAGAGCAAACTAAGCAGTACTATTCGGTTTAATCAGCCTCATTTAATTTCTAGTTTTGATAAAAAATATTTAGGTCTTAAATTAATTAATTCAGATCCAATCGCCAGTCAAATTGCTATTAACCAATGTGAGGCTGAACTCTCTGCTTTAGGTGAACGCCGCCGTTTAGCAATGCGTGTACGTGATATTTTAAGTAATTCGGAACAACATTACTTAAGCATAGAAAATGTAGCAGAATACTTACACATGTCAGATCGCACATTAAAGCGACAGTTGGCAGCGGAAGGAACTTCATTTTCAACATTAGTAGATGAAGTCCGCTATCGTCATGCGACTTCTTTACTTTCACGTACAGATTATAGTCTTGAACAAATTGCGGATGAACTAGGTTATTCCGATGTCGCAAATTTCAGCCGAGCATTTAAACGCTGGAGTGGTCGTAGTCCTAGTAACTGGCGCAAAGACCCCTATTTATAATGTTATTAAAATATTGGACACAAGCTTAAGGAGATGTCATGAATCACCCTTCAGAATTGAAGTATGCACGTACACATGAGTGGGTAAAAATTGAAGGTGATCTTGTTATTACTGGGATTACCGACCATGCACAAGATGAGCTTGGAGACTTGGTCTATGTTGAAACTCCAGAAGTGGGCAGCCAAGTAACAGCTGGCGAACAAGCTGGAGTAGTTGAATCAGTTAAAACTGCTTCTGACATCCACGCTCCTGTTTCTGGTACAGTAGTGGAAGTAAATACAAACCTTGAAGATGATCCGGATTTTGTAAATGAAGATCCATACGGGAAAGGCTGGATTTATAAAATTAAGCCAGACAACATGGCAGACGTTGAAAAACTTTTAACAAATGAAGAATATGAAGCTGGCTTATAAAATTTAGCATTGCTTTCAATATTTGATAAAAACCAGTTTACTTTTAAACTGGTTTTTTTATATATGTATAAAATAGTTATAAAACTGGACGCGTAGGATCAATAACATGACAAGACTTGTTGTATTTTCTGGTGCAGGTATGAGTGCAGAAAGTGGAATTAGTACTTTTCGTGACAGTAATGGCCTATGGGAAAATTATGATATACAGCAAGTTGCTACTCCGGAAGCTTGGGATAAAGACCCTGCGTTAGTTCAACGGTTTTATAACGAACGCCGTAAAAATATTTTAGAAGCTCAGCCAAATGAAGCTCATCAATATATTGCTAAATTACAAAACCATTTCGATGTACAAGTCATTACACAAAATATTGATGATTTACATGAGCGTGCTGGTAGCCACAATGTGTTGCATCTACATGGTAATATTCGATTAGCGAAAAGCTCTGGACCAAATGCCCAATATACAAATGAATTTTATGAAATTAATGGTTGGAAATTAGATCTAGAGCATGACCTTTGTCCAAATGGCTATCCACTTCGCCCTCATGTGGTTTGGTTTGGTGAAGCAGTTCCAGCATTTGAAGAAGCCATAAAGCAAGTGCATGAAGCAGATATTTTCATTGTTATTGGTTCAACCTTAAGTGTTTACCCTGTTGCTGCTTTAGTTCATGAAATTCCTAACTACACTGAAGCCTACTATATAGATCCCCAAGCAGATCATTCTCGTGTTCCATCTCAATATAAACTATTAAATATGACAGCCACAGAAGGTATGAAAGAGCTATTTCATCAATTGACGAGCTAATATTTCTTTCATTTTTATTGCAAATTTCACCTCTAAAGTTGTCTCTTCACATGAAATTGATGCGAAAACACTCAACTCATGTCAAATTTTTTCTTGAGACATATATTGTCATTGCTAATTTTGTAACCAAACATGCTGATCCATTTTCTAAATTTACTATTTTTATAATTTTCTAAACAATAAATAAATTATTTACACTACATAAACTATTGATTAAATTTAGTTTAATTTTAATTGTAATTAAAATTACATTGGTTTACATAAAAATACACAAAACACATCACAAAGATAACAGAGCAAAAAATTTCTTTTGTGGTTGAATCTCAACCTCTTGAAATGCCGTACAAGAAAACAGCGACCTGGATTAGGTTACAATCACGGATTATGGATATAAGGACACACATCCATTATGAGTTATTTTGATCCCACCCTCATCATGTTTATGGTGTACATCGTAGCAATGGTACTTATCGGCTTATTTGCCTACCGTGCTACAAGCGACTTCTCTGATTATATTCTTGGTGGTCGTAGTTTAGGCAGTTTCGTTACTGCATTATCCGCAGGCGCATCAGACATGAGTGGTTGGTTACTCATGGGCTTACCAGGAGCGATTTATCTTTCTGGTTTATCTGAAGCGTGGATTGCAATTGGTCTAATTATCGGTGCTTGGCTTAACTGGTTACTGGTTGCTGGTCGATTACGCGTTCATACTGAAATCCAAAATAATGCACTCACTCTGCCCGACTATTTTACAAGTCGATTTGATGACAAGAAAAAGATTCTTCGTATTTTCTCTGCCGTTATTATCTTGGTTTTCTTCGCAATTTACTGTGCCTCAGGTATGGTAGCTGGCGCTCGTTTATTTGAAAATTTATTTGGTATGTCGTATACCACCGCAATCTGGTTAAGTGCTATTGCAACAATCAGTTATGTTTGTATTGGTGGATTTTTGGCAATTAGCTGGACTGATACTTTCCAAGCTGGCTTAATGATTTTTGCCCTTTTGCTCACCCCAATCGTAACTTACCTTGCAATTGGCGACACAACTCAGTTTGTAACGCTTATTGAAACTGCTCGTCCACATGCATTTAACATCGTTTCAGATTTAAGTGTGGTGGCCGTTTTATCTTCAATGGCTTGGGGTTTAGGCTATTTTGGCCAACCGCATATTCTTGTACGTTTCATGGCTGCTGACTCCGTAAAATCAATTCCTGCTGCGCGCCGTATTGGCATGACTTGGATGATTTTATGTTTAGTCGGTGCTGTCGGTGCCGGTTTCTTTGGTATTGCTTATTTCCAGCAACATCCTGAGCTTGCAGGTGTTGTAAGTAAAAACCCTGAAACTGTATTTATGGAATTGACTAAAATTTTATTCAATCCATGGCTTGTCGGTATCATCCTAGCTGCTATTTTAGCTGCGGTTATGAGTACATTAAGCTGTCAACTGTTGGTATGTTCAAGTGCGCTAACTGAAGATTTATACAAAGGCTTCATCCGTAAAAATGCTTCTCAAAAAGAGCTTGTATGGGTTGGCCGTATCATGGTACTTGCAATTGCTGTTCTGGCAATTGTGCTCGCTGGTAATCCTGACAGTAAAGTTCTTGGTCTTGTTGCTTATGCGTGGGCTGGTTTTGGTGCCGCATTTGGACCACTCATCATATTGTCATTGTTCTGGAAACGTATGACTTTAGAAGGTGCTTTAGCAGGTATGATCGTAGGTGCAGTTGTTGTAATTGGTTGGAAAAATCTTTTCGCAAGCACCGGTGTTTACGAAATTATTCCTGGCTTTATCTGTGCATTTATCAGCATCATCGTAGTGAGCTTGATTAGCAAAACTCCAAATACTGATGTAACTGACCGCTTCGAACAAGCTGATAAACTCTATAAAGAAAGTGTATAAAAATGAATAAAATAAAAAGGGGCTTCGGCCCCTTTTTATTTATTTTTAGTTTTGATTTTAATTTTTGAACTATCTTTTACAACTTGCATCACAGGGTAGCTACGCGTTTCTTTCACACCTGGTAATTGCCATAGTACCTGCCCAGCAATACGTCTAAACTCTTCCATACTGCCACTTCGTAATTTAATTAAAAAATCAAATCCGCCACTAACCATATGGCATTCAACGATCTCTGGATAATGCACTACTGCGTCAATAAACTCATCTAAAACATTGGGTGTTGTTTTATCGAGTAAGACTTCAACAAAAACCAAAAAATTTGCATTTAACTTAACTGGATTTAATTTAGCTTCATAACCCAAGATAAATTCATCCTTCGTCAGCTTCTGCACCCGGGCCATAACTGCAGTTGGAGATAGGTTTACAAGTTCAGCCAATCTACTGTTGGAAATACGCCCATCTGTTTGAAGAATATCCAAAATTTTTAAATCTGTACGATCAAGGCTTAATAAGGGGCCATTCATCTGAATTTTCCTCTAAAAAATGGGCAAAATATAGTGAGTTATTCGGTGTTTCTTCTGTAATGATAAATTATCTAAACCTCTCTACTCAAGATGAGTTTAT
This sequence comes from Acinetobacter sp. 766875, assembly GCF_000582055.1. Taxonomy (NCBI): domain Bacteria; kingdom Pseudomonadati; phylum Pseudomonadota; class Gammaproteobacteria; order Moraxellales; family Moraxellaceae; genus Acinetobacter; species Acinetobacter sp. 766875. The sequence continues at coordinate 19,877 of NZ_JEXX01000005.1, read as the reverse complement.
GAGAGCTGGTTGGCGGAAATAGATATGAACACAATGGATACTTTTCATCAAATGGATAAATCTCACCAAGGCTATATCACCGAATTCAACGATAAAAGTGAGTTTGAACAACGCATTAATACAGCTTGGCGTCGTGCTGAACCTGAAGCTGTAGAAGAGCTATTACAAGCTGCTGCGGTATCTGATGATTTAGATCATAAAATTTATGACCTTGCATTTAACCTTGCCCATAATTTACGTGAACGTAAGACCTCTTCGGGTAAAGCGGGTATTGTTCAAGGGTTATTACAAGAATTCTCTCTTTCTTCACAAGAAGGCGTGGCTTTGATGTGTCTTGCTGAAGCTTTGCTTCGTATACCAGACACAGCAACACGTGATTTGCTCATTCGCGATAAAATCAATCAAGGTAACTGGAAAGAACACGTTGGCCAAAGTAGCTTAATGTTTGTAAATGCTGCAGCATGGGGCCTCATGTTAACCGGTAAGCTTATGGAGACACCAAAGCAAACCAGTCTTTCAAGTGTACTTACTGGCCTGTTAGCCCGTAGTGGTCGTGGCATTATTCGTAAAGCAGTTGATGTAGCAATGCGCATGATGGGTGAACAGTTTGTAACTGGTGAAACCATCGAAGAAGCTGTCGACCACGCAAAAGTACTTGAAGATAAAGGTTTCCGCTATTCTTATGACATGTTAGGTGAAGCTGCCTTAACCGAACATGATGCTGAACGCTACTTTAACGATTACACACAAGCCATTCATGCAATTGGTAAAGCATCTAATGGTAAAGGCGTTTATGATGGCCCTGGTATCTCAATTAAGCTTTCTGCTTTACATCCACGTTACCAACGTGCGCAAATTGAACGTGTTCACAAAGAACTCTACGGCAAAGTATTTGAACTCGCTCGTTTAGCTAAACAGTACAACATTGGTTTAAATATCGATGCAGAAGAATCTGAACGTTTAGAAATTTCTCTTGAGTTACTTGAGCGTCTTTGTTTTGAGCCAGAACTTGAGAACTGGAAAGGTATTGGATTCGTTATTCAAGCTTACCAAAAACGCTGTTTCTTCGTAGTTGATTATATTATTGATCTTGCTAAACGCAGCCAAAAGCGTCTCATGATTCGCCTTGTAAAAGGTGCATATTGGGATAGCGAAATCAAGAAAGCGCAAATCGAAGGTATGGATGACTACCCTGTCTTCACACGTAAAGTGCATACAGATCTGTCTTATATTGCTTGTGCTAAAAAATTACTTGCAGCGCCTGAGTTCATCTATCCACAATTTGCGACTCACAATGCTCAAACACTAGCAACAATTTATCATTTAGCTGATCCAAGCAAGTATTATGCTGGTCAATATGAATTCCAATGCCTACATGGTATGGGTGAACCGCTTTATGAACAAGTTGTTGGTCCACGTGAGCAAAATAAATTAGGCGTGCCATGCCGTATTTATGCTCCAGTTGGGAACCATGAAACTTTATTAGCTTATCTGGTTCGTCGTTTACTTGAAAATGGTGCAAATACTTCATTTGTTAACCGTATTGCCGATAAAACACTTAAAGTTGAAGACCTCATTCAGTCTCCAATTTACGATATACGCAATGCAGCTAAGCTTGAAGGCTCAATTGGTTTAAAACACCCATCAATTCCTCTTCCTTTAGATATGTACGGCACACTCCGTAAAAACTCTAAAGGATATGACTTAGCAAACGACACGCCGCTTGAAGCTTTAGATAGCACAGCTCAACAACTTCGTAACCGTGTTTGGCAAAGCCATCCACTACTAGGAAATAACGCTTCAACAGAACAACGCCATTCTGTTGCAATTACAAATCCAGCACAAAATGATGAAATTGTCGGGTATGTACAAGAAGCTGATCTTAATGATGTAGAAATTGCATTGAATGCAGCTGAACAAATACAAATTGAATGGGCAAATACACCTAAAGTTCAACGTGCACAATATTTAAAACGTGCAGCTGACCTTATGGAAAGCCGTATACAAGAGTTAATGGTATTACTTTGCCGTGAAAGTGGTAAAACTTATGCCAATGCAATTGCAGAAGTTCGTGAAGCTGTAGATTTCTTACGTTACTACGCAACTCAAGTTGAGAATCTTCCTGCAAATACAACGATTCAGCCACTTGGTACTGTACTTTGTATTAGCCCATGGAACTTCCCTCTTGCAATTTTCTCTGGTCAAATTGCTGCAGCATTAGTCAGTGGTAACTGTGTTATTGCAAAACCTGCTGAACAAACACCTTTAATCGCGGCTCAAGCAGTGCAAATTTTATGGGAAGCTGGTATTCCACATGGTGCTGTACAGTTATTACCAGGTCGTGGTGAAACAGTAGGTACTCAGCTTAGCCAAGATCGACGTATTGATGGCATCATGTTTACCGGTTCAACTGAAGTTGCAAAAATTTTGCAGAAGACAGTTGCAAAACGTTTAGCTGCTAATGGTCAATCTATTCCTCTCATTGCAGAAACTGGTGGCCAGAATGCAATGATTGTGGACTCATCTGCATTAACTGAACAAGTTGTACTTGATGTTGTAAGTTCTGCATTTGATAGCGCGGGTCAACGTTGCTCTGCTTTGCGTATTTTATGTGTACAAGAAGATAGTGCTGCAACCGTTATTAAAATGCTTAAAGGTGCAATGCAACAGTTAATTGTAGGCAACCCTGCTATTTTAAAAACTGACATTGGTCCAGTTATTGATGACGAAGCAAAACAGACGATTGACCAGCACATCCAAAAAATGAAGTCTAAGGGCTATCCAGTACATCAATTGATGTTTGGAGCGACAAGCCAAACTGAATTAGATAAAGGAACTTTTGTTGTACCAACAGCAATTGAGTTACCTAACCTCGATGACTTACAGCGTGAAGTTTTTGGTCCGGTTTTACATATCATTACCTATAAGTATGGTGAGCTTGAACAACTCATCTCACGCATTAATGCTAAAGGTTATGGCTTAACAATGGGTCTACATACTCGTATTGATGAAACCATCCAAACCGTAATTCAACATGCTGAAGTTGGTAACCTTTATATCAACCGTAATATTGTTGGGGCCGTTGTTGGCGTTCAACCATTCGGTGGTGAAGGTTTATCTGGTACAGGTCCTAAAGCGGGTGGCCCTCTTTACATGTATCGCTTAATGCAGGATTGTTCAAACAAAGTATTAGCAACTCCATTTGCGGTAAAAAATGAGCAAACCATTTTTGAAGGCTTTAACCGCGAAGTTTATCAAAGCTTACAAAACTGGGCGAAACAACATTTACCACAAGCAAGTCGTGAAATTGAACCATTTGGTGTAGGCAAGTTTTATGAGTTACAAGGCCCTACTGGGGAAAGTAACCAATATATTATTTTGCCGCGTCACCGTGTGCTTTCAATTGCCGACAATGAACAAAATCAATTACATCAATTGCTCGCAATTTTTGCAGTGGGTAGTCAAGCTGCTGTAATGCCAAATAGTCCATTGTTGGCAAAACATAAGCAAACGTTGCCAAAAGATGTACTTGATGCAATTACGACTATCAAAAACATCACTACAGATGATTTTGATGCTGTTTTGCACCATGGTAGCCGTGAAGAGGTTCTCTCATTACAGCAAGAAATTGCAAGCCGCTCTGGTGCAATTGTAGGCATTACACATGTTGAATCAAACGAGTCAATTCCACTTGAACGTTTAGTAATTGAGCGTGCAATTAGTGTGAATACAGCTGCGGCTGGTGGCAATGCAAGCTTAATGACCATGTCGGATTAACAGATAATTTATCGAAAAGCCCAAATTTCAGTATTTGGGCTTTTTTGTTTAATCGAGTAATCTCTTTTTAAATATATAAATGTTATCGATTAGCGAATTTCATAATGATCTTTTTAGAACCAGAACAATATCAACAAAATTGTATTGATCTTTTCAACTCATATAAAAAGAATATCTCCTGCCTTGTACCATTTGCCAAAATTGAGCATATTGGTTCGTCTGCAATCCCGAATGCGATTTCAAAAGGTGATTTAGACATTTATATTGAAGTGATGTCTGATCAATTTGAATTCGCAATAGAACAATTAAAAACACTTAATTTTATAGAAAAACAAAATACCCTTAGGACACATGAGCTTTGCATGCTTGAATCAATGAACGATGATGAAGTTGCATTTCAAATTGTAGTAGCCGATTCAGTATTTACGTTTTTCTTAACATTTAGAAATAAGCTTATAGATTCACCGCTGTTGGTGCATGAATATAATCAATTAAAATTACAGTGTAGCCATTTAGATCCCGATCAATATAGAGCAATAAAATCAGATTTTATTAACCGCGTCTTAAATCATCTCTAATTTAAGTACCCTATTTCTTTATGAATATCTGACTAAAATTGGCTCCTGCAAGCTCGATTTTTTTGATACCATTCACTATTTGATTCTGTCTAAATTTTCTTTGTCTATGACCTCTTCTTATCGTCAACAACTTCAAGCTAAAATTGATCGCATTACTACTCAATTTTCTGAATTTACACCGCCTACATTAGAAGTGTTTGAATCACCTGAACAACATTTCCGTATGCGTGCTGAATTTCGGATCTGGCATACAGAAAATGATATGTTCTATGCCATGTTTGAACGTAACGATGAAGATAAGCAAAAAACAGTTGTCCGCATAGATGAGTTTCCTATTGCAGACAAAAGCATTAACGATTTAATGCCTCGCCTTTTAGCAGAACTCAAAGCTGAGCCTTTACTTTCACAGCGTTTATTTGAAGTTGATTTTCTCGCAACACTTAGTGGAGAAATGCTAGTTACCCTGATTTATCACCGTAAACTTAATCAGGAGTGGGAACAAGCAGCTAAAGCACTTGCTGAAAAACTAAATATTAAAATTATGGGCCGTAGCCGAGGTCAGAAAGTTGTTATTGGCGATGACTTTGTTGTAGAAGAATTTGAACTTTCAAACCGTACATTCAAGTACAAACAAATTGAAAGTAGCTTTACGCAGCCGAATGCACAAGTTTGCAAAAAAATGCTGCAATGGGCATGTGATGCAGCTGAGGGTTCGAAAAAACACTTACTAGAACTTTATTGTGGTAACGGTAACTTTACCCTTCCATTATCACTAAAATTCGAACGCGTACTTGCTACCGAACTTGCAAAATCATCAGTTTATGCTGCTCAATGGAATATTGAACAAAACCAGATTGATAATATTCAGGTAGCACGTCTATCAGCTGAAGAGTTTACTCAAGCTTATCAAGGTGAGCGCGAGTTCCGCCGTCTACAAGAAGCAAATATTGATATTCGAAGTTATGATTTTGATACTGTATTTGTAGATCCTCCGCGTGCGGGAATTGATGATGAAACTTTAAAACTTTTGCAAGGTTTTGAGCGTATTATCTACATTTCATGTAATCCCGACACTTTATATGAAAATTTAAAAACACTCACAAAAACTCATCAAGTGACTAAGTTTGCTTTGTTCGATCAGTTTCCTTATACACATCATGTTGAGTCAGGTGTATTACTCGAGAAGATTTAAACAAAATTTTTCAATGTAACTCTATTTTATAAGGAGGTTAAATATCTCCTTATTTTTCAATATCTTTTAATTAAGTATTTAAATTTAAAAAAAATATCAAGTCATCTATTCGTCATAATTTCGTTTAACTCAACCATTACTATCGAAAATTCTCTAGTTCAACTGGTGGATTTATCACTTATAGAGACTTGTATTTTAATTTAATTTGGCTATATTTCGATCTATGTTAGGTTGTATATGAAGGCTCTATGAGTTTTTGGCAAAAGCTGTTCTTAGCAGATCAACAGCATAACGAGCATAAGAATCAAACTGCTTGTGTTGAAAATGACTGCTCATGTAAAACTAATGAACAACTTCTAAGTGCGCTTGCACAAGCAACAGATGAAGATGTCATTATGGGAATAAAAAAAGTTCTTATTTCCCGTGGGTATAGCCGTAAAGAGTTAAATGAACTCATTCAAAAACCATCTATTCATTAATTATAAAGCCAGTCATGTACTGGCTTTTTTGTATTTTATTTGACTTCACAATTTGTGTGGCTGACTAAACCAATAATAGGTCCCATATAAAATTTTCTATCATTACGGTTATTCTTAGGCAAATACAAACTAGAGATAGAACCATCTAGGTATAATGCCTGCTCTACGTTAAGACCTTTTTGGAAAAATTCAGCAAAATTATAAAAATTCACTCTATTTTTAGAGATCACAAAATAAAGTTTATTATTTTTTATACCTACCCCATTACGTATTTTCTTTGAATCGCTATTTGCTAGAAATAACGGATTTATTTTGCTATTAATCAGCAACATAGGGCCAGATTGAGTTGCATATTCGGGTTGAAAAGCTTTTGCTTTATATTGTTCAGTTGTCAGTATAACCGCTTGTTTGTCATTCCATGCTAAAACTCCATTAGGCTGCAAAAAGAAGTTACCCCATCCATTATCTTCATTTAAGGGCTGGAGCTGTCTTTCTTGTTCAATATATAGCCCTACTGGAGAAAAACCAGAATGGAACATACCTCCATTCATCGCAAAAGTAAGCTGTTCACATGATTTGAGTTGGCGCTGAATATTATCGAAGCTTTTATAATATTGATTCGTTTTTGGATTTTGCAAAAATAAGCGCAATTGATTTAAATTTGAAATTTCAATGACTTCAAATTGATCATCGGTAGCATTTTGCATTTGGCTATACTCTTCTGCTAAAGCAGATTGCCCAAAGACCATAAAATTAATAATACACAGCATGAGTATTTTCATTAATGGCAAACCTCATATGTCATTTTCTGTTCATAGCAATACTTTATTAAATAAAATGCTTTGATGTGATATATACCCGAAAGGCGCTTATTCCACCTAAACAATACACTAGAGCACAACTATATTCGTTATAATAGTGAACAGCTTTTAATAAAAGTGATCAAAACTTTATTGGATCAGCGTGAAAATGCAACAAACAAATAAACGCTACCCTTTAGGGGCTCATCTTATTGTAAAACATCTCGGCTATAGCCATCATGGTATTTACGCTGGGAGAGGTCGAGTTATTCATTATTCAGGCCTAGCACATTTCATCAAAAAACGACCCATTGAAATTACTTCATTAGATGCCTTTTCTCATGGCAAAAAAATTCATGTGCGTTCTTATGATGCGCCACGCTACAAAGGAAAAGTGGTTGTTCGACGTATGCGCTCACGCATGCACGAAAACCATTATCATTTGATCATTAATAATTGTGAACATTTATGCAGTTGGGCCATCACTGGTATTGAAACTAGTACTCAAGTTGAGCGTATGATGCATCGCTTAACCACCATTGGTTACGTAAGTTCGATCATGAGTTATATGAATGGCATGATGCTGACCGTAGCAACCACCTGCTTTGCTCTTGTTCTTTATATTAAAAAGAAATTACGTGATCAGGCAAAAATGAAAGTGCCAACTTATCAATTTTTAAGAGAAAAAGCCGAAAAAAGAAATGTAGATCCTTCTCAACCCTTAGTTTTTATAGAACCCGATAAAAAAGAACCAATCTAATTAAAAAAGTCCTCATCATTGAGGACTTTTTAGAAAACTTACAACTTATTTTTTAGCTGCACTAGCTGCCGTTGCTTCAGTCGTAATGTTTACAGTGATTTTATCACCTACATTAGGCACATAGTTGCCTAGACCGAAATCAGAACGATTGAATGAAGTTGTCGCATTGAAACCAATCGCTGGAACTTTTGCCATTGGGTGTTCACCCTGTTTGTTTAAAACAGCATCAAGTACAACTGGCTTAGTGACACCTTTAACAGTTAGGTCACCAGTAATTTTGAAGTGTTTTTTATCTTTAGTTTCTACTTTCGTACTTTTGAAAGTGATATTTGGATATTTAGCTGCATTAAACCAAGCTTCTTGTTGGAATTCTTTATCTAAAGCAGGCACGTTTGTATTTACACTGCTTAAAGGAATTGTCACATTTACAGAAGAATTTGCTGGTTTAGCATTATCAACTTTAATTACACCTTGGATGTCCGAGAAGTTAGCGCTTGGGGTTGAAAAACCAAAGTGATTCCATGAGAAAACAGTCGCTGTATGTGTTGGGTCAATTTTATAATCCACTGGTGCAGCTAAAGTAACTGTACTTGCCAACGCTGCTGCTAAACCGAAGCTTAATGTTTTAAGATGCATTTTTCGTATCCTTTATTGATATAGTCGTTAGTGTATACATCAAGTAATTTAATTCACTATTCTTTATAAAACGATATGTTTCATCCATGCAACAATAAAAGCGTTACAGTTGTTATTCAAAACCCATATTATAAAGTATAGATATTTTTCTATCCGAAACCTTCAGATTTATTGGTTTTTACTTCGATTTTATTGATAAATAACAAGGTAAAACATGGCTAACACTGTTCAAGCACAAAGCACTTCTACTCCGTACCGAGTAACACTTACCGATCCGTCAGGTCATCAATGGTTTGCAGACGAACCAACTGATAAAGGTGGACAAGATACAGCTCCAAATCCAGTTCAGCTTTTACTATCAGCTTTAGGCGCGTGCACTACAATTACACTAGAAATGTATGCAAATCACAAAGGAATTAAGCTTGAGCATGTACAAGTCGATTTAGCTTTAAATCCAAATGGTGATCCGGAAGCTGGTCAAAATAACATTGAACGTAAAATTACGCTAAAGGGTGAATTTACTGAAGATCAACATAAACGACTTTTAAAAGTTGCTGAAAGCTGCCCAATTCATAAGCTTTTAACTTCTAATATTTCAATTCAAACTGAGCTTAATATTTAAAAAATTTATAAAAAAAGCGCCCCAATCAGAGCGCTTTTTTTATACTACTTAATTAGATTAAGCAGTCAATTCTTTTACTGCAGCTACTACAGCTTCAGTTGTAATACCAAAGAATTGGAACAAGTCTTTCGCTGGTGCTGACTCACCATAAGTTGACATACCAATTACTTTGCCATCAAGACCAACAAACTTCCACCAGTAGTCAACATGAGCTGCTTCAACCGCAACACGTGCACGGATATGAGCTGGCAATACAGCTTCACGGTATGCAGCATCTTGTTTCATGAACTCTTCAGCACATGGCATTGAAACAACTCGAACACCTTCAAGCTGAGCATAAGCTTCCATTGCTAAAGAAACTTCAGAACCAGTAGCAATAATAATTGCTTTCAACTCGCCTTTCTCTTGAGCAAGAACATAACCACCTTTTGCTGCATTCTGAATTTGTTCTTCAGTACGCGTTTGGAATGGCAAGTTTTGACGAGAGAAAATAAGTGCTGTAGGGCCATCTTTACGCTCTAAAGCAGATTTCCATGCAATTGCTGTTTCAACAGTATCAGCAGGACGCCAAGTATTTAAGTTTGGTGTACCACGTAAAGAAGCAATTTGTTCAATTGGTTGGTGTGTTGGACCATCTTCACCTAAACCAATTGAGTCATGTGTATAAACATGAATTACACGTTGTTTCATCAATGCAGACATACGCACTGCGTTACGTGCATATTCCATAAACATTAAGAATGTTGCCACGTAAGGAATGAAACCGCCATGTAATGCAACACCATTTGCAATTGCAGTCATACCAAACTCACGTACACCATAGTACACGTAGTTACCCGCTGGGTTTTCTTGAACACCTTGGCAACCTTTCCAAAGTGTTAAGTTAGAACCAGCCAAGTCCGCAGAACCACCTAATAATTCAGGTAATAAAGGACCAAATGCTTGTAATGTGTTTTGACTTGCTTTACGAGTTGCTACAGTTTCAGCTTTAGCATTTGTCTCACGAATAAACGCATCTGCTTGAGCTGAAAACTCTGCTGGTAAATCACCGTTAATACGACGAAGTAACTCAGCTGCTTCTGTAGGATATTTTGCTTGGTATTGAGCAAATACTTCATTCCAAGCTGCTTCAGCTTCATTACCTTTTGCTTTAGCATCCCATGCAGCATATACATCAGCAGGAATAACAAATGCTTCTTCAGTCCAACCTAAAGCTTCACGAGTTAAGGTAATTTCATCTTTACCTAATGGCGCACCGTGACAATCTTCTTTGCCTTGTTTGTTTGGAGAACCTAAACCAATAATTGTTTTACAAATAATAATCGTTGGTTTTTGAGTTTCAGCTTTAGCTTCAACTGTTGCTTGACGAATAGCATCAGCATCATGGCCATCTACACGAAGAACTTGCCAGCCATAAGCTTTAAAACGCTCTTCAGTATCATCACTAAACCAGCCTTCTACTTCACCATCAATCGAAATGCCGTTGTCATCATAATAAGCAATCAATTTACCAAGCTGTAAAGTACCTGCCAATGAACATACTTCGTGAGAAATACCTTCCATCAAACAGCCGTCACCCAAGAAACAATAAGTGAAGTGATCAACTACTTTTAAATCATCTTTATTGAATTGAGCAGCTAAAGTTTTTTCAGCCAATGCAAAACCAACGGCGTTTGCAATACCTTGACCTAAAGGACCAGTCGTTGTTTCAATCCCTGGTGCATAACCATATTCAGGGTGACCAGGAGTTTTTGAATGCAATTGACGGAATTGTTTTAAATCTTCAATTGAAAGATCATAACCTGTTAAATGAAGCAAAGCATATTGCAACATTGAACCATGACCATTTGACAAAACAAAACGGTCACGGTTTGCCCATTGTGGATTAGTTGGGTTGTGATTTAAAAACTCGCGCCAGACGACATCAGCAATATCTGCCATCCCCATTGGAGCACCTGGATGCCCTGAGTTTGCCTGTTGCACAGCATCCATTGCCAATACACGAATTGCGTTTGCAATACGACGTTCGTTTAAAGGGGTCGTCATAGATCAGAATCCAATTTTAATAGATTGATGAAAAGAAGATGATGAATAACCATTCAATGCCGCTATATTGTCTTAAAAAAACGCCTAGGGGTAAACCCCAACACGGTATATTTCTTTATTTTTAACCTTTTCTTGGTTACTCAAAAAACATTTAGATTCTTAAGCTGTGTAAAACAATACTATTTACGGGTACTTCTATCCTCAACATTTGTCGAGATATCCCCCTTTGATCAGCATATAAAGTTATATTTATTCTCTTTAATTATAGTCTTTCGCTTCATAGTCTAAAATTTTTGGTTAATATTTAACAAAATCAAATGTTTAAAATTTAGACATTTTTTTAAATTTTTTATATAAAAATAATTAATTTTCATCTAGCTATATCAATTTCCCTGATACACTTATCAATTAAAACATAGTAGAAATGAAAGAAATTCATGCTTTTTAGTCAGTATGAACTGGTCCTCAAGCTCAAGTCGATGTAACATATTATGTCTTTTTGAAATAACCAAGATAGGACTTTCATGCGCGAGTACGCTGTTTTTACCTCGGAATCTGTAAGCGAAGGTCATCCCGATAAAATGGCCGACCAAATTAGCGACGCTATTTTGGATGCAATCTTAAAAGAAGACCCATACGCACGTGTTGCTTGTGAAACACTGGTAAAAACAGGCGCTGTTGTACTTGCAGGTGAAATCACAACAACTGCGAATATTGATGTAGAAGCTGTAGTTCGCCAAACTGTTAACGGTATCGGTTATCACCATTCAGATCTAGGCTTTGATGGATCAACTTGTGCCGTAATCAACATGATTGGTAAACAATCACCTGAGATTGCACAAGGTGTGGATCGCCAAAAACCTGAAGATCAAGGTGCTGGTGACCAAGGTTTAATGTTTGGTTATGCAAGTCGTGAAACTGATGTGCTTATGCCAGCTCCTATTTCTTATGCTCACCGTTTAATGGAGCGTCAAGCTGAGCTTCGTCGTTCAGGTGCATTACCATGGTTACGTCCTGATGCAAAAAGTCAGGTTACTTTTGCGTATGAAAATGGCAAGCCTGTACGTTTAGACGCAGTAGTACTTTCTACTCAACATGATCCTGAAATTACTCAAACTCAGCTTAAAGAAGCTGTAATTGAAGAAATTATCAAACCGATCATCCCTGCTGAAATGTTCCATGCAGCCACTAAATTCCATATTAACCCGACTGGTATGTTTGTTATCGGTGGCCCTGTAGGCGACTGTGGTTTAACAGGTCGTAAAATCATTGTTGATACTTATGGTGGTATGGCTCGTCACGGCGGGGGGGCATTCTCTGGTAAAGATCCATCTAAAGTAGACCGTTCAGCTGCATACGCTGGTCGTTATGTTGCTAAAAATATTGTTGCGGCTGGACTTGCTGACAAATGTGAAATTCAGGTGAGTTATGCAATTGGTGTTGCAGAACCAACTTCTATTTCAATCAATACTTTTGGTACTGCAAAAGTTTCTGATGAGTTAATTATCCAATTAGTACGTGAGCATTTTGATTTACGTCCATTTGGTATTACTCGTATGCTTAACTTGATTCAACCAATGTATAAACAGACAGCTGCTTACGGTCATTTTGGTCGTGAAGGTTCAGATTCTGCATTCACATGGGAAAAAACTGACAAAGTTGAAGTACTTAAAGATGCGGCGGGCCTTTAAGCCCTATATATTAAAAGCCCGCTTAATGCGGGCTTTTTTTATTATTTTTTATATTTTGTTAAAATTAAGCAATAAACTTTCCAACACACATTATTTAAAAGTATGTAGCAAATTAAGCACTACTACTGTTTCGTAGTTTTATCACCTTCATTTAGTACATCTAATAAAGTCGATTGAGTAGGTGTATCCTGATGATTTTGAATATAAATATGGACAACTTTGAATACAACAACTACTGCCAAACAAGCCATCACACAAAACATCCATAACCCATAAGGACTACGAATATGATGTGAACCACAATATGGACATGATTTGTCAGTTGATGCCACAACTTTGTCACAACACGCACAATGATATTGATATATCATAGGTAACCCTCCTTCCCTCACTTCAACCGTTGTTGTTTTAATAGGTTTGCTACAATTTTTAATTTATACATCCTTTATATTTATCCTATGTGAAATGAAAAGAGAATTCAATCTGAATGAACAATGCGTTCATTTTTAAAAAATTTAGTTTATACAAGGAGATAAATTAAATATTATTTTTTCTGTACTATTTTTCTTATTTTGATATTTTGCTGAATTTGTTAAAATACATGAATAGTTCATTTTCTAGGCCAATCCATGTCACACACCCAGCTCATTAATAAAGGTGGCTTTCGTGAAAGAGCCAATAGAAGCCGGAAATATCAACAATCTGAAAACAAGCAGACAGCTCTACCTTCAAACAAGTATCAACCTCAGACGAAGTCAGAAGAAAATTCAACTGTAATAGCTCAAGCTGGAACAGATAATGCTGATTGTTCAAATTAATAATCGATAGAATATTAAAAAAGGCCTAATCATTTAAGATTTAGGCCTTTTATTTTTATATAAGGAATTAATCAATCCTTATTTTTATGTTCAATTTTCTTATGGTCTGGGGTAACTTCTCTCGCTTCGCCATCGATAATGCTGGAGTCACCACGGTATTGATTGCCACCTTGTGAGTTCTGCATATCCTGCATTTGACGCATTAAATCAGCAAATGGGTTTTGACCAGCACCTGCTCCGCCCATGCCACCCATCATTTTTTCCATCATTGCTTGCTGACGCTTTGCAAGTGTTCTCATTGCGATATTACGAAACGCAGTTTGCACGCCTGGAATTAGAATTAAAAGCGCTAACACATCAGATACCAGACCAGGCACCATCAATAAAAAACCTGCAAAAGCATATGCTAGTTTTTTAGTTACTGTCGGATCACTGCCTAATTGCCCGGTCATCTGCATTTGTTGTAATTGCGGCATAATACCAGCCGTACTTTTGCGAATAAGCGTAAGACCAATAAAGAAAGCAATAATGAACCAGAAAAACACATACCATCCACTGATGAACTGTGCTACGCCAATCCATACGGCAATTTCAACAATCGCGCCCAGAACCACAATAAGAAGTAAATTCATGTAAAACTTTATCTATCTCAAAAAGAAAATTCATTGCAGTTTTAGCTATCTAATCCATGAACCATTTTCAGTTAAAATACGGATTAAAGAGCTTGTAGTGAAGCTTAGGCAATGTTTTCTTTTAACCTAAAAACATGGCTAAACCCAAATGCTGCAATACTATCAATAAGACTGATTTAAATTAATAAAATAGCCATACTTTATTATTAATGAGTGCTATAACAACTTTATCAAGTGTTTTTTCTACAAGATTGCAATTTTTTCCTAAATTGAGCTCTTTTATTATATGAAATAAGTGATTTTACATGAAAAGAGATTAGAACTATTAGGTATTTTATAAATCCATGCTATGACTCAGTTCAAATTTTCTTACTTTGAACTGAGTCATTGTCTACCCAAAAATTCAATAATTTACCCATCCACTGGTTCAAATGGTGTATTTAAAATTAGCTGATAAAATGCAGCATCTAACCATTGTCCAAATTTAAAGCCTACCTGTTTAAAAGTACCTGCATGTGTGAAACCGAGTTTTTCGTGGAGCCCAATACTGGCTTGATTTGTCGCATCAATACAACCAATCAATACATGAATCTGAGCCTCTTGAGCCCGCTGAATTAACGCTTGCATTAAAACTTTACTTAAACCACAGCCCCGATGTTCATGATGAATATAGATACTATGCTCAACCGTATACTTATAAGCCGGAAAAGCTCTGAAAGCTCCCCAACTAGCAAATCCTAATAACTTACCTGACTCATCTACAGCCCCGATTACAGGAAAACTATTTCTGGTTTTTACCGAAAACCAAGTTTTCATTGAATCAAGCGAACGCGGTACATAGTCATACAATGCTGTAGAATTAACAATTGCCTCATTTAAAATCTCTAATATAGCTGCCGCATGTTCTGCTTCATTACAATCAATTAAACGAAAATTAGAATCAAGGGAATAGTTCATGAAGATTCCTTAAGAGCAGACACGAGTTGATTAGAGACGACTAAAATATAGCGAGCGACTTGTGATGAATTATTGCTATATATGACGGGTTGATCTAATTGCATAGCTAAGCAATCCCCTTCGCCCAATGCATAAGAGTTTTTGCCCAGTTGAATATCAATTTGCCCTTCAACTACCCAAAGTTGCTGTTGTACTACTTTAGAGCTTTCACTAATTTCATACGTAATTCGAGCATGAGGAGGGAATTCAATTTCAACAATTTGAAATGGTAGTTTTAAATTTGGTGGTGAGACAGTACGGCGAACATATCCAGTTTCCGGATCTTGCCACTCAACTTGTTCATTTCTGCGAATAAATGGTTGAGGAGATGGACTAGTTGTTTCGTTCGTAAAAATTTTAGTTAAAGGTACTTCTAGACCATTGGCTAGTTTTTCAAGAACAACTGCCGTTGGACTCGCTTCCCCTCTTTCAATTAAAGAAATAGCTGAACGGCTAACTTGGCATCGGGCAGCTAGCACATCCAAAGTATATCCACGTGCTAAACGCAGCTCCCTTATTCGATGTGCAATCCTGATGTTGATATCATCCATCGACCAGACCCAATTCCATATTTATAGATAAGTATTCCATTAAACTAGAATTACATCAAGTGATCTTAGACCAATTACGATTAAGGTCCAAAAAGTACCTAACAAAATATACATCAGTAGAGTTAGAAATCGAAAAATAACCGTTTATATCAGCATTGGTTAAATTACTTATGCAGAACCTTTTTGGCTATGCAACAATACTCTCTAAACTATTTATGTAAGTCTACACATGGCATTGATTATTGGAATTGACCCAGGTTCACGCTTAACAGGTTATGGAATCATTGAAAAAGATGGTAGTAAACTGCGTTTTGTCGATGCTGGTACAATCCGAACAGAAACTCAAGAAATGCCTGAGCGCTTAAAACGTATCTTTGCTGGTGTTGAGCGAATTGTAAAATTTCATGGCCCAACTGAAGCTGCGGTTGAACAAGTTTTTATGGCACAAAATCCGGACTCTGCTTTAAAACTAGGGCAAGCCCGAGGAGCTGCAATAGCCGCCTTAGTTAATTTAGATTTACAAGTTGCAGAATATACAGCCCGACAAATAAAACAATCCGTAGTGGGTTATGGTGCTGCCGATAAAGAGCAAGTACAAATGATGGTCATGCGTTTACTCAACCTAACTATTAAACCTCAAGCCGATGCAGCCGATGCTCTTGCTGCTGCGATTTGCCATGCCCATGCTTCAGGAAGTATGAGTAAACTTTCTGTCTTGAATGCTTTAGGTGGTATGGCACGTGGACGCAGCCGTTCGAGTAGCCGTAGACGTTAAAGCTTTATTGATTATTTACTACTCGAGTAATTGCCTGATTCATTTCATAAGCTTGTAAACCACGTATTCCGTTTTTTGCCAGTTGGTCCCCTGCCTGAGCATGAAGAGTTACAATCTCATGTAATGCAATACCTTTGTGGAACTGGGCTTTTAAGCTTGCGATCATACCCGCTAATATGTCTCCCATGCCGCCCGTTCCCATACCAGCATTACCTTGGGTACAAATATATAACTTATTCTCTAAAATTAAGCTGCCCGCACCTTTCAGCACCCATTGAGCCGCATATTTTTGTTGCAACGCATAAATAGCAGCAATTCGGTCATTTTCAATTTTCGCTGTAGAACAATCCAATAAAGTAGCGGCTTCTCCGGGATGTGGAGTTGCATAAATATGTGCACCCAATTTTTTAGGTTGTTTGGCAAGAAACCATAGTGCATCTGCATCTAATACAACTTCCAAATGTGAGTCATGATTTAAATAATCGAACCACTGTTGATAGATTTGCTGTGCCCATTCATCACGCCCTAAGCCCATGCCAAAACATACTGCATCAACCTGAGATAAAATCTCTTTAATACTGTTTTCATCGAAATTATTAATGTCACGAAGCATAATATTAGGAGCTCTCGACAAAATAGCCTGATGATGGTTTCGGTGACAAACTACCGTAACTTTGCCTGCTCCTGCATGAAAGGCAGCTTCAGCAGCCATAATGACAGCCCCGCCCATTTGCTCATGACCACCTATCACCAAAACATGTCCATAACTTCCCTTATGACCAAAAGCCAAACGTTTAGGAAGTCTGATATGTGTTGGCGTCAGGTAAGCAAGAGGTTTCAGGTCTTGGTCTACTGGAATTAAATTAATTAAATGAATTTGCCCCGCATACTCTTTACCTTGGCCTGTAAATAATCCAGCTTTAAGCCCTAAAACAGTAAATGTATGATCAACCCTTACAGCACAAGGTAAGACTCGTCCTGTATTTGCATGTAAGCCACTTGGTATATCAATTGAAATTTTTAACCCAGCTTGCTCGTTAAATTGTTGAATAGAATGTTGCCAATAATCATTTAACTTTCGATTTAAACCAATCCCAAATAACGCATCAATATGACAATCAAATGTTCTGTGTACCTCAAAACCTTGATGTATTTGGACATGATTTGCCTTAGCAAAATGGACAGCATGGTGTAAATCGGCTGACTCGCCCAATTCGGCCGCAAATATTTCAACATATAACCCTGCTTCCTTGAGATAACTTGCTATAAAGTAGCCATCACCAGCGTTATTACCTTGTCCACACCAAACAGCAATATACTTAATATCTTGGTTTTGAAAAAGTACAATGAGTTGTTGAGTGATTGACCAAGCTGCTTGTTGCATTAAGCCTAATGATGAGTTTTGCGCAGCAAACCAACGTTGCTCCCATGCCTGGATATCTTGGCTATGGTAAACTACTGCCTGCATATTCTTATCCTCTTGCATTTTTCGGTTTTATGACATCTTCCAACACATCACGCATTGCAGTGCAACAAATTGATCCACATGAATTAAAAGCATGGATCAAAGCTCAAGCATTAGACTTGGGTTTTGCTGATTGTGTCATTGCAAAACCAGATGCTCAAGAGCAAATGCCACGTTTTTTAGAGTACCTTGAACGTGGTTATCATGCAGATATGACATACCTAGAAGAAAATTTGGAAAAGCGGGCTGATCCGACTCTATTAGTTCCCGGCACAAAAAGTATTATTTGCGTGCGTATGAATTATTTGGTGGAATCACCAAAGCCAAGATATGTACCTTTTGAACCCAACTCTGCGATTATCGCCCGTTATGCTCGTGGTCGTGATTACCATAAGGTGATGCGAGGCAGATTAAAAACATTAGCTACACGTATCCGTGAAAAAGTGGGAGATTTTGAATCTCGCCCTTTTGCAGACTCGGCGCCTATATTTGAGAAATCATTAGCTGAAAGTGCTGGAATGGGCTGGACAGGTAAACATACTTTGCTCATTCATAAAAAGTCAGGTTCTTTCTTTGTTTTAGGTGAACTATTTACATCACTCGACTTACCTTTTGATGAACCTGCAACATCTCACTGTGGTTCGTGTAGTGCGTGTATTGATATTTGCCCGACACAAGCGATTGTTGAACCTTATATGTTAGATGCTAGACGCTGTATTGCTTATTTAACAATCGAATATAAGGGAATTATTGATGAAGAATTACGTGCAGGTATTGGTAACCGAATATTTGGTTGTGATGACTGTCAATTAATTTGCCCGTGGAATAGCTTTGCTAAGACAGCTTCTATTACTGACTTTAACCCTAGACATGGTTTAGATAATATTAGTCTGCTTGATATCTGGCAGTGGGATGAAGCTACTTTTTTAGCCAATACAGAAGGTAGTCCAATACGACGCACAGGTTATCAGTCATTTAAGCGCAATATTGCTATCGGTTTAGGCAATGCACCGTACTCAAAAGAAATTGTAGATCAGCTACACAAAGGCAAAAATTTACATGACGAAATCGTCAATGTGCATATTGATTGGGCAATTGAACAGCAACTTAATCAACTTCAGCTATCAAATTAAAAAAATGATGTTTTTTGCCCTATAGCTTTAATACGAATTCTGTATGATTATGTACAGTGAATTAATGCCATCATCATGGATATGACAATGACTCTACGTAATGATTGGACTCGTGAAGAAATCCAAGCTCTATATGAACAACCTTTTTTGGATTTAGTTTTTAAGGCTCAGCAAGTACACCGTGAGCACTTCACTGCCAATACAATTCAGGTCAGCACCCTTTTATCGATTAAAACGGGTAAATGTCCTGAAGATTGCAAATATTGCTCTCAATCTGCACATTACGATTCAAAATTAGAAGCAGAAAAACGTATTGCTGTTGAAAAAGTAATTAGCGAAGCAAAAGCTGCAAAAGATTCAGGTTCATCTCGTTTTTGTATGGGTGCTGCTTGGCGTAACCCACATGAACGCGATATGCCATATGTTTTAGAAATGGTACGTGAAGTTAAAGCATTAGGTATGGAAACCTGTATGACATTAGGTATGCTTAACCAATCACAAGCAGAACGCCTAAAAGATGCTGGTTTAGATTATTACAACCATAACCTAGATACCTCTCGTGAGTACTATTCTCACATTATTAGCACACGTACTTTTGATGACCGTTTGAATACTTTGGATTATGTACGCCAAGCAGGTATGAAAGTATGTAGTGGTGGTATTGTTGGTTTGGGTGAAAGCCGTGAAGATCGAATCGGTTTATTACACGAGTTAGCAACCTTACCTATTCACCCAGAATCTGTGCCAATTAACATGCTTGTACCAATTGAAGGTACACCTCTAGCTGATGTTGAAAAACTAGATGTTATTGAATGGATCCGCACCATTGCGGTAGCACGTATTGTTATGCCGCATAGTTATATTCGTTTATCTGCTGGTCGTGAATCTTTAAGTGATTCAGATCAAGCTTTAGCATTTATGGCAGG
>NZ_JEXX01000004.1:0-210089 GCF_000582055.1 Acinetobacter sp. 766875 | reverse complement strand
AACAAATGCGACCTTGTTGACGACGAAGAATTACTTGAATTAGTAGAAATGGAAGTTCGTGAACTTCTTTCTACTTACGACTTCCCAGGTGATGACACTCCAGTAATCCGTGGTTCAGCTCTTGCTGCTCTTAACGGTGAAGCAGGTCCTTACGGTGAAGAATCAGTTCTTGCTCTTGTAGCAGCTCTTGACTCTTACATCCCAGAACCAGAACGTGCTATCGACAAAGCATTCTTAATGCCAATCGAAGACGTATTCTCAATTTCTGGTCGTGGTACAGTAGTAACAGGCCGTGTAGAATCTGGTATCGTTAAAGTTGGTGAAGAAGTAGAGATCGTTGGTATTAAAGATACAGTTAAAACAACTGTAACTGGCGTAGAAATGTTCCGTAAACTTCTTGACGAAGGCCGTGCAGGCGAGAACTGTGGTGTATTACTTCGTGGTACTAAGCGTGAAGACGTACAACGTGGTCAAGTACTTGCTAAACCAGGTACAATCAAGCCGCACACTAAATTCGACGCAGAAGTATACGTACTTTCTAAAGAAGAAGGTGGTCGTCACACTCCATTCTTAAATGGTTACCGTCCACAGTTCTACTTCCGTACAACTGACGTAACTGGTGCGATCCAGTTGAAAGAAGGCGTTGAAATGGTAATGCCAGGCGACAACGTTGAAATGTCAGTAGAATTAATCCACCCAATCGCAATGGACCCAGGTCTACGTTTTGCGATCCGTGAAGGTGGTCGTACTGTAGGTGCTGGTGTTGTTGCGAAAGTAACTGCATAATCACTTTTCAGTGAAAAAAGCGCTCCTTTTGGGGCGCTTTTTTTATGCTTAATTGTTCGACAATTCAATAGAAAGCTGGCCTTAACTGATACTTCAATGTCCCTATTTGCACTTAAGCCTTTTTATTAAGTTTGTATGATAAGAATCAAGAAAACGAACAATAAAGTTTAAGTAACTACGGTTACTAGCAAGGAGCTTTCACTATGAACGCTAAAGTAAATATTACGAATCGTGCCGGAGCAAGCTTTCCTGTACGTCGTATGAACTTTGACTTTAATAATGTACCAGAATACTGGATGGATGGTTCTGCTGGGCTTACGCATTTTATGACAGCATTATCGGCGCTATTTCCTGCTGGTGAAAAATTCTTTATTGATAGTGTACGTGCGGTGCGTTATCACCCAGCAATTAAAGACAATGAAGAGCTACAAAAAGAAATTAGTGCGTTCATTGGTCAAGAGGCGATGCATACCCAAGAGCATGTGAACTTTAATGCATCTGCACAAAAGTTTGGTCATGATGTAGAGACGTTGGAAAAATTTACTGATACAGCTATTCAGACTGCGCGTAAGACTTTTGCAAAGATCGTAAAACCATTTGGTATGACGCAAGAAATGGTAGATTTAACCGCGACTACGGCTCTTGAGCATTTTACTGCAACGATTGCATCTCAGCTTTTAGTTAATACCCATATTCAAGAGCTTATGACAGATAAAACAATGTCAACCATGTGGTATTGGCATGCAATAGAAGAAAATGAGCATAAAGCCGTTGCTTTTGATGTGTACGAGGGTGTATTCGGTAAAGGGGTTAAAGCTTATGCATTACGTACAAGCTCACTTGTATTTGCGATGGCGCTTATTTTCGCAATTCAATCTTCGTTTGTGCTACGTCTTTTAAGACAAGATAAAAAATTAAACTTAGACGAATTGTCTGTGATTTATAAATATGGTTATAGCCCATCGAAAGGTATTATTACGGGTATGGCTAAAGAGATGTTGGCTTATTTTAAACCAGGCTTTCATCCTAATGATTTAGACACAGTGGGTCTATTAAAAACATGGAAAGCTAAACTTGGACTTTAAGTGAAAAACAAAGTGAAAAGGACTGTTAGCAGTCCTTTTTTGTTGTCTTGAAATTACTGCTCATTTTTAAAAATGATAGGTATTCATTTTGCTCCAGAAAGGGGCTGGTAATGACCTCATCTGATAATTTGCTGTCCTCATCTGCACTTAAATAGCGCTTTTAAAGGCGTATTATTATAAATATTAAGAAAATAAATAAGGATATAAGTGAATTGATGGTTCACTTAAAGGAGTCTGACATGAATGCTAAAGTAAATATTTCTAATCGTGCTGGAGCAAGCTTCCCTGTACGTCGTATGGACTTTGAATTTGCTCAAGTCCCACGCTATTGGGCAAATTACGATGCAGGATTGACTCACTTTATGACAGCATTATCGGCTCTTTTTCCTGAAGGCGAGCAGTTCTTTGTAAATAGTACGCGTGCAGTGCGAAATGATCCTAAATTAGCTGACCCAGCTCTTCAAAAAGAAATAAGTGCTTTTATTGGTCAGGAAGCTATGCATTCTAAAGAGCATTTAGCTTTTAATGCTTCTGCGCAAGCATATGGATATGATGTTCGCAAAATGGAAAAGCAAACAGGTACAGTCATTAAAATGGGGACAGCAGTTGTAACCAAGTTAATGAAACCTTTTGGTTATACTAAAGAGATGATTGATTTAACCGGTACTTGCGCTTTAGAACATTTTACATCGACGATTGCAGCTGAACTTTTACAAAATCCTGAAATTCAAGCCATGTTCCAAGATGACACCATGTATCACTTATGGATGTGGCACGCGGTAGAAGAAAATGAACATAAAGCTGTGGCATTTGATGTGTATACAAGTATGTATGGGCAAGGGCCAAAAGCTTATTTTATGCGCTCAACTGCTTTAATTATTGCAATGGCTTTAATCTTCGCAACTCAATCTTATTTTACTGCTAAGTTGCTTAAGACTGATGACAAGCTAACTTGGAAAGACACCAAATACATGCTTAAGTTTATGTATGGTCGTAAAGGTTTTATGACCCGTCAAATTCCTGAGTTACTTGATTTCTTAAGACCAAAATTCCATCCAAATGATTCAGATACGACAGCTTTATTAGCCACTTGGCGTGAAAAGTTAGGGCTTTAAAAAACTGTCCGGAAAAAGAGCAATTTAATTGCTCTTTTTTTTACTCGTTTTTTCTATTTAAGTTTCTATAATACGTTTACTTTGAAATCTAAAAATGTGCTGAAACTCATGATCCGTACTATGCAAGCCTCCGATATTGATAGTGTTGCCCAAATTGAGAAGCTTGTTCAAACACACCCATGGTCTAGGCAGCAATTTCTAGAATCTGTGAACTCTTATCAGTGTACGGTAATTGAGTTAAATAATAAGGTCGTCGGTTTTTGTATTTTACAACCTGTGTTAGATGAAGCGAACTTATTGCTTATGGCAATTGATCCTCAAATGCAAGGTAAAGGTTTAGGATATCAATTGTTGGAAACCTCGATTGAGCGGTTAGAAAATCAACCTGTACAAATTTTTCTAGAGGTTCGTGAAAGTAATAAAGCAGCCATTGGTTTATACGAAAAAACAGGTTTTCATCAAATTGATGTGCGTCGCAATTATTACCCAACTCAAGAGGGTGGGCGTGAAAATGCCGTTATTATGGTAAAAAGCTGTACCGACGATTTTGCGTCTTTATTCTAAAATGGCTGTCTTGTTGTTTTAACAACAAGACAAAATCACATTATTTAATAATTAAATTATTCCATTCAGAAGGTAACGTTGTCATGAGAGAGTTACCTAACTGATTAATCTCCTCTGGCGATAATGATCTATTTAAGCGGCGCCATTGCCCATCTAATAAAAGTTCTAGTGGAGTATATTGAGATTTATAATTCATTTTGGCTGAGTGAGGTACCCAATAGCCTAAATAAAGATATTCTAAACCAAGTGATTTTACATATTCGATCTGATTCAAAATTGAATAAACACCTAAAGATCTGCGGTGCTCGTCTGGGTCGAAAAATGTATAGACCGCAGATAATCCATCATCCATTAAATCACATGTAGAAACGCTAATAAGACGATTGTCTTTCCATAGCTCTAAGAAGAAACTATCTGTACAACTATGAACTAGGAATTTTTCAAATTGATCTAAACTTGGCGGAAACATATCACCATCGGCATGGCGCTCGTTAATGTAACGTTCATATAAATCATAATGAATTTGTGCAGCTTGCCGTGTTGGCAGAACAGTCATGGTAAGGTCTTGATTCCGCTTCCATGCTTTTTTTTGCATACTGTTCATTTGGAAGTCGGCAACTGGAACACGACAAGACAAACACTGTCTGCATAAATGACATTCAGGTCGATATACAAAGTCACCACTACGACGAAAACCTAATCGCGATAACTCTGAAAGAGTCACCACATCAATTCGGTGAATCGGGTCTAAAAAGACCATACGTGCTGACTTATTTTCTAAATAGCTGCAATCGTGAGGTGGAGTAATATAGTATTGCAGATCATTTAAAAGGGACTTCGGGTGATATGATTTCATGATTGGTCCCTCCTGTTGTCATTCCATTAATTTTGCATTTAATGCTATTGTTTTACTTGAAAATACACGTTCTTGATACTTTTTCCAATTGATAGAGGGGTGAATAATTACATCTTGTAACGATTTAAGATATTCCTGCCGAGAAAGTGTACAAGCCCCCAAGCTAATTAAATGACTATTTACCAGTTGGCAGTCGACCCAAGGAAGCCGATTTTCTTGACCGATTAACATTAAAGTATAAAAAGCCATTTTAGAAACATCGGTTTGAGTACTAAACATAGACTCGCCAAAACAACCCTTACCAATCGTAACTCCATATAAACCGCCTACCAGCTGTTTGTCTTGCCAAACTTCTATGCTGTAGCCATAACCTGAATTAAACAACGCGCAGTAACCTTGAATAATATCTTCGCTAATCCAGGTTTCGTTAGCATAACTTCGAGGTAGTGAACATGAACGAATGACTTGTTCAAAAGCACGGTTTGCCGTAATGGTGTAATCATGTTTTTTCATATTTCGAATGAGCGATTTACTTGGTTTATAGTTTTGAGGGTAAATCACACAGCGTGGTTCAGGACTCCACCAACAAATAGGTTCATCTTCATTAAACCAAGGAAAGAGTCCGTGAGTATATGCTTCATAGAGAGTAGAAGGGGAGAGGTCAGCACCAATGCAAATTAAACCATGACCATCTGGATCGGCTTCCTCTGGATCTGGAAAAATATATTGAGATAGAGGTAGTATGTTCATAAAACTAAAATAATGTGTGCTTAAGGGGTATGCTATAAAAATTAATTTGAGGCAGCCAGCAATTATTATAAATGATAAAAAAACAGCCGTTTTATAACGGCTGTTTGAAATATCTAAACTTAAAGATTATCTAGATATTTTTCTGCATCTAATGCTGCCATACAGCCTGAACCAGCTGAAGTAATGGCTTGACGGTAGATGCTGTCAGCAACATCACCCGCAGCGAAAACACCTGCTACAGAAGTTGCTGTTGCATTACCTGAAGTACCGCTTTGTACTTGAATATAGCCATCACGTAAGTTCAACTGGCCTTCAAACATTCCAGTGTTTGGCTTATGACCAATGGCAACGAATAAGCCTTGAACTTGTACATCTTGTTTGCTTTCATCTTTTGTAGATTTTAAGCGAACACCTGTTACGCCAGTATTGTCACCAAGGACTTCTTCAACTTCATGATTCCAAATAATACTGATCTTGCCTTCTTTTTCTTTAGCAAATAAGTGATCTTGTAAAATCTTCTCAGAGCGTAAAGAATCGCGGCGATGAACCAGCGTTACATGTTCAGCAATATTTGATAAATAAAGTGCTTCTTCAACAGCAGTATTACCACCACCTACAACCATTACTTTTTGGTTTTTATAGAAGAAGCCATCACATGTTGCACATGCGCTCACGCCTTGGCCCATAAACTTTTGTTCAGACTCTAAACCAAGATATTGAGCTGTCGCACCAGTTGCAATAATTAATGCATCACAAGTGTACTCATCCATATCACCTTTAAGAACAAAAGGACGTACATTTAAGTCCACTTCATTAATATGGTCATAGACGAGTTCAGTACCGAAGCGTTCAGCATGTGCTTGCATACGGTCCATTAAAGCAGGACCAGTCAAACCTTCAGGATCGCCCGGCCAGTTGTCAACTTCGGTTGTCGTTGTAAGTTGGCCGCCAAGTTGTAAACCAGCAATAAGTGTTGGTTTAAGATTTGCACGTGCTGCATATACAGCTGCACTATAACCCGCAGGACCAGAACCGAGAATAATTAACCGAGAATGACGAGCACTCATTGAGGGTATCCTTATTTATTTCGAGAATTTTGAAAATTATACGTGAAATTGCCGACCAATAGCGTGAAATCAATGTGGATAATATTGATCAGGACAATCGAATTAAGTTATATAACAATATAGAAGAGCCTTATGTTAACAACAACTGTAAAGAATCATGCACCTTTTTTGTAAGAACAGGTGCATAATATAAAGTTCATTCGTTGAAGATCTGAAATGTAGGTCTTCACATCTCTAAACCAATAATTAAATGGGTTACAGGACAGTATATGACTGCGGTGTCAAGTGTTTATGCACAGCGCTTATTGATGACATTATTCTTGGTCTCTTTTGGTATTTATATGTTTCTGGCGACAGTAACATATACGCCATTTGATCCGGGCTGGATGCATATTTCAAGTGATACTCAGCAAGTATCCAATGCAAGTGGTATTGCCGGTGCATGGATTGCAGATTTGCTGTTTGGCTTTTTAGGTTGGGCAAGTTTACTTATTCCAATTTTCTTATTTGTTGAAGCGATTCAAGTCTGGTGGCCGCATAGTTTTCTAAACCGTCCATTCCGTTATGCTGCTCAGTTCTTCTTAATTCTTGTTGTGTCTAGTTTGCTTTACTTACACTGGAATGTACCTGCAGATACTTTAGATAATGCGGCAGGTGGGATTATTGGTTATGAATTAGGGCAGAGCTTATCTCAACTGTTAACAATTTATGGTGCGACCTTATTTTTATTGGTTTTCGGAGTGGTATTATTCACTTTGGCATTTGGGGTGCAGTGGAGCAAAACATGGGTTACGCTCAAAGCAATGCCGAGTTATTTACAAGATTTATTCTATAAGAATGTATCGCCAAATGAATCTGCTTATGATTTAACTACACAGCCTGTAAATAAAACAGCAACGGTAAAAGTTGCCGAGATGCCTAAAGCTGAAGTTAATGATGAAGCAGAGCTAAATGTTCAGCCAGAAAAAACTCAAGCCAAAGCTAGCTCTACACGACACGATGAAATGGCGGAGCGTTTATTTGCCGATGTGTTAGCGAAAGAGCAAAGTCAGCCTGAAACTGTTGAAGAAAAACCAGCTCCTCAACCAGAAAACTTTGAGCGTACGCTTGAACAAGCTCAACAGCTTAAAAAAGACAGTGAGCGTTTAGTAGCGACAGGTGAGGTTTGGCGTGCCCTACAGCGCGATGATGCAAGTCATAAGCAAGAAATTGATGCACTGTTAAGAGCTGCTGATGATTCGAATGAACATCCAAGTCATGAGCAATTCCAAGAAACGGCTTATCAGGCTAAACAAGCACAACCTCAAGCATCGAATATTCATCAAGGCTTAGATTGGAATGATGATGAGATTTTTGATGAATTGCTTGCAGCAGTTCCAAATAGTAAAACTGCTACTGATGTACATACGCCGTTCGTTCAAGATCATCATGTTGAACCAGCAGTAGCACCACAAACATCTCATTCATCAGTTGAAACATCTGTACCTGTATCAAATTTAAATCAGTCACCTAAAAACTTATCAAATGAACAAGTATTTGATGATTTTGATGACTTATTAATTGATGAAGATATTGCCCCAGCACCTCAATCGGTCAAAGCAAGTAGCTATGCGCAATCTTCAGCATTTGTAAAAGCTCCTATTCAAACTACGATTGGTGCAGAGAAGCTTTCAAAAGAAGAATTTATTGAAGCTTGGCAAGAAACTGCTGGAAAACCAGAAGACAATCTTGAGGATGAATTCGATTTTGATGCGCCATTAACAGATGCATCAGGTCGACCAATGTCGCGTGCAATGCAGGTAGCCAAAAAGCGTTTAGATTTACCAACATTACCGGGCTTTGAATTACTTGATAAGGTTGACCCAAATAAGAAAGTTAACTTTACCGAAGAGCAGCTTTCGCGTTTGTCTGAATTGCTTGAGATTAAATTACAAGAGTTTAACGTGAAGGCGCAGGTTGTTGAAGCTCAGCCGGGTCCAGTTGTTACACGTTTTGAATTAGATTTAGCACCGGGTGTGAAAGCATCTAAAGTGACTAATATTTCCCGTGACTTGGCGCGCTCAATGTCTATGGCGTCTGTACGTGTTGTAGAGGTTATTCCGGGTAAACCATATATTGGTATTGAAGTACCAAATAGTGCCCGTGAAATGGTACGTTTAATTGAGCTGTTGGAAACACCAGCATATCGTGACCCAAGTGCTCTGATTAGTATGGCAATGGGTAAAGATATTTCGGGTAATCCGGTACTAACAGACTTGGCAAAAGCACCGCATATGTTAGTTGCGGGTACAACTGGCTCGGGTAAATCTGTTGCCGTTAACTCGATGATTTTGTCGATGTTACTTAAATATACGCCAGATCAATTACGTTTAATTTTAATTGACCCGAAACAGCTTGAATTGGCTAACTATAACGATATTCCGCATTTATTAACGCCTGTAGTCACTGACATGAAAGATGCAGTTAGTGCATTAAACTGGTGTGTAAATGAAATGGAACGCCGTTATAAGCTTATGTCGTTCCTTAAAATTCGTAAGTTAAGTGACTACAACCGAAAAGTTGAAGAAGCAATTGCGAATGGAGAAGACTTGATTGATCCAACATGGAAACCAAGTGATTCAGCGACACAAGAGCGTGCACCTCGTTTAACGCCATTACCATCAATCGTGATTGTGGCAGATGAGTTTGCCGACATGATCATGCAGGTAGGCAAGAAAGCAGAAGAAATGATTACGCGTTTGGCGCAAAAATCTCGTGCTGCTGGTATTCACCTGTTACTTGCAACTCAGCGTCCATCGGTAGATGTTATTACGGGTCTTATTAAAGCCAATATTCCAACGCGTGTAGCTTTACGTGTAAACAGTAAAATTGACTCACGTACTATTTTGGATGCAGGTGGTGCAGAAGACTTGTTAGGCCATGGTGATATGCTGTTCTTAGGGCCAGGTAAAATTGAGCCAGAACGTGTACATGGTGCATTTATTAGTGATGATGAAGTTAACCGTATTTGTGATGCATGGCGTGAACGTGGTGAACCAGACTACGTAGATGAGATCTTAACACCATTTGATGAAGAGCCAGCTTCGCGTGGCTTTGAAGAGGGTGATGGTGCTTCAGACCGTGATGCACTTTATGATCAATGTGTATCGTTTGTCCTAGAAACTCGTAAGGCATCTACATCATCATTACAGCGTAAGTTTAGCTTAGGTTATAACCGTGCTGCCCGTATTATCGACCAAATGGAAGAGAACGGTATTGTGAGTGCTATGGGCGCCAATGGTAAGCGAGATATTTTAGTTTAATATCTACATTTAAAATTAAGCCTCTTCGGAGGCTTTTTTATTGTTAAAAATAATCATTATTCAGTTGTAGTTTGAGATTTTATCAAATAGTAAAAAATGCTAATGTGTGTTTCTAAATAAAAAACAATGAAACAAATCAGGAGGACAACATGTTAGTCGCGTTAATTACGTTAGCTTTTATTCATTTTTGTGCGCTTATTACTCCCGGGCCTGATTTTTTTCTGGTATCGCAGACCGCAGTGAGCCGCTCTCGTAAAGAAGCCATGTTGGTTGTGGCAGGAATAACAGCAGGTGTTATGTTTTGGGCTTCTTTAGCATTGATGGGCTTAAATATTATTTTTGAGAAAATGGCTTGGTTAAAGCAAGGGTTACTCATCGCAGGTGGTTTATACCTATGTTGGTTAGGCTATCAAATGTTGCGTTCAGCATTTTCAAAAGATCAGCAGCAAGAGGTTACAGCTGTTGAGTTGCCTAAAGCACCTTACTTATTTTTTATGAAGGGATTACTCACCAATTTATCGAATCCTAAAGCCGTGATTTATTTTGGTAGTGTATTCTCTTTATTTTTAGCTAACCCTCAGCTTGATCAAGTTCATTGGTTGCTTTTTATTATTGTGTCGGTTGAAACGATTTTATGGTTCTGCTTTGTGACTTTTATTTTCTCATTACCGAGTTTCAGAGTGGCTTACCGTAATTTTTCAAAATGGATTGATGGGATTTCAGGTGGTATTTTCACCGTGTTTGGTATTTTCTTGATTGGAAACCGGTAAATTCAGACAATAAAAAAGCCTCTTAAAGAGGCTTTTTTTATTCTTAAGCTTAAGCAAATTTTGCTAAAACTTCTAAAAACGGCGCTGATTGACGCGGAAACTTAGCAATTACGTCATGGATGCGTTCGCCTTCCGGATTTGTTGCATTGATATCTCGTCCATCTGCAACGAATTTAGTCAAAAGGCGTTCATAGTCATTTGGACGCATATGTTTGAAAGCATGGTAGAGCACATGAAAGTCTGCATTCACACCATTTGGAGGAAGTTGGTTGAGGTAGACAAAAACACGCTCATCGGACCATTCTTCATTGAAAGTTGCTGGCTGTGATAATGCCATGACAATCTCCTCATTTTAAAAAAGGCAAAATAACTTGCGTTATTTTGCCTTGATTCTGATTTATTGAATAGTCAGAAATAGAATTATCGTTCTTCAGGTAAATTGATATTCATTTCTAACATTTCGATATTTGCTTCAGAACGAACTTGCATTTGGATATGCTGTTCGCCTACACCGCTTACATAGCGACTGACCACCTGCATGATTTCTTTCTTCATTTGGTCAATCTTGTCTTGACTTAAACGACGGCCTAAACCTTGTTCTGATGCAACAATAACTTTTAAACGATCTTTGGCAGTTTGAGCACTTGATGGTTTTTCTTCACTGCTAAATAATTTACTCCAGAATCCTGCCATATCTACGCTCCAAATAGTCGTGCTAACCAGCCTTTAGGTTGAGCTGTGATGTGTCGATAAGGGCGGTCTTCGCCAAGAAAGCGAGCAACCAAGTCATCATACGCTTGGCCAGCTTTAGTTTCTGAGTACAGAATAACTGGCTTACCTTCGTTTGATGCTTGTAATACACTTGGACATTCAGGAATAACACCTAATGTCGGTACGCGTAAAATATCTTTAGAAATATCATCAATCGTCAGCATTTCCTGGCGGTCAGCACGTTCAGGGTTAAAACGTGTAATACATAAATGCTTACGTATACGTCCTTCGTTGTGTTCAACTTTTTTAGTTTTGCTGTCTAACATTCCGATGATGCGGTCAGAGTCACGTACTGAAGAAATTTCAGGGTTTGTCACAATGATTGCTTCATCTGCATGGTACATTGCTAAAATCGCACCACGCTCGATCCCCGCAGGTGAGTCACAAATAATGTAATCAAATTCTTGAGAAAGCTCATCAATTACACGAGCAACACCTTCGTCGCTCAAAGCATCTTTATCACGGGTTTGTGAAGCCGGCAAAATGTAAAGGTTTTCGATATCTTTATCGCGAATAAGGGCTTGTTGCAGACGTGCTTCATTATTAATTACATTGACGAAATCATAAACAACACGACGCTCACACCCCATAATTAAATCAAGGTTACGTAAGCCTACATCAAAGTCAATCACAACAGTTTTATGACCACGAAGGGCTAAACCTGTTGCAAAAGATGCACTCGTTGTAGTTTTACCTACACCACCTTTGCCTGATGTTACGACAACAATTTTGGCCACCGAATCCACTCCTATTATGGTCATACATACACCCTTAAAAGGGCTGTTTTTTGGTGATTTGCTTAATAAACTAAAGTTCTAGAGCTTCAAATTCAAGCTCTTGCTTTTCATTTAAATAAATATGTACTGGCTTTTTTACCACATGTTTAGGGATATCATCTGCGACACAATATGTTCCGGCAATGGAAACGAGTTCAGCCTCTAAAGATTGGCAAAAAATGCGTGCAGCAGCGTGCCCACCCGCACCAGCAATGACTCTACCACGAACCGTGCCATAAATATGTATATTTCCTGAAGCAATCACTTCAGATCCACTATTCATGCCAGCTTTTAAAATAATATCGCCTTGGTCTTGTACAAGAGATTGGCCTGTACGCAAAATTTCATCATGATAAGAGGTAATATGGGCAACTGCATTATTATTTAGTGGTTTTTTTGTTTCTGTTGAAGCTTGTGCAGGGGCAGCTTTCTCTACAATTGCAACTTGCTCCGCAGTTGCTTTAATGCGTTGTAATGGCTGATCTGCCGGTAATACAGGGAACTGAATGGCGCGTGCTTCATCACCTAAAATACCGTCAATAACCGCCATAGGCTGTAAACCTAAGCTGACTAACAACTGAATTAAAGCAATGAGCTCTTGCTCAACAGTACTATCTATAATAACGACAGTTCCCTGATAGGAACCTTCATTTAGAATATTTGATAATTGCTGGCGGATCACATCATGATCATTCGTATCGAAGGTTATCCTGCTAAAGTTAACCATTCTGCCGGTAATCCGGATATCAGCCATAAGTCTTCCTTCAAGGCGTTAAAACGAGCTGTAATATCGTTAAGTTTATTGTAAATAGAGCAAATGCTAGAACAAATCGTGCCAATTCTCTAGCGTGTTTCATAAAAAATTAAGTAAATGCTTATTCTTTGATTCGATCATGCTCCGCAAGGGTTTGTTGCCACTGTTTGACTTTAACTTGTTTGCGAATTGCTTCGAGACTTTCAAATACTACAGACTCTACAAGTTGTTCAAGCTCACGGTTATTAATATTCACGTTACTTATTTTTTCTGAAATTAATTGATAAGTTGCATTGGGCTGTTCTTTTGACCCTTCAATTAAAGGTTCAATTAAACCTGCACTGATATTTTCCCCAAGTCTTTGACCAATACTTTGTATTTGCTGTTCAATACGGCCTCCGACTAAAGGAATTAAGCGTAATAATTGGGTTAATTCTGGCGTATCTTCTATGGCTTGATCAACAATTTGTCCAACACCTTTTGTAATTGCGGGCTTTTGTTCTTTTAATGCTGTAGCTAAGGATTCTTGTAATATGGAGGTCAGGGTAACCGTAAATTGTTCACGATGATGGTTAACCAGCTCATGAATAATTTGCTTATGTGTTGAGCTTGTTTGAAGCTCATTACGAATGCCATCAATAACCGTAATAACCACGCGATCAGATAGCTCTTCCATAACGACACGATAATAAAATAAACCGTTTTTTCTCCAGCTTTCAGGAATAACCGGATAGCCTAATTCATATAAGCGATAGGCAATAATGCCGGCACGAAACAAACGTAAAAAACGCAATTGCGGTATGATGGCTAAAATTTCATACCAGTGAATAAATGGAAAGAAGAACCAACGTTTATGGTGTTTATAAACAATAGAAATGCCCCAACGGACAAAAAATTCAGTAATTAAAAAGCCAATAAACCAAGCTTCTGTCGTAATTACCCATGGGTGTAAATAGGTTTTATAAAAGCTGAGTACTTGGGGCAAGTGAATATGTTCGAAAAACCATGCCCCAATACTGCTCATTAAAAAGAAATTTGCTGCAAGACAGAACAGATTGAAAATAATAATAAACACCATAAAGATGTCATAAACCAAAAACAGCTTAAATGAAATGCTGTTTGGGTCCATATGGTAATATTGTGCTTGTTTTCTGGAACTGTTTTGCATAGCTATAAATGCTTTTAATGAGTTGAAGTAGTATATCGAGCTTTCATTTGTTCGATGAGTTGATCTTTTTCAGTCCAGAGTTCATGTACCCATTGTTGAAAACGCTCACGGTAAACTGGGTCATCTTCGTAGTTACCGCCGAGTACCCAAGCTGGTATTTCAATTTTACGAAGATTTACCGCAATTTGTGAAACATCACCTAACCAGAAATCGCCATAACCTGGTACACCGTCAGGGTAAACAATCGTCATATCAACTAAAGCATCAATTTTGTCGCCTAAAATATTTAAAGCCAGTGCCAAACCACCTGCTTTAGGTTTTAGTAAGTGTTTATATGGCGAATTTTGTTGATCATGTTTTTCCTGAGTAAAGCGTGTACCTTCCAAATAGTTTAATAATGTAAAAGGTTGGCTTAAGAGCTGTTCGCATGCTTTACGTGCTTCCATCATATCGCGGTCTTTTAATTCAGGGTTTTTCGCGATTTGCTCTTTGGTATGACGTTTCATCATTGGGAAGCCTAAAATTTTAAAGGCTTGACCAACGAATGGAATAAAGATGAGTTCCCACTTGGTAAAAAAACGGGTAAGTGGCATACGGGTTAAGCCGAAATACTGGTTTACAGTCGTATCAACCCAACTTTGATGGTTACAAGTCATTAAGTAACGGCCTTGCATACTTAAATCAAGACCTTCGTCGATCGTAATGTCCCATTTTAAATTAGGTAGAACATGGTCAATGAGCCAATTGTTGACACTGAGCCAGCTATTTGTAATTTGAATGTTGGTTTCATCTACTTTGGATGATTTTTTAAATAACTTGGTTAAACCCAAAGCCAATACAGGTGGTCCATGAAAAAAGGTGCTACCTGTAATGACTGTACCGACAGTGAGTCCACGTGTAATTTTTTTTAGCGCAGATTGCTTATTGGGTGCAGTTGACATATAAATGGCCCCGAATATCCAAAATCCATAGAAAGTTGTTCAACTATAACTATCATGAAATGAAATACAACGGTATCTTAGACAACAATGAAGAAATTGTGATGAGTGCACGTCTTAAAGTGCATCAAAATATTACAAAAAACTAACTAAACTGTTTATTATTAACAAAATATCAATGTTTTATACTTCCTTTTTGTTTCATTATTCATCCAGACAACAAAACACACAAAGTGAGGAGGCATGCAATGCGTGCATTAGTTATTTCAACAGTCGTAGGGGCAGCAGTAGTACTTTCTGGTTGTCAGACAACAGGTAACAACCTTGGTGGAATTGAATACGATAAAGCCGCATTAGGTACATTAATCGGCGCAGCAGCAGGTTATGGTATTTCTAAATCAAGTGCAAACTCTAGCCGTCAAAACAACCGTGCTGCGGCAATCGGTGCAGTTCTTGGTGCAGCTGGTGGTTTATATCTTGACCAAAAAGAGAAAAAATTACGTGAACAAATGGCGGGTACTGGTGTAGAAGTAGGCCGTAACCCAGATGGTTCTGTTCAATTGATCATGCCTGGTAGCATCACTTTTGATACGAACAAATCAAACATCAAGCCAAACTTCTATGCAACTTTGGACAAAGTAGCGCAAACATTGGCTGAAGATAACAAGAGTGCGATTTTAGTTACTGGTTACACAGATAACACAGGTAATGACTCTATCAATATTCCATTATCTCAAGCACGTGCTCAATCAGTTAAAATCTATTTAGCTGGTAAAGGCGTTTCTTCAAGCCGTATCGATGCACAAGGTTATGGTTCTTCTAACCCAATCGCAGACAACTCAACTGCTTCTGGTCGTGAACAAAACCGTCGTGTAGAAATCAGCATTTATGCTAAACAATAAGATTTAATTTATTGTTTCAAAAACCACCTTCGGGTGGTTTTTTTATGGGTGCAGTACAAGAAATAATCACGACATTCTGCGGCGCATAAATTGCATTATTAGACATCATTTATACATATCCGTAGATTTACTATTGGGATTCTAAAAAAGAGATGACTATAATCATGCTCGAAAAATTAAGAGGTAATACACGATGTCATCTGCCAGTCAATTGAACGACAAGCAAGAAGAAGCCATGAAATATACTCAAGGCCCTTTATTGGTGCTTGCTGGTGCTGGTTCAGGTAAAACATCGGTAATTACTCGTAAAATTGCCTATTTGGTGCAACATTGCCGTATTCCAGCGCATCGTATTACAGCGATGACCTTTACCAATAAAGCTGCACGTGAAATGAAAGAGCGTGTAACCAAGCTTTTATCACGCGAAGAAGCAAAAGGTTTATCAGTCTCGACTTTCCATACTTTTGGTTTAAATCTTTTACGTTTAGAACTTAAAAATTTACCTTTAAAAGCCAATTTTTCGATTTTGGATGCAGATGACTGTAAACGTATTTTGATGGATCTGATGCATCGCGATAATTTATCAGGTGCAGAGAGTAAAGAGTTAATTGCCAAGGCAATGAAGAAAATCTCAGATTGGAAAAATGATCTGATTTTGCCAGAACAAGCACATTCGACGTGTGAAACACCCGAAGATGTTCAATTTGCCCATCTTTACCAACTTTATGAGCGTAATTTACGTGCCTACAATGCAGTCGACTTTGATGATCTAATTGTTATGCCAACACGATTACTGCAAGAAAATGCAGAGGTACGTGATAAATGGCAAAACCGTGTTCGTTATTTATTGGTCGATGAATATCAAGATACCAACACTGCACAATATATTTTAGTGAAACTATTGGTTGGTGTAATGGGGCAGTTTACTGCCGTTGGTGATGATGACCAGTCGATTTATGCATGGCGAGGGGCGAAGCCTGAAAACATGGCTTTGCTTAAACAGGATTTTCCAAATTTACATATTATTAAGCTTGAGCAAAATTACCGTTCGACCAGCCGTATTTTGAAAGCTGCAAACTGTGTGATTCAAAATAACCCGCATATTTTTGATAAGAAATTGTGGAGTGATAAAGGCCATGGCGAGGTCATTAGAATTATTACTTGTCGTAATGATGACGATGAAGCTGAACGCGTAGTTAAAGACTTGCTGACTCATAAACTTATGAATGGTAAGAACTGGAAAGATTACGCTGTGTTATACCGTGGAAACTTTCAGGCGCGTGTATTAGAAACCCAGCTTCGCCAAATGCAGATTCCGTATAAGCTCTCTGGTGGTACATCATTCTTCGCTCGTGCAGAAATTAAAGACGTAATGAGCTACTTGCGTCTGATTATTAACCCTGAAGATGACAGTGCTTTCTTACGTATTATTAATACCCCTAAACGTGCAATTGGCCCAGTTACTCTTGAGAAGTTAGGTTTATTTGCGCAAGAAAATAATTTGTCTTTACTTGGTGCTTCTTCTGACCAACGCTTAAGCATGGTCCTTCCTAAAAAAGCAGAAACTCAATTGCATGAGTTTGCTGACTTTATCGCGACATTTACGCGTGAGTTGCTAGAAGATGATGAGCCTGTGCCTAAAGTTCGTCAAATGATGAATGAGGCAGGTTATATCGACTATATTCGTGAGCAGTCTGCAACACCTGCTCAAGAGAAAAGTAAGCTTGATAACATCGAGAATTTATTTACCAGTATTCAAAATCTGATTAATCGTGCAGAAGATGTTGATGAAAAGAACATTGAAAGCGTTATTCGAAAACTGGTCTTGCTCGATTTGTTAGAACAACAGCAAGAAGAAGAGGACACTGACAAAGTAAACCTACTTACTTTGCATGCAGCAAAAGGTTTGGAGTTCCCATTTGTGTATATTATGGGACTTGAAGAAGAGCTTTTGCCGCATAAGAACTCGATTGCAGCTGAAACCATTGAAGAAGAACGCCGTCTTATGTACGTGGGAATTACCCGTGCACGTCAAGGCTTAACTTTAACTTTGGCAGAACAGCGTAAAAATGGTGGTCAAATGAAACAAATGCCCCCAAGCCGTTTCCTTGATGAGCTTCCACAAGACGAACTCGAATGGTTAGGGCGTAAAAAGAAAATTGCAGCAAATGTTGATCCTAAAGAACAGGCTCAACAATATTTGGCAAATTTAAAAGCTTTATTAAAGCGTTAATTTTTTTAATTTTTAGGAAATCCCATGAAAGTTCAAGTTAAATTGCTCGATCCACGTTTAGGTAAAGAATGGCCTTTACCTTCGTATGCAACAGCAGGATCAGCAGGTTTAGATTTACGTGCCTGTTTAGATGAAGCAATTGATATTGAACCAGGCCAAACTGTATTAGTTAAAACAGGTATGGCAATTTATATTCATGATGTGAATTTTGCTGGTTTAATTTTACCGCGTTCAGGTTTAGGCCATAAACACGGCATTGTTCTGGGTAACTTGGTCGGATTAATTGACTCAGACTATCAAGGCGAATTGATGGTTTCAGTTTGGAACCGTGGTCAAACCACATTCCGTTTAGAACCAGGTGAACGTTTAGCACAATATGTTTTAGTCCCAGTTGTTCAGGCTGAGTTTGAACAAGTAGAGGAATTTGAAGAAACTTTACGCGGTGTTGGTGGCTTTGGTCACACTGGTAAACAATAATTAACTTATAAAAAATAATGAAAAGAAACGCCTGTTTTACAGGTGTTTCTTTTTATACCTTGAATGTTACAATGAATTATATTACAACACGCTTTACTCATACTCTTTTAACTTTTTTAGCAAATACCTTTTTGAATACTCTATATTTTTGCGATAGATCAGATTGATCTTTAAATAGAAGATACGCTATGAATGTAAGACACTCATTCCCAAAAAATATTTTCCGTGCTTACGATATTAGAGGCAAACTTTCTTATTTAACTACGGATGTCGTCCGTTCAATTGCCTATGGATTGGCACAACAATATAAACAAGCAGAACAAACTCAACTGGTCATTGGTTATGATGCCCGTCTCACAAGCCCAGCTTATGCGCATTTAATTGAAGAGATATTAGTAGAGCAGGGCCTCACAGTTACAAACATTGGTTGTTGCTCAACTCCGATGATGTATTACATTGCACGTGAGTTTGGTGGTAATGGAATTATGGTGACAGCTAGCCATAATCCAAAATCAGATAATGGTATTAAGTGGATTTTAAGAAGCGAACCTCCATCTCCAGAAATGATTCAGCAAGTAGGTGAGTTCGCGCAAACTTATGTTCCTACTCATCCGATTTCATTATTAGAATTATCAACCCCTCAATTTAAATCAGAATTTTGCAAAAAATATCAGCAAGCCATCTTTGACGACATTCAACTCAAACGTCCATTAAAAGTAGTGCTGGATGGTTTACATGGTTCGGCAGGGCACTGTGCGAAACTGGTACTTGAAAAGATGGGCTGTGAGGTTATTGCCTTACGTACGACGCCAAATGGCGAATTCCCTGATCATGCGCCAGACCCTTCACATGCTGCACATTTGAAAGAGTTGCGTAAAACAATTGTCGAACAAAGAGCAGATATTGGTATTGCGCTTGATGGTGATGGTGACCGCGTCGTATTACTCGATGAAAAAGCCAACATACTTACAGCTGATCGGTTACTGTCGCTATTTGCACAAATGTGTCTGGAACAGCAGCCCGATAAAGAAATTGTATTTGATGTGAAATGTTCGCTTATGGTTCAAAGAACCGTAGAGCGACTCGGTGGTAAACCGAAAATGATTCGTACAGGTAGCAGTTTCCTCCGTTCATATTTGTCTAAGTCCAAAGGCCTAGCCATTTTTGGTGGCGAATATGCTGGCCACTATGTGTTTAATGACGGACGTGGTTTTGGGTATGACGATGGTATATATGCTGCACTGCGTGTAATGGAATATTTCACCGGGTCTAGTGCGGCAACAGTTTCGGATTTATTTTCTATTTATCCTGAAAGATGCTGTACCGAAGATACCTATATTAGTACTCACCAATCAGATCCTAAGCATGTACTGCAAGACATTGAAATTTTGAGCCATCGTTTAGGCGCTCATATTAGTAAAATTGATGGCGTACGTCTTGATTTTGATGATGGTTTTGGCATTATTCGAGCATCAAATACGGGTGAGTATTTTACCGTAAGATTTGACGCTGATAGTCCTTTGCGTTTAAAGGAAATCCAGCAAAAATTTATTGATATGTTGCAAGAGCGTTACCCGCAAATTGCACAAGAACTTTCTGAGGCCTAATAAGGAGAGGCGCAATGCCACAAGATCAGCATCTCGGCGTCGACAAAGCAAAAATCTTGATTGAAGCTTTGCCATATATTCAACGTTTTTCTGGTAAGACGCTGGTGGTGAAATACGGTGGTAATGCGATGACTGATCCGGAATTGGAAAGTTCATTTGCTCGCGATATCGTTTTACTTAAAACTGTAGGCTTAAACCCGGTTGTTGTACATGGTGGTGGCCCACAAGTTGACTCTTTCTTGAAGCAATTAGGCCGTGAGTCTGACCGTATTGACGGTATGCGTGTAACCGATGAAGCCACTATGGAAGTGGTTGAAATGGTATTAGGCGGTAGCGTAAACAAATCCATTGTTAATTTAATTAATAAACATGGTGGACGTGCGATTGGCCTCACGGGTCAAGACGGCAATCTTTTACGTGCCCGTAAATTATTAATGGAAAAGCACGAAGAAGACGGTTCTATCAAACATATCGACTTAGGTATGGTGGGTGAAGTGACTGGGGTAAAAACAGACGTATTGGAGATGTTTACTCAAAGTGACTTTATTCCTGTTATTGCTCCTTTAGGCGTTGATGAAAAAGGTAATACTTACAACATTAATGCTGACT
This sequence comes from Acinetobacter sp. 766875, assembly GCF_000582055.1. Taxonomy (NCBI): domain Bacteria; kingdom Pseudomonadati; phylum Pseudomonadota; class Gammaproteobacteria; order Moraxellales; family Moraxellaceae; genus Acinetobacter; species Acinetobacter sp. 766875. The sequence goes on along the minus strand of NZ_JEXX01000004.1, from coordinate 189,559 downwards.
TAGTAGCTGGCAAGGTTGCTGAAGCACTGGGTGCAGAAAAATTAATTCTGCTTACGAATATTACCGGTGTATTAGATGAAAACAAAAATCTCTTAACCGGATTAACAACACAAGAAGTTGACCGTTTAATTGAGACAGGTGTGATTTACGGTGGAATGATTCCTAAAGTAGGTTGTGCACTAGACGCTGTAAAAGGCGGTGTCGTGAGTGCTCATATTGTTGATGGCCGTGTACCGCACGCGACATTACTTGAAATCTTTACAGACCATGGTGTAGGTACGCTCATTTCTAACCGTACTCATTCAGCCCACTAAAATTATTATTTTCATTAAAAGATCACGCTAAGTGGTCTTTTTTTATGCCATTTAATTTTGGTCATTTTTTTGTCATGAGCTTTGACTAGTGTAGGGGGTGTCACTAGGAGCGTTCATTATGCTGGAAAAATTTAATCAATATCGCCAAACGTGGACTTTACCTCTAAATCGCCATAAGGCTACGAATCAAACACAATTTCGCTTTGAATGGGTTGATAATTTAAAAGAATTACAAGATGTACAACGGTTTCGTGCACAACAATTTAGTAAACAGTTCGGTATTCATTTTGAAGATAACTTAGATCAAGATATTTACGACTTTAGCTGTGAGCATGCAGTATTACGTGAGAAATGGACGGGAGAGATTGTAGCTTATACACGCCTCAAACTCTTTCAGGGCCATGAAATTGCACAAAGCTATAGTGCTCATGAATTTGATATTGTTCCCCACTTATCACATTTGCCAAATGTATTGGAAATAGGGCGTACCTGTGTACATCCACGTTTCCGTAATGGAAAGGCCCTTTCAACGTTATGGTTGAATCTTGCACCTAAAGTGTTGTGGTCAATGCGCGCTAAATATTTAATGGGCTGTGTCAGTATTCATCTGCAAGATAACTTGGCCAGAGCGTACTATACGCACCGTCAGATTCAGCAATTACCAGACAGTAAAACCATCGATATTCGTTCTAAAAAAATTTATGAACCTGAATATCCTGAGTTTAGCTTTCCTCAAGATGAGCGCATGCCGAAACTGTTTCAAATGTATTTGAGTATGCAGTCTAAACTATCTAAAGATGCCTTTTTTGATGCTGAATTTAATTGTCTCGACTATTTTGTATTTTTGGAAGTGAATAAAATCGCAACTTCTTTTGTAATGAACAAAATGGCTCAGCGATAAAGATATCTTATATTTTGTAATAGCGAGCGCATATTGGGATTTACAAGCTATTTTACTCTCATGCACAATAGTATGTATGAGGTAATGAAGCGAAAAGTTTAAAACAATATGTGCCAGCTATTAGGAATGAATTGTGCAACACCAACGGATATCACTTTTTCTTTCCGTGGTTTTTCACAGCGCGCAGGAATTACCTCTGACCATAGTGATGGTTTTGGTATAGCCTTTTTTGAAGACAAGGCATGCCGATTATTTGTAGACAACCAGTCTGCAGTTGAATCACCAATTGCTGATCTTATACGTAATTATCCTATCAAATCACGTAACGTAATCGCGCATATTCGTAAGGCAACCCAAGGTAAAATTACACTTGAGAACTCACATCCTTTTATTCGTGAGCTATGGGGACGTCACTGGATTTTTGCTCATAATGGCGATTTACATGATTTTAATCCACCCTTGAGTGGGCGTTTTACACCAGTAGGAAATACTGATAGTGAAAGAGCATTTTGTTATTTATTAGACCAGCTTGTAGAAGTATTTGGCTATGAAGAACCAAGTCTTGAACAGATATTTGAAGTGCTAGAGAAAATTTCTCCACAAATTGCAGAATATGGCACATTTAATTTCTGTTTATCTAATGGCAAAGCTTTATTTAGTTATGCAATTACTAAATTGCATTGGCTCGTTCGTGAATATCCATTTAATAATGCGCATTTAATCGATTTAGATGTCGAAGTCGATTTTAGTCAAGTAACGACTCCTGAAGATCGGGTTGCAGTAATAACCACTGAGCCTTTAACACATAATGAAAATTGGACAGCATATCAACCTGGTGAAATGATTTTATTTCAACATGGCCAGCCTATAAAAAAAGCAATAACACATGTTGAAAGATTAATACGTGAAGAAAAAAATCCTGAACTTAAACGTATTACTCGTGCAGATCAATATTAAATTTTTAGTAAAAATAAAAGTAATTGCTTGACTAATATATATTTCACTTAATTAACAATAAAGTATTCTGTTTAAAAAATACTTTATTGTTTTAGTCGGTTAATATTATTAAATATTTTATAAATCAAAAACTTAATTAATTATTTATTTTTATTTATATAAAGCCGACAAAATAGGTTTGTTTTTATTTATACCCTTTAAAGATAAGATGCGTTTTATGCAACAGTCATTGAACATCATTGGGGGTGGTGTATGAAAATGAAATGGGCTTCAGAATATAATACGGGTATTGATGTTATTGATGAGCAACATAAACGAATACTAGATTATATTAATGAGATTGATGATGTAAAAGATGATGAAGATAGACGTCGTATTAAAGATGTTTTAGACAATATTATCGATTATACACAGTCACATTTTACCTTTGAAGAAAGTTTGCAAGAAGAAGCTGATTATAAATATAGAGTACCTCATAAACGCGTACATGACTTGTTTATTAAAAAAATAGAGTTATATCGTGAGCGTTTTGAAATGGGGCATACTATAGAAGCTGAATTACAAGAAATTTTGGCTAAATGGTTAATTAATCATATTCAACATGATGATGCTGATTATGTAGGAGCAGTAAAAGAAAATATGATGGGGATTATTAGAGAAAAAGAAAAGAAGAAAGGAAAGAACTGGTTCGCCCGTTTTTTCTCATAAATTTAACTCGAAAAACTCTAATATACAGTTAGCGCGGCAAACTATCGTTTCGGTGGTTTGCTTTTTTTATTGTGCAGACTTTGATTTTCATGCATGAGACGGGCAAAATATCTAAAGACTTTTTCAAGGAATGCATAATGCAGGACATACCTATGTCACGTTGGTTATCGCCTCTTATGGCGTTTTGCTTATCTTTTGTCATCATGGCCACTTTGGCACCAACCATGGGCATCCAGATTGATCGTCAGCTCGATTTCTGGTTATTGTGGTTTGGCACAATGTTGTTATTGGCATTACCAGTTTGTTATTTGGAAATTGCTTTAGCAAAACGATCTAAAACAACCGCTTTAAATGCGTTATCGAGTTTAACTCGTGAAGCAGATAGTTCACCTAAATGGCGCGTGGTTGGCTGGCTTGCTGTTGTTTTTATTCCTTTCTTAGCGGGTAATGTACTGAGCACTGCAAGCAATATATTAGTTGCGCAGTTTGCCCCAGGCGTTTCCGGTCAAATCATTTTTGCGGGCCTTGCAGTTGCTGCCTTGGTCTTATCATTTATTCCTCGTCAAATTCTTGTTTTGTTAATGACCATAGGGGTAATCGCTTCTATTGTGTTGGCAAATATGATGGGTACCACGTTACAGCCTTGGCATTGGACCAATGTAGAGTTTAAAGAGTGGGGCAATGCAACCGTACTTGCGCTTGTAGCGAGTGGTTTAGGTTTAGGACTTTACTGGCAAAATAGTGTTGGCACTGTTCAGACTCAAGAAGGTGCAACTAAAACTGTTCTTCCAATTTGGTTAGCTCAGCTCATTGCTGTAATTGCTTTTGGCTTCTTCTCGCTTCAAGCTCAATTACCTGTCTTGACATGGGTATTTACTGGCGTGATGACATCAGCGTTATTTGTGCAGTTAGCAAGAGAACAACTTGCTCAGCGTCAGCTTATGCCTGTTTTACAATGGGTGATTCTTATTGTTGCGATTGCAGTTTGGGCTGTGCCTGAACTTCATAACTTATTTACGTTGATTCTTATGCTTTGGGGCTTACTCATTAGTTTGATCTATGCAATTTTTGCAGGTTGGATTATGAAAATTAGTCACTTACGTAAATCGATGAATTTCAGCAATGAGTTTTTTTATAACCTATGGCGTATTGCTGTACGTATCGTATTGCCGCTTTCAATTATTGTGGCAATGATTGCTGTAATTGGGCAAAGTATCTAATGGAACGCATTCAACAAGTTTGGGTTGCGTTTGCAGCGCCAGAGCAACAGTTTCTAATCTCTGTTCCATTTGAAGAGGGAATGACTGCTTCACAGGCAGTTCAAGTCAGTGGTTTATCAAGTCAAGTTGATTTGCCTGAACCACTTCAGCTCGGCGTTTTTGGAGTAAAAGTAGAAGCTGATGCCGTGCTACATGCAGGTGATCGAGTTGAGGTTTATAGACCTTTAACGATTAATCCAAAAGACATTCGTAGAAAACGTGCTGCGAAGAACCCTGTAGGCAGATACATTAAAGGCAATCGCTTTAAGCAATCAGCTCAATAAGCAAAACCCCTCAAGTTTTTTCACTTGAGGGGTTTCTTTTTATTAGAAAAAACGATTATAGTGGTGGGGCAGTTAAAATTGCTTCTTTAGAAGCAGGTAAACCTGGTTGCGATTCTGGAATAGTCTCTAAACCTTCAATTTTAGTTACGGTTCCAGTTCCATCAAAGTAAATTTTTAAATGCTGACCATGTGCTGCGGGGATTTTCGCTTTTTTAGCATATGTTCCCGGGATATAGTTGTAGATATAGTCCCAACGTTGTGGATTGAGGGGATCAGTCACTGTTGGGCTACCAAGCAAAAAGCGCACTTGCTGGAAATTCATGCCGACCTGTACTTGAGAGGCTTGAGCTTTAGTCAATGGAGTCCCTTGAGGAATATCAACCTTATATACACCAAAGATTGAACAACCAGCTAGGAGTGAAGTGACGAATAACGTCAGCACGAGTTTTTGCATTTTGCTACACTATCCCAATAAATTATGATGCATTTGATCAAAGGATAGATCATACTTCATATAAATTCTATTGCCTATTCCAACTTGAGATTTGTTGAGAGACCTTTTTTCATGCCTATTTCCAATCAAGATTTGCGCAAAGCTGGACTTAAAGTTACCCTTCCACGAATTAAGATTTTGGAATTATTAGAAAATTCAAAACAACATCATCTTAGCGCTGAAGATATTTACAAGACTTTGTTAGAGCAAGGGGAAGATGTCGGACTTGCGACAGTTTACCGTGTGTTAACACAATTTGAAGCTGCGGGTATTATTCAACGTCATCATTTTGAAAATAATCATTCTGTTTTCGAAATTATGCAAGAAGACCACCATGATCACTTAGTTTGCCAAAACTGCAACAAAGTTATTGAATTTACTAATGATGTTATCGAGAAAGAACAGCATTCTGTAGCAGAACAACATGGGTTTACCTTAACGGGTCACTCATTAAATCTCTATGGTTACTGTAATGAACCTGAATGTCAGGATGCATTGCGCAAGAAATAATCGTTTTCACACAAAGAAAACAAATAAAAAAAGGAAGGTTACGTTTAACCTTCCTTTTTTTATGAAGAAATTACTGACGATCAAAAGTTAAATGCTGTTTTTCGTCTGTTATTTGATCAGGACCTTCATTTGCAAGCTTAATCGTTAAACGTAAATCGTTTGGTGAGTCGGCATGTTTAAGCGCATCTTTATAAGTAATTTGGCCTGCTTTATATAAGTCGAATAAAGCTTGGTCAAAGGTCTGCATACCAAGCTCACGTGAGCGTTTCATCAAGTCCTTAATTTCATGAATTTCACCTTTACGGATATAGTCTGAAATTAATGGTGAGTTAATTAAGATCTCAATCGCTGCACGGCGTGAATTACCATCTGGTGTTGGAATAAGCTGCTGTGCAATCATGGCTTTTAAGTTAAGAGACAAGTCCATGTAAAGCTGGCTATGACGGTCACTTTCAAAAAAGTGAATAATACGGTCAAGCGCTTGGTTGGCATTGTTGGCGTGCATTGTAGCTAATACAAGGTGTCCTGTTTCAGCAAAGCCAATTGCGTAGTCCATGACTTCACGAGAACGGATTTCACCAATTAAGATGACATCGGGTGCTTGTCGTAATGTATTTTTTAAAGCAATTTCGAATGAGTCCGTATCAATACCGACTTCACGTTGAGTAATAATGCAGCCCGCATGTTCGTGAATAAACTCAATCGGGTCCTCAATGGTAATGATATGGCCTTTAGAGTTATGGTTACGATGGCTGATCATTGAAGCCAATGAAGTCGATTTACCTGTACCTGTTGCACCTACGAAAATAATAATGCCGCGTTTGGTCATCGATAAATCTTTAAGCACAGTCGGCAACTGTAAGTCATCAATTGAAGGAATTTTCGTTTCAATTCGACGTAGTACCATACCCGGCATGTCACGTTGCTGAAAAGCACTGACACGAAAACGCGCCGTTTTATCGCGGTTCATGATGGCAAAGTTACATTCACGAGTCTCTGCAAATTCTTTACGCTGTTTTTCACTCATGATGGAATGTAAGAGTTGACCAATTACTTCACCTGAAAGGCTATTTTTTGAAATTGGAACAATTTGCCCGTTAATCTTCATTGATGGTGCAACACCATCTGTAATAAACAGATCGGATGATTTTTTTTCAACCATCAGGTTGAGCAAGTCATTAAAATCCATAATTGTACTCTCGCTATTTTATTGTTTTTATAGGAATGATTCAGGCTGTTTCGCCGCTGTACGGGCTGTTTGTGGACTAATTACACCACGTGAAACCAAACCTTTTAGGCTTTGGTCGAGGGTTGTCATACCATGGTTAGCACCAGTCTGAATAGCTGAATACATTTGTGCGACTTTGTTTTCACGAATTAAGTTACGAATAGCCGGAATACCAATCATAATTTCATGTGCCGCAACACGACCACCACCATTCTTTTTAAGCAGGGTTTGTGAAATAACGGCTTGTAAAGATTCAGACAGCATGGCACGAACCATGTCTTTTTCTTCGGCAGGGAATACGTCAATCACACGGTCAATGGTTTTTGCAGCCGATGTGGTGTGAAGCGTACCAAATACCAAGTGACCTGTTTCGGCAGCAGTAAGTGCTAATCGAATCGTTTCAAGGTCACGCATCTCACCGACTAAAATAATATCTGGGTCTTCACGTAGTGCTGAACGAAGGGCTTCATTAAAGCCATGTGTATCACGATGCACTTCACGCTGGTTAATCAGACATTTCTTAGACTGGTGTACAAATTCGATTGGATCTTCCACCGTTAAAATATGGTCATAGCGGTTTTCATTAATATAATCGAGCATCGCTGCAAGCGTAGTTGATTTACCCGAACCTGTTGGACCTGTGACCAGTACAATCCCGCGAGGATAGTCGCAAATATCTTTAAAGATTTGACCTAAGCCTAGATCTTCCATAGTGAGGACTTTAGATGGAATGGTACGAAATACTGCACCAGCACCACGGTTTTGGTTAAATGCGTTTACACGGAAACGAGCAACATTCGGTACTTCAAAAGAAAAGTCAGTTTCGAGTTTTTCTTCATAGTCACGGCGCTGTTTATCATTCATGATGTCATAAACGAGGCGGTGGACATCTTTATGTTCTAAGGCTGGCAAGTTAATACGACGTACTTCACCATCGACACGAATCATTGGTGGCATACCAGCTGATAAGTGCAAATCGGACGCGCCATTTTTCACAGAGAAGGCGAGTAGCTCTGTAATATCCATAATTTCCCCAAGTAAATCAAAATATGTCATTATTTTGTAGAATAATATACGGCTTTCACCGAGGCTTACCAACACCTCGCTTTAGGTGAAAAGCAAAAAAGTTTTTTGAAAATGAGAACCTTGTCAATGAATTACCTGCAAGATGCGCGGCAGCACGTATTACAGCAAATCAGAACTGCTTGTGAACATGCTCAGCGTGCGCCTGAAACTGTGCAACTTTTAGCCGTATCTAAAACACATCCGAGTGAAAGATTGCGTGAAATGTATGCAGCGGGACAAAGAGCATTCGGCGAAAATTATTTACAAGAAGCTTTGGATAAAATAGAAGCTCTGCATGACTTAGATATTGAATGGCATTTTATTGGACATGTTCAACGTAATAAAACCAAGCATTTGGCTGAAAAGTTTGACTGGGTACATGGAGTAGATCGTTTAATTATTGCAGAGCGCTTGTCTAACCAACGTGGTGATATCCAAGCTGCACTTAATATTTGTTTGCAAGTCAATATTGATGGGCAAGACACTAAAGATGGCTGTGCACCGGAAGAAGTTGCCGAATTGGTTGCTCAAATAAGTCAACTGCCGAAAATCAAGCTACGTGGCTTAATGGTAATTCCGGCACCAGACAATACTGCCGCTTTTGCAGATGCTAAAAAACTATTTGATGAGGTGAAAGAGCAACATGCCCACGCGCAAGACTGGGACACGTTAAGTATGGGGATGTCAGGCGATTTGGATGCTGCAATTGCTGCAGGTTCAACTATGGTTCGTGTGGGAACTGCTTTGTTTGGAAAACGTGATCCTGTTGTAAAAAAATAACTTTTAAGGTTTAGCTAAATATTTTGTGGCGAAACTGTAATCGGTTAATTTAAATTTAATTTTCCTCATTTATAAACCAGATATTTTAATATTTGAGTGTGTAATGTATGGATTTGTTGCATGTTTTCATTCTGGCAATTATTCAGGGCTTTGCTGAATTATTGCCGGTTTCTAGTTCCGCACACGTTATTTTAGCTGAAAAGTTAATGGGGTATGATCCATCTGCACCTGACATGACCTTCTTACTTGTGATGTTGCACACAGGTACGATGTTTGCCGTGATCGTTTACTTTTGGAAATCTTGGAAAAAGACTTATTTTTCTTCTTGGGAAAGTTTTAAAAAACAAGCTTTCTATATTATTTTAGCAACCCTAATTACTGGTGTACTCGGTTTAGCGCTCCAATCTATTATTAAACATGTATTCTTCGGCGGCGCGAGCAGTTTCGAAATTGAGCATTTGTTTAGTAACTCAAAATTAATGGCAGCTGCACTGATTTCGGCAGGTGTCCTGATTATTTTATCTTCGCGTTTAGATCGCGGACAATCTGGTGAAATCAGTTTGCGTAGTGCTTCTATTATTGGGGCAGTACAGGCGTTATGTTTACCTTTCCGTGGCTTTTCACGTTCTGGCGCTACAATTTCTACAGGATTATTTTTAGGGGTATCTCGCCAAAAAACTGAAGAGTTCAGTTTTGCATTGGCTGTGGTATTAACGCCAGCAGTAATTCTAAAAGAATTATATCGTTTAGTTCACGCTCAAGGCTTACAAACCGTAGCTCATGGACAAGTATTCCATTCGATAGTTCCAAGCTTATTAGGGATGTGCTTTAGCTTTGGTGCTGGGCTTTTAGCATTAAAATGGTTGTCTTCATGGTTAGAACATGGACGCTGGCATTTATTCGGTCTGTACTGTATTGGTTTCGCAATTGTCGTACTCTGCGTGAATTAATTTTTGATGTTTAAAAAATAAAAAATTAGTACAAGACCATACAATAAAAGAGGGGCGTAATTCATACGCCCCTCTTTTATATAAGATTCAATCAAATTTAAGATAAGTACCCAGATTAAATTAACCTACCACTTCAATGGTGCTCGCGCCAGCGCCAAGTGGTTTCACCTGAATTTGTACAGGAATACGCTCATGCATTTCTTGAATGTGTGAGATGAGAATGACCTGACGTCCCTGATTTTGCAATTGGTCCAAAGCATTCATGACCATGTGCAAAGATGAGGCATCTAAAGTACCAAAGCCTTCATCAATAAATAGTGATTCAATTTTCATTGAACCCGATGCCATATTGGCAATTGCTAAAGACAAGGCCAGTGCAGTTAAGAATGACTCACCACCAGATAAAGAAGCGACTGAGCGGGTTTCTCCATCCATGTCGTGGTCAATAATGGCAAGACTTAATGACTGATCAAGACGTTTTAGCGTATAACGCTGAGAAAGCATCGCCAGTTGTTGGTTGGCATGTTCAACTAAAATATCTAAATGATATTGCTGAGCGTAGTCGCGGAACTCTTTACCTTTTGCATCACCGATCAAGCCTGAAATTTTGCTCCAGCGATGTTCTTCTTGTTGAATGTTTTGAATTTGCTCGGCGTATTGTTGCTGTTTGGCAAGGTTTTGCTGATGTAATTCAAGCTTCAGCTTTAGCCCGTCACGTACTTCAAGCTGTGCTTTGAGCTTTGCAATATTGTCTTGAATGAGGGTAATGAGCTTTTCGTATTCAATATCTGGCTGAGTTTGTAAGTGCTCGCTTAATTGCTCTTGCATTGTTTTAAGGGCAGAAGAGGCTTCACTTAATAAACGCTCGGCATGATTAAGACGGTTACGAATGTCTTGCTCTTGTGCAGAATTAATCTGTATGAGCGCTGTAAGATCAGATGCCTGAAAATCAGTATGGGCTTTTAACCAGTTTTGAATTTGCCCATCAATCTGCTGTTGATGTTGTTCTGTGTGTTGATACTGATGTTTAAGTTGATCGAGCGATTGTTTTTGCTGTTCAAAGTATTGTCTGGTTTGTTCGAAACGCTGTTTAGCCTCATGATACGCCGTTTGTTGTTGCTGACGTTTAGCGTCATGCTCAATTAACCATTCATGCGGCTTAATATCCGAACGGCCCGTCATTTGCTGAATGAGCGATACCGCTTTTTCGTTATTTTGTTGACCTTTAAGCGTAATCTCTTGGAGATTTTGATCGATCTCATCAATTTGCTTGGTCATTTGTTCAAGGCTAGCAGTCAACATTTTAAGTTCTTGCTGCTGTTGTTCAAAACGCTGTGAAAGCTGTTCTTGTTGTTCAAGTTGCTTAGCACGTACATCCAGAATAGCCCAAGTCTGCTTAGCTGTTTGGCTACTTGCTTGCTGCCATGCCTGCTGTTCGGTTTCCGATAAACACTCAACAATATGTTGAACTTGTTGTTGCCATTGCTGTGCTGTATTCAGCAAGCTTTCATTACGCTGAATCGTTTGAACAAGCTGATTGTGTTGTTTAATGGCTTGGGTTAAACGTACGTTTTCTGAGTCAAATGAACTTATGGCAGTTTGTGCTGCTTGTCTGAGTTCGTTAAGCGTTTGCAAGATTTGTTCAGGTGCTTGATTAAGCTCAATGTGTAATTGATTGAGGTTAAACCCTTGCTCAAGTTCTTGCTGTAAGTGCGTTTGTTTTACTTGCAGTTGAGCTAGGTATTTCTGAACTTGTTCAAGCTCGGCACGGCACTGAGTAAGTGCATGTTGCTGGGTTTGCCATGCATTAAACTTAGTTTGCTCGAGTGCAATAGCTTGTTGCTCTTGCTGTTGCTGCAAATCGAACAAGGCCTTGGAGACCGCACTGTCATCAATACGGTAGGGGTGATGGGTACTTCCACACACTAAACACGCTTCACCTTCTTTAAGATTGGCACGTAACTGCTCAATATTTTCGGTGTGTAGTAAATGCTGCTGTTGTAGGATGTGTTGTAGTTTTTCACGTTCAGTTTTTGCTGTTTGGTAGTCTTGTTCAGCTAATTGGCAAACGGTTTTAAGTTGCTCTTCTTGCGCGGAGGCTTGAGTATGTTTTTCAGTGAATTGCTGAAGCTCAGCATATAGCTCATGATAAATTTTTATTTTCTGTTGAATCAGATCTAACTGCGTGACTTGAGCAAGTTTCTGATCTTTATCTTTTCGCTGTTGTTCAAGCTTTAACTCAATCTGTTCAACGGTGCCTAGTGAATCTGTGAGTTGTTCGAGTTCACTTTTAGCTTCCGATAGCTTTTGGCGAGCAAGGGTAGGGTTTCCAATCTGTTGTTCAATCGTTTGGTAATTTTGAATAAATTGCCCAAGCTGATGTAGATGTGCTGAAAGACCCTTATCTAATACAGCATATTGCTGAGTCTGGATCAGATGCTGTTGTAAATGAATTTTGTTCTGCTCAAGCTGTGCAATCTGCTGTTGTACAGCGTTTTGCTGTTGTTGCAATGGGCTTAGCTTTTGCTCAAGTACCTGTCTTTTTTCTTTGCACTTTTTATATTCATCGGCAATAAAAGCACGTTCTTGAATGGACTGTCGAACTTGATTTAAAGCATGTTGATGCTGTTGCTCAAAATCGAGGGTTTGTTTGAGCTGTTGTTCTGCAAGTTGATATTGTTTTTGTCCCGTTTCAAAAATTTGTAGCAGGTCATTAAACTTAGTTTGAGCTTGCTGAATTTGCGGCTCAAGTTGTTGTAGTGTTTGTAAATTTTGAGCTTGTTGAAAGACTTGTGGGCGTATTTCGGAGAAAACTTCGAGACGTTTTAATTGCTCACGTTCACTAGCCAGTTGTTGATAGTGATTTTGCTGAGTTTGAAACTGTTGCTGTTTAGCTTGAACTTCTTGTTCAAGTTTTGCTTTGCGTTCAAACCATTGTTGCTGTTTGTCTAAGACATGTTTTTGTTGTTCTAACTGTTGATAGTTTTGTTCAGCTTGTTGGTATTGCTCGGTAAATGCAGCAATCTCTTCATCAGACAAAATTTCAATGTGACCTAAAAATTCTTCCAACTGTTTACGCTGTTTTGCAATATCTGCTGTTTTACGAAAAGCCAGTTCACCAATTTTAGCAAAAATGCTGGAATTGGTTAGGTACTCAAGTAATTCACCGCGTTCGCTGTCTCTAGCTTTTAAAAATGCGGTCACTTCGGACTGAGCAAGTAATACGGCACGCGTAAACTGTTCAAAAGAAAGCTGGGTAATTTGTTTAACTTTTTCATCAACCGCTTTGGCTTTGTCAGCAAGTACCACCCCATCGGTTAGACATTTTAAGTGACGCTGCACGCTTTGTAATTTGCCATTTGGGTTTTCACGTGCACGTTTAATTTCCCAACGAGCCAAATAACGTTTTTGATCTTGTGCAATAAAGCAAAGCTCAGCAAAACCATGTCCTGTACCACGGCGTAAGACAGTTAAAGGTGAGTTAGTGAGTAACTCGGAACCATCAACATCTTTTAATTTGCCGTCGCTGTCTTTAAGACGTGGAACCCGATTAAATAAGGCTAGGCACATCGCGTCTAAAATGGTCGATTTACCTGCGCCAGTTTTTCCCACAATCGCAATGAGACCTGCATGGGCCAGAGGTGCGCTTTCAAAATCAATAAAATGTTCATCAGCAAGCGATGCCAGATTTTTTATTCGAATGGATAAAATTTTCATGACATATCCTTAATGGCTTGCATCATTTTCAAGATGTTTTTGTGCTTCTTGTACCAGACTCAGAAAATCTTTTAAGACCGCATCATCGGCGCTGTAACCTTGTTTTTCCCAGATGTTTTGAAAGAGTTTTTCTGGTGTTGGCGGTTCAAGTGCAATGTGCTGGGTGGTATTTGAATCAGTCGTGTCTTTATTGACATATTGACGTGAAATGCGCACTAAACGATAGCGGTCAGGTGGTAGAGCTGCTTCAAACTGCTGACGTAAATTGGGTTGTGGCGGCGTTAAACTATAATATTCAATATCGACATATTCACGGTGGTCAATATTTTCAATCACGCCGTGAGGCAACGCTTTGAGTTGTTGCAGTACCTCGTTTAGCTCACCACGAATACGGTGCAATTGTATGCAACGCGGAATTTCTACTGCTTCAAATTGCAAACGGTTGTTTGTGTCTTGAGTCGGGTCGATTTTGACCTCAACCACTTGGTGTTTATAGTTAATTTCACTAAAAGAAAGTGGAATGGGTGAACCGCTATAACGAATGTGCGGCTGACCTACTTTTTGTGGTTTATGTAGATGTCCTAAAGCGACATAGTCGACCGCATCTTCAAACAAAGTTGTTGAAAGCGCCTCTTCATTACCAATAATAATGGGGCGTTCAGAGTCGGATGTCTCGCCACCTTGCATATGGGCATGTGACATCAAAATAAGCGCTTGATCCGGTGTCTTGCGACGTTTGGCTTCTGCAATGAGTTGCTGGTGCAAATAAGCAATCGCATTTTTGCTATTGGTGGTATATTCGTTAAAGCCCGTAATTTCGGCCGAGCGTAAAAAAGGCAGGGCAAGGCACCACGCCACAATATCTTGATTTTGATTATAAATAGGTAAAAGTAGTCGATCGAGATCTAGAGTTTTATCTTCATTCCAGCGAACTACGCCCACGGTTTTTGCATTGTATTTTTCTAAAAGTGGTTCGACTTGTTCAATACGGTAGCCTGAGTCATGGTTACCCGCAATCATGAGTGTTTGCATGTGCGGTGCAATGCGGTGTGCATCTGCTAAAAATTGGTAGAGTTGTTTTTGTGCCTGAGAACCCGGGTTAATGACATCAAAAATATCGCCAGCAATAAGCAGGGCATGTGGTTGTTTTTCTTGAATTTGAATGAGCAACCAGCTTAAAAATTGTTGGTGTTCGTAATGTCGAGAGTGATTATAAAAAAACTGCCCCAAATGCCAGTCAGAAGTATGTAGAAAATGTACGGACATAGAAACAGACATCAAGCCAAAATAAACACAGATACGTTAGCATAAATTGGCAGGAGATTTTATCAAGACATTTTAAAGTGCTCGTTATTTAAGCCTATAGTAAAACTTGAATTAAATTTTTCACTTTAAACTCTGCTTTGTTACTATCAAGGCAAACCATGGACTTTGAGAACAAAATGACTATTCATAAATACGAAGTAAAAATACAGTGGGAAGGCAATACGGGTACAGGCACTTCATCTTATCGTTCATATAAACGAGACTTTAGTATTCAGCATCCTCAAAAGACTACTATTCAAGGTTCATCAGACCCTGCCTATTTAGGCGATGTGACTAGATGGAACCCAGAGGATTTATTGGTCGCGTCAGCTTCTGCTTGTCATAAGCTTTGGTATTTACACCTTTGTGCAGTCAATAATATTCATGTTGTGAGTTATGTTGACCATGCACTTGGGTTTATGGAAGACACAGATCCGGTCAAACGTGGTCACTTTACTCAAATTATTTTAAGGCCCGAGGTTGTGTTAGAAAAAGGTGCTGACCAAGAGCTTGCAGCAAAATTGCATGAAGAAGCGCATCATGAATGTATGATTGCCAATTCGGTGAATTTCCCAATTACATGTGAAGCCACTTTTAGCTTTGCTGAATAAACTATATGAAATAGCCACTGATAAAAAAGCGGTGGCTATAAATTAAAATAAATGGGCTAAGTAAAATCTTTAAGCTGCATTTTCATCGACTTGGAAAATACCAAAAACGTTGTGGTCTAAATCGACAAAGTAACCATGCCAAGCACGGCCCGGAATAGCAAATTTATCCATTGCGACAATACCGCCTTGCGCTAAAATTTTTGCAGCTACCTCATCGAAGTTTTCCACCTGAACCGAACAAGTAAATGCATTGGTGCCATATTCCATTGGCGGTGTTTGAGCAGGGCGTTTTAATAGACCACCCATAATTGAAGGTGTCTCTATGCGGTAATATTCAATCGGTAAGCTTTCATCGAGTTTAAATTGCCAACCAAACACAGCTTGATAAAACTGCGCATCGCGGGCAGGGTTTGAAGACTGGATTTCGAAATAGGCAATAGTGTTCATATTATTTAAATCGTATTTTTATGGTGTAAAAAGTATAGGCATGCCTTTCATGGCTATGAAATAACCATTGTGTATGGTGAGCGTAAAATAAATGAAAATGCTAGAAAATAAAAACCGACGATTCGAGTGATGAGAGAATCGTCGGTCAAAGACTTCATCAAGGGTTTCGGCTGCTAACAAAACCTAATCCGAAGGAAGAAAGAGTCGTAATGAAAGGTCACCGAAACAATTTTGCGGATGCCGTGCAAAGGAAGTATTCGGTTGCTGCGACCTTGTTACCCTATATAACGTCAAGAAATCAGGATTGGTTGACAGAAAAATGAAAAAAAATCGAAAAAAATTTATAATTATTTTTTGAACCCATAAATTAGGCAAAAATATGACCAAATTACGCTCTTACTTTCTCTGGTTTTTTGCTTTGTGCCTCGTGCTTACCTTAATTGTAGGCGTGATTGCAGCACTATTACCAGCGAGTGTAGGCGGTATTTTAACAGCCGTTCCATATTTAGGCGCAATGATTTTTGTCTTATTTAGATTTTTAAAGAAAGAACGCCGTGCACCGACTGTACCAGAAAAAAAGAAATTTACTTTAGGCTTTACCCTCATATTTTGGGGCTATAACTTGTGTGGTGTTTTGTTCGGTCTGTTTTTATTTTCAAGAAAAGACCCTGAGATTTTGCAAAACTTTATGCTTTACCTCAAGCAGCCTCAGTTCTTAAGTATTATGGTCATTATGATTTTAATGTTGGCTATTCCGCTGTATTTAATTACTTACTGGTTTTATGGCAAACAGGCACAGCGTATGGCAGACAAAATGTTCAATGTGCAATAGATCACTACGAAAACTCATACGATTAAATATAAATGAGTCTTATACAATAAAATAAAACTTGAATCCTCAGCTTAGGAGGAAATATGAATAAGAATGTATTAATTACTGGTGCCAGTGGCTTTATTGGAACGCATTTAATTAAGTTCCTATTACAAAAAAATTATAATGTGATTGCTGTTACACGGCAGGCTGGAAAGGAATCTGACCATCCTGCCTTACAGTGGGTACAAAAGTTTGAAGATATTACGACCCGTCAAATTGACTATGTGGTGAATTTGGCTGGTGCAAATATTGGTGAGAAACGCTGGACCGAGTCACGTAAAAAACAACTCATTGAAAGCCGTGTAAATACGACCCGAAAATTGTATGCGTGGCTCAAACAATCTGAAATTTTTCCAGAAGTGATTGTTTCTGGCTCGGCCATTGGCTATTACGGGATTGATGTTCAAGAAAAGTGGGTAGAGGAGTGCACTGAACAAAGCTCGCCACAGCCTATTTTTATGTCTCGACTTTGCCAAGAGTGGGAACAAGCAGCTTTAGCAGATACTCAGCAAAATACTAAAATTATTCGCTTAGGTGTAGTGTTTGGGCAGGGCGGTGGCATTTTGCCTAAAATGTTATTTCCTATACGACTTAATTTAGTCGGTCAAATTGGTCATGGTCGTCAGCCTGTGGTTTGGGTACATATTGAAGATGTGTTAAATGCGATCGAGTTTATATTTAAACATCCTCAATCTGCTCAAACTCATAATGTGGTGGCACCAGAAAACGTGACTCAAAAGGTATTTATTGAACAAGCAGCAGAGGTTTTAAATAAGAAACCAATATTATCAGCACCAAGCACGGTTTTTCGCTATTTGTTAGGAGAACAGTCGCAATTGATTTTGAATGGTCAATACGTTAAACCCACAGCCTTACAAGCAGAAGGATTTGAGTTTACTTATCCTCAATTGAAAATGGCTTTAGAAAATATACTCGCGTCAGGCTAAGATTTTATTTTGCAAACGCTCTGGTGAATATGCTTTGGCATCAACTAATGTTGGTTGACCTAGCATAAGCTGACGAAGCAATTGTGCAGAACCTGCGCCCATACACAAACCATTTCTAAAATGACCAAAGTTTGCCCAGAGGTTGTCCATTTCAGGCATTTTGCCAATGTATGGAACACCGTTTGGTGAACTTGGTCTGAGGCCTGCCCAGCGATGTACAATCGGGAAATCGGCCAGTTCAGGCACCATTTCTAAACATGCTTCTAAAATATTGTGCTGAGTCGTTTCGTCGGTAGAGGTGTCAAAACCACGATGTGCCATACTTGACCCACACACGATATGACCGTCCATACGTGGAATCAAATACATGACTCGATTCATACACATGGTCGGTAGCCAGTGAGCAGGGGTTTTAAATAACAGCATTTGGCCTTGAACAGGTTCGACTGGAATTTCAAGTTGTAATTGAGAGTTCCAGTAATGGCTCCAAGCGCCCGAAGTTATTACAAAATGGTCTGCTGTATGTTTGCGACCATCTTCGGTTTGGAGCGCTTGTATCACATCACCTTGTTGAATTAGTTTTTTAACAGCAGCATGTTCAAAAAACTCAACATTTGGATGTTGCTTTAAATAGCGAATCAGGGACTGTAATACACGCGGATTACGAATATTAGATAGTTCAGGGAAATAAATCGCTTCTTGAAACTGATCGGAAATATGCGGATTAACTTGCTCTAGCGCATCTCGCTGTAAATATTCACAGCGCTGCATTGGCTCTTGATGTTGCTCGGCGTAAGAAAGCCCGATGTCAAAATCTTCTTCATCAAAAATCAGCATGCCTGTGTCATGAATTTCAAAATCAATTCCTGTAACAGGGTAGAGCTTTTGGTTCCATGCTTGATAAGAGGCTTTACCAAATTGAGCAAGTTGGTTCACTGCATGCACATAACGCCACGGGTACATCGGAGAGAGAATACCTCCGCCAGCCCAAGAGGCTGCTTGTCCCGCTTGTTGTTGATCAAAAATGCTGATGGTACAGCCTTGTTCAACCAACTCCAGCGCAGACATTAATCCACTTATGCCCGCGCCAATGATTGCAATATGCATGCAGTGTTATCCTTTCTCTGCGAACTTAGTTCATTTCCTTGAGTTTTTCAGCAGCGGTTTCTGCAAAGTAAGTCCAGATTCCGTCTGCACCAGCGCGGCGGCAGCACATGAGTGATTCTAAAATCACTGATTCTGATAACCAGCCGTTTTGAATTGCGCCCGCTAACATGGCGTATTCGCCACTCACTTGATAAATGAATGTTGGAATACCAAAGGTATCTTTCACTTCACGTACCACATCCAGATATGGCATGCCCGGTTTTACAATGACCATGTCGGCGCCTTCTTGAATATCTAGCGCAACTTCGTGTAAAGCTTCGGCACGGTTACCAAAGTCCATCTGGTAGTTATATTTATTACCACCTTTTAGGTTGGATGCAGAGCCAACAGCATCACGGAACGGACCATAGAAGCTAGACGCATATTTTGCAGAGTAGGCCATAATATTGGTATAGATGTGACCATTGGCTTCTAAAGCTTGACGAATTGCGCCAATACGGCCATCCATCATGTCACTTGGTGCAACGACATCGGCACCTGCTTCTGCGTGACTCAATGCTTGTTTAATCAAGCATTCTACAGTCTCGTCATTGAGCACATAGCCAGTTTCATCAATAATGCCGTCTTGACCATGAGTCGTATATGGGTCGAGTGCACCATCAGTGATTAATACCATTTCTGGCAATTCTTTTTTAAGCAAACGAC
The DNA here is from genome assembly GCF_000582055.1 of Acinetobacter sp. 766875. NCBI lineage: Bacteria > Pseudomonadati > Pseudomonadota > Gammaproteobacteria > Moraxellales > Moraxellaceae > Acinetobacter > Acinetobacter sp. 766875. Next base: position 170,397 of record NZ_JEXX01000004.1, on the reverse strand, counting down.
AAGTAGTTTGAACTAAACCATCTTCACGCCATGCAGCTTCTGCGGTCAGGCTTTTATCTTCTTGCGGGGTAACTGGAAAAAGAGCCAGTTTTGATACGCCTAATTCTAGAAGTCTTTCAGCTTTTTTCAGTAACAAGTCTGCCGACAAACGCTGAATGTTCGGCATACTTGGAATATCTTGGGTCTGATTTTGTCCCGGTAATACAAATACTGGATAAATCAAGTGATTGGTAGTGAGCTGTGTTTCGCTGACCATCGCACGCAACTGGTCATTTTTACGGATACGGCGCATGCGAGTAGCTGGAAATGCAGGACGATTGAACGTATAAGTCATAACAATCTCGATGTTCGGTATTACACTAGGATAGGTTGGCGGATATTCCATTACTGTCAACCGACTGCTGTATTGTAGCCCCATAATGCTGTATTTGTACAAAATTATGGGTGTTTATCATGCTTTTAAATTTAGGCAACGTATGAGTGATGAAAAGAAAAATTGGACGGGGAACATACAATTAGGTGCAAAAACTGACCTAAATGTGGTGCTCAGCCAATTATGTAAGGCGTTTAATAGCTGTCCTTTTTTTAAGCATAGTGGAATGATTATGCGTGTGGTAGATGGGCACATTGAAGGCTATGTTGAAATGCAACCTGAGCTGATTGGTAACTTGGCTTTTCAGGTTTTACATGGTGGTGTAGCTGCAACTTTACTCGACAGTATTGGTGGAATTGTGGCAATGGAACATCTCTATCGCCGTTCAACACCCGAAACCCTGCCTGAGACTATTAAACAAGTTACGCGCTTGGCAACTGTCGATATGCGTGTAGATTATTTGGCACCAGGACGCGGTAAGTATTTTATTGCACGCGCGGAAGTGTTACGTTTAGGTCGTAAGGGCTGCACTATGCGTATGACGATGGTCAATGATGAAGATAAAGCCATCGCCGCGGGTATCGCTTCATATGCCTATTAGGCGATGAATTGAACAATTTAAAAGCACCTAGGGTGCTTTTTTTGTGTTTAAAAAAGCTAAAATTTTCATAAAAATCTTGAGATAAACATTAATTTAATTAGAACGAACGCATGAGTTATATTTTTTTATTCTCATATCATGAGGTTTTAGCGTTAAAATTGACTGCTTTGACAATGCGATATGTCTTGTTCATAGAATAATAAAAACTCTATAACAAGGTGTAGTGCGAGATTGATGGCAAAGCCAACTCATCTTTAGGAACATACCATGACTGATGCACAAAGCAATGTACAAGAAACAGTGCCAACAACATCTGCCTCGGATGACAACAACCAAAACAAGCGCAAAAAATTTCTTGGTTTTTTTGCGCTGATTTTATTGATCGCCGCTATTTTATATGCAATTTGGGCATTATTTTTAAATCACTCGGTGAGTACAGATAATGCTTATGTCGGTGCAGAAACCGCGCAAATTACCTCAATGGTGAGCGGTCAGGTCGCTCAGGTTTTGGTAAATGATACTCAAACAGTACATCGGGGTGATGTGCTGGTTCGTATTGATGACCGTGATGCCAAAATTGCATTGGCATAAGCCGAGGCAGAACTTGCCAAAGCAAAACGCCAATACAAACAGACTGCGGCAAACAGTAGTTCTTTAAACTCTCAAGTTGTGGTTCGTGCTGACGAAATTAACAGTGCTAAAGCGCAAGTTGCTCAAGCACAGGCCGACTACGACAAAGCAGCTTTAGAACTCAACCGCCGTGCGCAGCTTGCTGCCTCTGGTGCGGTGTCTAAAGAAGAACTGACTAAAGCACAAAGTGCGGTTGAAACAGCTAAAGCAGGGCTAGAGCTTGCCAAAGCTGGTTTAGCGCAAGCGTCTTCAAGCCGTAAAGCTGCTGAAAGTACTTTAGCTGCAAACGAAGCTTTAATTCAGGGTGTAAGTGAAACATCGACTCCGGATGTACAAGTTGCACAAGCCCATGTTGAACAAGCTCAGCTTGACTTAGAACGTACGGTCATTCGTGCCCCAGTCGATGGTGTAATTACTCGTCGTAATATTCAAGTTGGACAACGTGTTGCACCAGGTGCCAGCATGATGATGATTGTGCCGCTGAACGAGTTATATGTAGACGCTAACTTTAAAGAAAGTCAGTTGAAAAAAGTCCGTCCGGGTCAACCCGTGACACTGACTTCAGATTTATACGGTGATGACGTTGAATACCACGGCAAAGTGGTAGGCTTCTCTGGTGGTACAGGCTCTGCCTTTGCCTTAATTCCGGCTCAAAACGCAACAGGTAACTGGATTAAAGTGGTTCAACGCTTACCGGTTCGTATTGCACTTGATCCGAAAGAACTTGCTGAACACCCACTGCGTGTTGGCTTGTCGATGGAAGCAAAAGTCGACTTATCTGCGAAGTAAACGCTTATGAAAACGCAAACACCTTTTGCCGAGTTAAGCGGTGGCCGTTTACTACTGGCAGCGTTTGTTATTGCCTTGTCGAACTTTATGGTCGTACTTGATACGACCATTGCTAACGTCTCTGTACCGCATATTACCGGTAACCTTGCTGTTTCAAGCACACAAGGGACATGGGTCGTTACTTCATATGCAGTTGCAGAGGCGATTTGTGTACCCTTAACAGGCTGGCTTGCAGGCCGCTTTGGAACGGTGCGGGTCTTTATATTTGGTTTAATTGGCTTTACGGTCTTTTCTTTCCTGTGCGGTTTGGCAACATCGTTAGAAATGTTGGTGTTTTTCCGTATTGGGCAGGGCCTTTGTGGTGGTCCACTTATGCCACTCAGCCAAACCTTGCTTATGCGTATTTTCCCTCAAGAAAAGCATGCACAGGCAATGGGCCTATGGGCAATGACTACCGTCGTCGGACCAATTTTAGGACCAATTTTGGGTGGTCTGATTAGTGATAATCTGTCTTGGCACTGGATTTTCTTTATTAACTTACCGGTTGGTATTGTCTGTGTATTAGCAGCAATGCGCTTGTTAAGAGTAGCCGAAACAGAAACCATTTCTTTAAGAATCGATACTGTTGGTTTAGGTCTGTTAATTCTGTGGATTGGTGCGTTACAACTTATGCTCGACTTGGGGCATGAACGCGACTGGTTTAATAGCACCAGCATTGTGGTTTTAGCTTTAACTGCCGCCATTGGCTTTGTGGTGTTCCTGATATGGGAGCTCACCGATAAACATCCCGTGGTAGATGTCAAAGTCTTTAGGCATAGGGGCTTTGCAATTTCGGTACTGGCCTTGTCGCTTGGCTTTGGCGCATTCTTTGGCAGTATTGTATTGATACCGCAGTGGCTGCAAATGAACCTTTCCTATACCGCGACGTGGGCTGGTTATTTAACCGCAACCATGGGCTTTGGTAGTTTGACCATGTCACCGATTGTGGCAAAACTTTCGACCAAACATGACCCACGCGCACTGGCGAGTTTCGGTTTAATTTTGCTGGGTATAGTGACTTTAATGCGGGCATTCTGGACTACAGATGCCGACTTTATGGCGTTGGCTTGGCCGCAAATTTTGCAAGGTTTTGCAGTACCGTTCTTCTTTATTCCACTATCCAACATTGCACTGGGTTCAGTGCTCCAGCAAGAAATTGCATCTGCTGCAGGCCTCATGAACTTTTTAAGAACCATGGCAGGGGCGATTGGTGCTTCAATTGCAGTGACTGTGTGGGATGACCACGCCAAAGTTGCTCGTAGTGAAATGGTGTCAAACCTGAACCCAACTGAAGTTCAAAACAACCTTCTGCAAAATGGTTTTACGACTGACTCGACCTTAGGAATTATTTCTAACCTTGTCGATAAAGAAGCCATTACCATGTCGGCAAACCATGTGTTTTTGCTGTTTGCGATTGTATTTGTCTTTGCGGGGCTGGTCATCTGGTTGTGTCCAAAACCCAAACAGGTCAGCGGAATGCCTTCCCACTAAACATCAAAAAGCATCTCTTCGGAGGTGCTTTTTTAGGTCTGCTAAAAAATGAGTGGGTTTATAAATAGCAGATTTTGTCTACATTTAAAGAAATAAAGCATGCCAGAACTGGGTAAATCAGTTATAAAAGAGTGTGATATCAAGCAAGGAGGCATAACACAGGGCACAGCGTAAATAGCCTTAATCATTTAATATTATTAAAACTTTATTTTTATCAAAGATTAAAAAAACTGAAGACCTGAAAACAAAGAAGCTTGCATGGCAATTGCATGGATAGGCAGGCGTATATATTGGAGTTATCACGTGAATAAAAGATATTCATTTTTGTTCAGTAGTTTATTAGCAGTCGGTTTATTACAAGGATGTGGAGATGACTCCTCGTCAGATCAGCCCAAGGATGATTCAAATACAACCCCGCCCAATTTAATTGTAGATAATGATCCGACCAGTTGTAGCAAACTGGCACAAGACGGTTCAAGTGTGGTGGTCGGTTCAAACCAAAATGGTGACCCCGCCGCGCCAGAGGGTGCATCGGGTTACAAACTTGGTAACACAGTTAAATACGCAGATAAATATATGGTGGTGGCAAACACACCACTTGCGGTAAAAGCAGGCTGTGATGTTTTAAGAGCTGGCGGTAGCGCAGTCGATGCAGCCGTTGCAGTACAAGCAGTACTTGGTTTAGTCGAGCCACAGTCGAGTACCATTGCCGGCAGTGGTTTTATGATGTATTACGACGCCAAAACCAAGCAAGTCACGGCTTATGATGGACGTGAAACTGCCCCTGCCGCAGCCAACGAATTTTATTTAATTCGCCAAGATATATATGACCCAAATTCACCAGCGCCTGTACCAAGTGCACGCCGTAGCGGTCGCTCGATTGGTGTGCCGGGTGTGATGCGTTTACTGGAACAAGCGCAACAAGAACATGGCAAACTTAAGTGGAACCAGCTTTTTGGTGAAGCGATTGGTTTGGCTGACAACGGTTTCCGTATACCGGGACGTTTGGCAGATGCGATTACAAGTAATGCAAGCAGCTTAGCCCTCGATGCAAATGCAATGGCAACCTATTTCTACCCAGATGGATCACCACGTAAAGTCGGTGAGACCATGACCAATAAAGCCTATGCCAGAACGCTTGAAGCACTTGCTTCACAAGGGGCAAATGCACTGCACACCGGACCTATTGCACAAGCTATTGTGGCAAAAGCAGGCCAAACTGTGGGGGATGACCCAGCACGGACTCCAATTACCCCAAGTTTGATGACCTTGCAGGATTTATCGAACTATCAGGTGAAAAAACGCGACCCGATTTGTACGACGTACCGTGACCGTTACTATGTTTGTACTATGCCACCTCCATCTTCGGGAGGGATTGCGGTTGCGCAAACACTGGGTATTTTAGAAAACTTTGATATGTCGCTGTATCCACCTAAAAACCCTGAAAATGAAGGTGGTGTGCCTGATGTTATGGGCGTGCATTTAGTGTCTGAAGCAGAGCGTTTGGCCTATGCTGACCGCGACAAATATGTGGCAGATACTGACTTTGTTCGTTTGCCAGCACAGGGTATTCCAAGTTTTATTGATAAAAATTACTTAAAACAACGTGCCGCACTGATTAACCCGAACCAAAGTATGGGCGTAGCACCAGCAGGTAATTTCAATACAGCGGCAGGTGTAGACACCACTGTTGAACATGGCACAACTCAGTTCACGATAGTAGATGCCTATGGCAATGTCGTTTCAATGACATCGACTGTTGAATCGAGCATGGGTTCATTCCACATGGTGGATGGCTTCTTGCTGTCAAATCAGTTAACTGACTTTAGCGCGAACCCTTATGACAGCACTGGGGCGCTGGTTGCTAACCGTGTGGAAGGTGGCAAACGCCCACGTAGTACCATGGCGCCAACCTTAGTGTTTAAAGGCACCACGCCAGATGAGTTTTATATGGCAACAGGTTCACCAGGTGGCGGTACCATCATTCAATATGTGGTTAAAACTTTGGTGGGTGCATTGGACTGGAACTTAAATGCACAGCAGGCCACTTCGCTTGTTAACTTTGGCGCGACCAATAGCCCAACCACCAATATTGATAGCTCGAATGTGCAGCTTTCTATGCTTGATTTGATTGAAGGCTTAAAAGCAAAAGGGCATGGCGTTGCCAACACTGCGCAAACCAGCGGTATTTCTACGATTATGAAAGTAAATATTAATAATCAAAGTAAATACGCAGGTGGGGTAGACCCACGCCGTGAAGGGATCGTGTTAGGCAATGGTGCTTTATAGAGCAAGCTTTAAAAAAAGCTGTCATTTTTGGCAGCTTTTTTATGGGGCCCTTGAAAAAAACAAAAGGCTCTCCATTATGTAAATATGTTCATCAGTAGCAGACTGTTGATAAAATGCACAGCATTTTATTTTAGTTATGCTATGATGTTCAGACATTCATGGGGATGTTATTGGCTTCGACGCCGGTGATGAAACTCATAGATGCATGCCGAGAGCGCATTTTCTCTCGTAAATAAAATTTGCATTTAAATAGTCGCAAACGACGAAACTTACGCTCTAGCTGCCTAAGGGCAGTTTGTCCGCTTCCTAGAATACTTGTGGTTTAGGAACCCGACCGTAGCGCACGCACACAAGTCCGTATAGAGTCAAGCCTCGGGGCTTTATACCAAACTTAGAGGATCGCACCTTGTACCCTGTTCGTCGGGTCACTTGGTGTTAAAACAATAGACGATATCTAAGCATGTAGTATTCTCGAGCGTAGTGCTGGCGGACGCGGGTTCAACTCCCGCCATCTCCACCAAATACCTAACAAAACATGGCAAAATATGCCAAGTTTTAAAACGAAAAGGCTTGATTCTAAAGGGATTGAGCCTTTTTTCTTGCCTGAACATAACTAAATATAACTAGCCATAGTGTACATGCACCGTGTACACTGCCTTGTACATTGCACATTTTGTTGAACTCGCTGGTGTACAAGCCATGAAAAGAACAGAAATCAAACGTAGACCGTTATCAGATACCGTACTAGCTAACCTTGAACCGGAATCAAAAGAATATCGGGAGCTGGACGGCGAAGGCTTATATTTCCGTGTAAAGCCTGATGGTAAAAAAGCATGGCTATTCAGATATAAAAAAGCAGATGGTAAATGGTCATGGCTGGGTATCGGTACTTATCCTGAATTATCAGGAGCAGGTGCAAGGAAGAAGGCTAGAGAGATAATCAAGGATATATCACAAGGTGATAATCCAATCATTACCAAGCAAGAACGTAAACGCCAAGAGCTTGAGCAAAATAATGCCACCTTTGAAGTATTGGCCCGTGAATGGCTGGATACCAAAGCAAATACTTGGGTAAAGGACACCATGACCCGAAACAAGGGTGCATTGGAAAAACATATATTTCCCATTTTTGGTAAACGCTTGTACACCAGCATTAAGCCGATTGAATGGATGAATCATTTAAAAGGTATTCAGCAACATCAAGGAATATATGAACAGGTAAACCGAGTTCGGGCCATGTGTCGTGATATATACGATTTTGCAAAGGTGACAGGCCGTATTGATTACAACCCATTAGAGGGGCTGCAAAAGTTCCTACAGCAGGGCGTAAAACAAAATATGTCACATGTGAGTGAACAGGAGTTACCAGCACTATTGAGGGCCATTAATAGCTACCCAACTATGGACGTTCGGATGGGCTTGCAGCTTTTGGCCATGTTGTTCTGTCGACCTACCGAGCTAAGGGAAGCCAAGTGGCAGGAGTTCGACTTGAATCAAGGGATATGGAATATACCAGCCGAGCGCATGAAGAAACGCCGTGAGCATGTAGTGCCTTTACCTAGGCAAGCTATTGCCATACTAAATGAGTTAAAAACTTACGAAACCAATTCTGAGTATTTATTTCCGAGCAGATCAGACAAGAGCAAGCCAAAGTCGGACACAGTTTTTATTATGGCCTTGCGCCGTATGGGGTATGAAGGTAGACAAACACCGCACGGATTTAGGCACATTGCCAGCACCTTGTTAAACAATCGTGGTTTTGATGAACGTCATATTGAAGCAGCACTGGCACACGTAAAGGATGGCGTGGCAGGCGTATATAACAAGGCTCAATATTTAGATGATAGAAAAATCATGCTGCAATGGTATGCGAATCATTTAGAAGAAATTGCAGATCAAAGCATTATTCAGTTTAAAAAGGCTAAATGACAATATATGTCGCACTACTAGCCAATAAATGCACAAATATAGGTAAATATAGATTATATATAGATTGCTAAGTCTAGGTTAGCTCCCGAAAGTTGGACACCCAATCCGATTGACTTAGCATCATTTTGGGGATGCTGTGGGAGGTATACATGACTATAGAATATGATGAATTTGATTATGAACTTAGCCGCTACTTTAGAGAAACGTACAAGTCAGATAGTAGAATAGCAAATGATATTCTTAATCTTGTTGATTTGATAGGTATTCAAGATATACAACTATTACATGAATGTATGACTAATATTTATGAAAATAAAATAACCCCTCAAGTGGTAAGTATTTTTGAAAAGAATGAAAATGAAATTATAGAAAAAATTAGAGATGCATCTAAGATAAAAATGGAAGATTACGCCTATATTTCCTTATCCGATGCTTATACGACGTATCAAGTATGTTCTTATATTTTTAATAAAGAAACACCGCCAACGAATGAAGATGTAGGCTTTGCAATGGATTCGTTTGATAGAATTTATAAAGATATAGGGATAGTTTATTCTCATATAGTAAGTGACCTTAATGTTTTTAACAAAATACAATCGTTAGGCGGAAGAACTAGAGCCAAAAAATATGATACTTATAAAAGTGAAATTTTTAGAGAATGGGAGAAAGGTGCATTTCACAGTTATTCTAGGTGTGCGAGAGATTTTTCTAGCAAATTTGATTTAAACCCAAAAACAATAGAGCTATGGCTATCAAAAAAATATAGCAAATCTTAAAAGTCACCCAAGATGGAAGCACAATTCCCATTGTTCTAGCATAATGGGTATTATGCTAGAACAAATATTTTCAATATAAAAATCAATATCATAATAAGCCCATATTCTTTCATATATGGGCTTTTTTATGACTATTAAACCTATCCGCGTTCAATTCAAAACCGCTTGTGAACTATTGGACATAAGCCGCGAATCATTGCGTCACATTCAGCGTACAGATGAAACTTTCCCGAAAGCAATAAAAATAGGTACTACCAAACAGGCTCCAGTCTATTTCGACTATGCCGAGCTTGTAGAGTGGCATAACAACCAAAAACAAAGCCTTGCAGCTATGGAGGCATAACCATGAACCATCAAACCGTCATCCTAGATTATCTCAAACAAGGCAAGACCCTAAGCCAAGCCGAAGCCATAGAGTTATGCGATTGTTACCGCCTAAGTGCTGTTATTCAGCGTTTACGCCTATTAGGTCATAACATTGTGACCCATCAAGAGCCAAACCTAAACAGCAAAGGCACTCATGCCCGATACGAATTAAAAGAGGTGACAGCATGAACGCCATAACCCATTTCGATTTTAAATCCAGATCTGTTCGTATTGTCCTAGATGATAATCAAGAACCGTGGTTTTGTTTAACCGATGTATGTAAGGCTTTGGACATTTCAAGATCATCTGATTTATTACAGATTCAAAGGGGGGACGTTAAAAACGAAACCCCTAAGCGAAATGGCGCATTAGATTCAAAGGGTGTGGCGGATTACCACACCCCTACAAATGGCGGTATTCAAAAACTCAAATTTATTAATGAGCCGAATTTATATCGCATCATCTTTCGATCTAATAAAACCGAAGCGTTGAATTTCCAAAACTGGGTATTTGCTGAGGTATTGCCGTCAATTAGAAAAACCGGTTCATATTCTGCTAGACAGTCAGCTTATGAAGAATTGAACCGTTTATGTATGCAAGAGAAAGTATCTAAGGATAAAGGTACATTTCATAGTTTAGGTATGCACCGCCGTAAATATGAAAAGCATTTAAACGCCAAGCGTATCCAAACATGCAAAGCAAATTTACAGATTGCTTTTGATGGGTTACACCATGAATAAGTATGTAAACCCTGAATTTTTCAAAGCCTTTGACCATTACAAAGCAATGCTGGCCCAGTATGGGGAACATCACCCCATCACTGAGCAGGCCCTCATTTTGACAATGCACTACACGCCTGAGCATATCAAAGTGGAAATGCACCAAAAGGCGAAGGAATTAAACCTATTGCCACCGCCAAGCGGTTATACGGATGACGGCGAACCCATGTACCAGTTAGAGGACATTGCAAAGCATTTCGGCATTAGCTTTGAAGAAGCAGAACAGTGTTTATTGCAGATGATGGATAACCGCCAGCAAGTCGGATTATCAAATGACGGCGTTTTGATTGATTCGAATATCCATATCAACCGTGTGTAGTAAGGGCAAATAATGAAAAATGAATCATTCAATATTGCCACCATGCCAAAGTATAGTTATATTAATCGGGCTTTGAGCAAAATCTCAAAGTTAGCTTTGGTCGGCTATATTCTACGAGGCGCACAGTCCGCAAGGACTTTTTTTGTGCGTAATATCTCTATGCGTTCGCATATTATGGTGAAGCTGGAGAGGGACACTTTCGAGTGTGCAGGGAACCTTGTAGACCTGTCGACCAACCCTTTTCAGCTTTGCCACCCTCACTTGGTCGTGAATGGTAAAGCTCTAAAACTACAAGGAGCGCATTCTCATGCCTAAAAATATCCATCAAATTACACGCCAGCGTATCCAGTCAGCAGACTTTGCACAAAAGCAAGGATTGGTTAAACGCATTTCTTTAATGCTTAAAAAAGTATGGGGAGTGTAATTACTATGAATAACCAAAACGCTAAAAACACGCCTAAAACTTATGATGCAGGCGATTTATGGGACATTCAATCATTAGCTGAATTTGATATGAACTGGATGGAAGTAGCAATTTCAGATATTAAAAACCGTTTAAAAGAAATAAAAGCCGAACTTGGTGGTAAGGATGTTTTGGGCTTTTATGCTTTGGAAAATGTCATTGATATGTACCAGTATATTGCCGAAAAACGTCACAGCTATCATGCAGAGCAGGCAGAGAAATATAAAAAAGAATGGCATGGGTAAGGAGGGGGGCAATGAACATTAAACCCGCTTGGAATACCAAGCCTGATATGTTTGAGGGCAGCATTTCAAATATTACCCCGCAAACACAACAAAGCCCACTGGAGGAAGTGGGCAATGGTGCAAGTCATTCAATAATTGAAGCACTTGAAGAACATACAGTCCCATTATTTAACAATAATCCACTACACGGTGCAATGGCTGAAATGGTGGGTGGTTGTCCTGTAGAAATCCGCCGTTCAGTGATTGAGAAAGCCACCCAATATGGAGAAGCTGATGATAATGCCCTATATGGTTTAGCCGTATTTGATCTATACAACGAGCATTTACAGCCTACAGGTGCAGTATTCACTAACCCAACTATTAAAGGTTTTAAGGATATTGTTTTCGGCCATGGCGGTTTGTATTTCAACCGGTCAAAGTTGAATGAATTACCTTTGATTGTGACGGATGACATTCATCTTGCATTTAAAACAGCGTATCCAATCTATGCACCGTATCAATCAGATAAGATTAATGCTTATACCCTCAAGACATTGATGCAAGCACATGCTGATCTATGTGTGATAGCCCCAGTCCATCAGCAAGATGCTATACAACGGCGTTACAGTGGTATGGATGTCAAAATGGCATTTATTCCTGAACCTCCAAACATTGCTATGCTTCAAGATGAGCTAGACAGCATGATTAAGGTGGCGATAGATCAAGCCAAGAGCCTGGCAAAAGGACACTTAGCTAAACCATTTAAGATCAAGGAAGGCGAATATTTAAATATCCTTATGGATGGCTTATATCTAGTGAAGGAACATGATGATGGAGAAGGCGGTATTAAACGTACTAGAACCAGAATATCTGATTCAGCAATTATATTAGGTGAAGCCAGAAGCTTGAATAATAATAACTGGAAGCGTGTAATCCAGTTTAATGATAAAGACAATGTTCAGCATACGTTACTCATTCCCTATGAGCATTTCATGGGTGAAGCACAAGAAGCATTAAAGATCATTGCCAATCATGGATTAATGCCACCACGACAACCAAATAAGAAGAATGTATTTATTAACTACATTCAGGACTATCCAATAGAAAAGCGTTTTCGATGTGTTGACCGTACCGGATGGCATGGTCATTCATACGTTACGCCAAGCAAAACATATGGCGATTCTAGCGGAGAAGAACTTTTATTTAATAGTGAAATGAAAAACCCCTACGCCGTGCATGGCAGCCTTGCAGGATGGCAAGAACTAAGCCGCTTGATAGAGCCCCATGCACTGGGTGTACTGGCGTTTTCTTGTGCATTTTCGGGACAATTGGTTGCGCCATTAAACTTAGAGAGTGGTGGCTTTCATATCTATGGCTCATCTACCGATGGAAAAAGTACCATTACAAAAGCAGCGTGTAGCGTGTGGGGCAATCCTAGAGAAGTATCGAAACAATGGCGCACCACAGACAATGCCCTGGAGAACGAAGCCGAATTAAGAAACGATAGCTTTCTAAATCTTGATGAATTGCGACAGGCGCCCCCTAAGGCCGTGTCGGATATTGTTTATATGCTTACTGGTGGGCAAGGTAAATCACGAAGCAGCAAGACAGGCAAAAATAGGGATTCTAAGCAATTCAACTTGATGTATACGTCCACTGGCGAAGTCACCCTCGAGGAACATTTACGGCGTGGCGGTATCGAGCTAGATGCAGGTTTATTGCTTAGGTTCGCCCATATCCCTAGTGATGCAGGCAAAGGATACGGCGTATTTGAATGTGTCAACTATGGCAGCAATTCAAGCGACTTGGGCAACCGCATTAATGAGCTTGCTGCGAAGCATTACGGATATGCAGGCATCAAATGGCTTGAGTATCTGACCAGTGATAAAGATGTAGTAATGCAGCAGGCCCAGAAATTACTAGACAGCTTTATTGAGCAGCACACCCAAGCAAAGAACGGACAAGCTAACCGCGTTTTACGCCGTTTTGCATTGGTGGCGGTGGCTGGAGAGCTGGCAACGCTGGCAGGCATTACAGAGTGGCAGCAAGGACGCGCATTTGAAGCCGTAGCGCAATGCTTTAATACTTGGCTAAATAGTCTAGGCGGTGGCGAGAATATGGAAGAAACAAAGATTCTTGAACATATCAAAGCCTTTTTTGAATCCAACGGAACGAGCCGTTTTGAAGACTTAACTGTAATCAGACAGGCAGACGGCGAAGTAATCCGTCCGCGCACTCATAACCGCGTTGGGTATTACGATCCTGATGATAAAGTCTATCTTGTATCGCCGACCATGTTTAAAAAGGAAATGTGCATAGGCATGAACGAGGCGAATGTTAAAAAAGTCTTAATCAAACATGGCTGGATTAAAGAGTTTATCGAGGGAGGCAAGAAACTATATGTGAAAAAGTCTAGCGTCAATCTACCTGACGGCACACGGCCGAGAATGATGCACTTTAGCACTGAGGCCATGCAGAACTCAGATAGTGAAATCTGAAAATAGATTTTATAGGGTGGACGATGTGGACATAGTGGACATAAAGAAAATATTTATAGTTAATGTATTGCTATATATAGATATTATTATGTCCACTTTATATAAATATACATATTTTAATAGGTGGACATAAGGTGGACATGATTCAAGGTAAATATATCTTGTCCACCTACTATGATTTTAATGTCCACTTTTTTTATATGTTGTTTTTCCTATGGGTGGACAGATTTAATTATTTAAAATCATGCATATAGAAGTGAATGTCCACTTTATCCACCATGTCCACCTAAAATTACACATATACAAGTATAAGCATATTAAGAGATTGAACAATGCCAAACGTAAAGAAAGTTACTGTCATGGGTGTGTTAGGTCTTAACCCTGAAACTAAACAATTTTCCAACGGTGGCAGCGTTACGACATTCAGCGTTGCAACTACTGAGTTTTGGAAAGACAAGACCACAGGTGAGCGTAAAGAGGCTAATAGCATAAATCTGTATCAACAATCGTTTAAAGAGTGTTGCCAAAGGCCGTAAGGTTTATATTAAGGGAAGGGGCAGGCTAATTTCTTACAAATGAAAGTTAAGGGGGTAAAGTTGAAGTGCTATTCTTAAATTCAATTAGTAGGTTTAGCTTAAATTAATAAACTCAACTTTTATATCAAGGTTAGTTATGTCAGAACAGCAATTAAGAAAAGTTAAGGGAATTTGGTGTAAATTTAACAATCAAAATAGAATGTCAACGGTTACCCTTGATGAGATGCGTATATGTTGTATAAAAAGGGGGATAGAGATTATTGAGATTGAAGAATGTACTTTTGGTTTTAACCAAAGCATTCCAGCAATTAAGATTTCAATTGTAAACAATGTAACGGCTTTATTACCTCGACAGAAACTATCAGAAATTCAAATTTATCAGAACAATATTATACCATTCCAAAAACAAGAAGAATTCTGGGCTAAAGTAGACTGGTTCCCACCAGTCTTTATGAATCGAGAACAAATAGGTGAAGGCTTTAAAGTAGCTAATTTGAAAATTGGTTACCACGAGTTTTTGCCTAAAGAGGAGTTACAAAAACGTTTTCAAGAGTTTTTCCCGACTGTATATAATTTCTCCAACATTATTCCCATCACTGTACAAACTTTTTCAGACTCAATAGCTATATCAAAGCATGTACCATTAATTAAAGAATCAATTTTAGCTTTTTATAGCGGAATGAGAGTAGCTTCTATAGCATCCTTAATTCCGATGATCGAAGATATTTTAAATACTATCATTGAGGATTCCTTTGAGAATCTTGATTTAAAAACTAAAGTTGATCGATGCATAAAACGTGCTAAACACAATATAAAACATGATCATATATTAGGTGCAGATTGGATTCCCGAAGAGTATGTTCAAGATGATGTGCTGAAAGTAATGAATGTGCGTATTAGAATTATTGAACTAATAGGTAATTGGCTTAAAAATAGTTTTTATGAGAATACCGAAAACTACCAAAATACTTCAGGATTTAATCGACATTTTTTTGCTCATGCTAAATCTGAAATTTGGCAAAATCAGTCTAATTTTTTTCGCGCCATGGGTCTAATTCAAGCATTGGCATTTATTGAATGTTTTGCCATGAAAGAGTCTAAGTTATCAATTTTCCCACCAACTCCAGATATAAGATCAGAATCTTTTCGTAACGATGTTTTTGCTTGCTTAAATTTACAAGTCATCAAAAATACTCTTTTGCAGCAATTACAAATCGATGGGTGCTTACCTTTCAACCCAACAGCTTCAGATGATGGTTGGTTAGGTCGCTCTGCAACTTTATCAACTAAAATGAATGATGAAATAGTTAAAAGACTTAGAGATAATGGATGGCAATGTCATTCTTTTGGGCAACCTGTTAAATCTGGTGGATATATAACAGTAAGAGCATCAAAGCTTGGTAAAGAAATTGGTATAGCTCTATTGTATAGTTGTGCTACAGATAATAAAGTTTATAAAGAGTTGGAAGTAACAAATGATTATATTCTCTATCAAGGAGCACCTTATCAACAAGAATCATTTGCATATGGAATCAACAAGTATGTGGGTCCATTGAATGCTTGGTTAGCTCCGGATTAGAGAAATTCTCACGAGAAAAATTGTATTTGGATATTAATATTGTACTTAAGCACCAGATTGGTAAGTAACAGAGATTAGGGCAGATGTGTTGCAGTTGCTTTGATTAGTCCGTATAAGTCCGTATTAGTCTATATCAGTGCATATTTTTGTATCATCCAATTGCAAATAAGCCCCATATGATTAATAATATGCTTGTAGTAACGGAGATGTTATAAATAATCAGCCTAGAGCAATTGCGATAAATGCCGTTATGATCGTAAGCGTTCTGTAAGTTCGCCAATACTAGGTTACACGCCGTATCTTAAAGCCCATTCGTGGGCTTTTTGTCTTTCTGGGGATTATATGATTGCCATCTATTTAGATGAAAGCGGTGATTTAGGTTGGACTTTTACAGCCCCATACGGGAAAGGTGGGTCAAGTAGAACTCTCACAATAGCATGTGTGATTTGCCCAAGAGATAAGACAAAGCATCTTAATCGAATTGTGACCGGATTTTATAAAGCTAGAAAACGCCCTCTCAATAATGAATTAAAATCATATGATCTTAGCTCAAAAGAAAAAGAACAATTTGTTCAACAAATTATCAAATTGCATTCAAACCACCCAGATATAAAATTGCTATCCATAACCGTAAACAAAAAACGGGTAAAAACAAAATTAAGAAATGACCCTAATGCCCTATATAACTATATGGTTAAAAATATGCTCTTAAACCATTTATGCAATCATAAGCATATAGACTTCATTCCTGATTCTCGATGTGAAAAAGTCAATGTAGGCTGGAATTTAGAAATATATTTAAAACAGATGATTGCAGAGCGTTCGCAATTAGATGATGTTCTAAATGAAACTTTGAATGTTAAACCATTCGATAGCCGAGTAACGAAAGAACTTCAATTCATAGACTTCTATGCGGGGCTTGTTTGGAGTAAATATGAGTTTAAAGACGAGCGTGTAGATCAATATTTTGATGTCGCAAATCCATCTAATCAATTGATGTTCTTTGAGTATCAATAATGAAAGCATTTTTTAGAAGTGTGAGCCTTGCCCCTATCCGTAAAGCAAATCAGAACATGATTGATGGGAAAAGGGCGGATGTATTGAGCCTACCAACAAGTATCCAGCAAGATATCTTGAATCGCCGTTATTCTGCGGATGAGATTAATAGTGCTTATGCTAGAGCTATTAGTAAAAGAGAAAATTAACCCTCCAAACAAAATCAACAAATAGCAAATTAAGAAAATCACTTAGAAGGTATCTATGGGCAAAATAGAAAAAATTTATGAAAATTTAAAAACTAATAATGAAAACCTGCCGCAAGAGGTTCATTTTTTTTTCAATTGGCTATTAATGAGCAATTTAGAAATAATTACAGAATCAAGATTCACAACTGTTTTTATCATAAAAATGTTATATGCATTTATGTGTGGAGCTCACCTAGATAGTATTATTAATGAAATTAGGGAATTAGAAAAACCAAGTAAACATTATAAACGAATGAAGCCTGCAACGAAATTCATTAAACAGCCCCTAGAAGGGTTATGGCATAAGCATTATGAGCAGGTCGGGCTTAAATCTATGGCAATGAATATTAAGCAGCAGATGGGATTGAATAATAAGCAGCAGAAGATATTCAATAATACTTTTTTTAAAGAATTTTGCGATATATTCAATAACTCTGAAATTCCTCAGGATAAAAGAATTGAAGCCTTAGGATACTTGTGTTCTGGGAAGCAATATATAGATAGAATTAATGATGGAAAGTTAACTGGTGAGTGGATTATTTACCATCATTGCAATGGGAAAAATTATTACTTAAATGTTGGGAATCATAGCGATGGCGATGATGCTTTGGCACAAGAAATAAGAGAAATAGCACTTTTTGAATTCCCTTTTTTTAAAGGGAGTTTACCTATCTTCGATTAATAGTGTCTGATTAAAGGCTATTGAATAATTAAGTTTCAGGCACCTTGAATTTAGGTTGACGGCATACGATAGAAATTAGGCAATAAATACCACTCAAACCTATGTATAGAAAGGCTTTAGCCCTTTTTGATAAATCCCCATTCTGTCAACCTACGTCAACCTAAATTCATCTTAAATGGTGTAAAAACACTGTATGATTTTGCTAGACAGCCTATCTTCAATTTACCTTGACGCCCCCTACAGAAAGCAACTTTATCTTTGAACAAAGGTGAAATAGGTTCTAACCTATATAGCACAAGCTTTACGACTTTTTTGGCAAATACTATCTCGTAAGACTACGTAAGAGTAAATGTCTTTAAATTCTCCTTTGAAGGCTGACTAAATTTTTCCATTCATTTTTTAATTTTGTATGACCATGTATAACAAAAAGAGATAACTTTAATGGCACAGAATCAGCAGCAACGGACGTTTAGCAAATATCTCAAGAATGGCAGTAAGGCATATATTGAGGGTTCATTGTGTACTGGGAAGTGGAAAGACTAAAAATGGCATAGATCGAGAGGTAACAGAGATTCGGGCGGATGTATTGCAATTGTTTGGATTATTTTTATTAGACCATATTGGTGCATATTAGTTCATATTTTTGTATTCACTAATTGAAATATATTCACAAGTGAATACAATAGGATAAAAAGTTAACACTCTTATAGTGTTAAACCTTATTTAGCCCTAGTGAATGGGCTTTATAGCTTCTGAAGAATATTGGAGTACTCCTTTAAAGAGGCCTTATAAGAATTATTTAAGATCAAACATATGAGGGGGCTCATGAATGGTTGAACATCTAAAGATATATCGAGTTTCTATTAAAGCATGTAATACCTATGGCTGAATTCCCTATAGGGTAGGGGGGTTATTCCATCTATTGATTTAAAGAACTTTCACTGAATCTAATTATTTACTCTAGAGATGTATCATGTCTATCCAACATATTATTGTTCACGAAATTCGACGCGTTAAAGAAGAAAAAAAAAGTACAGAAACATTAATTGCTAAGATCAAAGATACAGAGAATGATTTAAGATCATTAAATGGTGAATTAGCAGCAAAATTATTAAAACTTTTTTCTAGTTCTAGTTTAATGGTAGGACAGTTTTCTATTGGGAATGATACAGAAAAGAAACCAGCCTTTGAACAAGGGTTAGATAATTTTTATTCTGGTGAAAATTGTCTAGACTTTGTTGAAATGACAAGAGAGTTGGCAGAATACTTTAAAACTTTTCTTGTTGAAAATAAAAGTATTACTGGTGGTTTTCTTGTTTTTTTTGAGTTTAAAGGTGATGAACATACCAAGTTAGCAGTTGCTGTAATTAATAAATCGAATGCGACTGACATTAATCCTGATCTTAATTTTATTGCCAAAGAAATTCTGGATCTAGATAAATTGCATTTGGGTGCAACAATCAATATTACAGAGTGGCGTGATGAGTTTTCGGAACGATATATTCGTTTTAAAAATGGTCAGTCAGAACAGGTAACTGATTATTTTCAAAAATTTATTGGTTGTGAAGTCGATAAACAAGCTGCAAATGAAGAAACAAAGAAATTAAAAGAAGCTATTGAATCCTTTGCTACTGAGAAACTTAAACTATCCCAAACTGCTGCAGATGACTATCTTGCTTTAGCCCACTCATATATTAATGATTGTATAACCAAAGGTGACGATGTTGTTTTGTCGAATGTAGCAAAACATGTTTTTCCTGCTGATAGTAATGAGTTTTTTGAATATGCAAGCGAAGGGCATAATTTGTCAGGAATTTTGCAAATAAGTAAAACAGAATTAAAGGGATTTAAGAAATTTAGTAGTAGCCGAAAGGACCTTTCAATTACTTTTGCAAAAGCTTTGCTGAACGATAAAATTAAATTTGAAAATGATATACTCAAGATCGACAGCTCATTACTGTCGGATAGTTTGGTAGCAGAACTTAAAGCAGCTACAACAGCAAGCAATTCAGATGAATAGAAATGACTATGAATCCAGTACAAATTTATCGTGACATCTTTCTGTCTATGCAAGACAGACAGGAAAGTTGTGACCAATTTGTAAGCTGGATGGAACTAGATGCAGACAAACTTGCTTCTCTAAAAGCTTTAAATGCATACTCATTGGCTGCTGGCAGCCTTGATGTAAAAGTTGAAGGGAAGCAACGTGGATCAGGCGTAGATTTAGAGAGAATTCAAAGCAGTCAATTTAATAGTAAATACATTTTTGAAGTTAAATTAAATAAAACTAATATTAATTTGGGACACGATTTCATTGTTTGTGATAGCTGGAATACAGTTCTTAAATACGAACATTATATAAAGAATCCTATAAAGAAAATTTTTTTAACAGATGTCGAAGATTATTTTGATATTGACTCTAGTGATAGTAAATATAAAAATTATCTTGCCATGGGTGAACTATATTCATTCATTAAATTTTTGTCTGAGGAGTCTAATGCAGACAAAGATTGTATTTTTTATAATCGTAGTTATAAGTTTAAAATTAAAGCTTGTGAAGATGATTTAAATTATCCGATTGATACTAAAAGCTTAGGTAAGTTCAAACATCAAGATATGCACCGAGAGGCTATTATTAATCTGATGTGCAAAGAATTAACGTCTTTTGTTAAAGACGAAATTGAAGATGTTAGATTTAGCTATCTTATTCGTAACTTGAATCCCTTGATTACGAATATCAATCATAGTTATCAAAGCTATGTAGAGGATTATACCTTTGATAAGGTGAGAAAAGAGTATAAAGAAAAGAAAACTGAATACATCAAAAAATTGAATGATACTTTCGATTCTGTCGCTACAAAAATGTTTGCAATACCAGCAGGTATTTGGTTCGCTACAGCCCAAATGACTACCATGAAAACTATTAGTAGTTTTATATATACCAAAAACTTCATTGTATTAATGACCGTTTTATCAATGATATTTATTATGATTCTTAATGTACATGGGCAACGTAATACACTTAATCAAGTGAAAGAAGAGTATTTAGATATTTTTGATGAATTAGAAAAAAAATTTGAAGATGTAGATGCAGAAATTAGAACAATAAAAGGTGAAGTAAATGATAAGTTCGATAGAGTAATGTCTTACATTTATGTGGCGATTATTATTTGTGTTGCATTAGGTGTGTATACGGCATACCTTTTTTATCAAAGTAGTATTGTCTAGAAATAAAAAAGCCCTGAAAGGGCTTTTTTATAGATCAGTATTTATAAAAAGAGAAATCCACTATTTGAAAATTAAAATATGATGTAACCAGATTGTGAAACTAGAATTTTCCCTCTAAATGCCACTTTTAAAGTGTAAACAAGTGACAATTTTAGCGATAAAAAGTGTGGCTATTTAAATTTAGATAGACGGCCTTTGGTAGTAATTAGACTTTAAATTTCAATCAAACCCATGTATAGCAAGGCTTTAGCTAATTTTGATAAATCCCCGTTCTGTCAACCTAAAAAATGATTTCGTCTAGCTACGTCTAGCAAAACTTGGCCACATTTTAAATTGCTTCAAGTTGTGTGCCATTTCCACCAATCCGTCTAAAAATAATGGTAAAAATAGCCATGTATTTTGTTGTACAAGACAGGTGCAATTTACTTGGACAACTTTATGTTTTAAACCACATCCAAATTTAGTGGAAAGCCTTATAGACCGAGCATCAAGGGGATTTTAGAGAGGGCTATAAAATGAAGTTTTGTCCAAGTACGTCCAAGTAAATCCGTACAGCTACGTACAGCAAGATAGGAAAAAAGAGATTAAATCTTGTTATACAAGATACAAGCAATTTACCTTGACAGACCGATATTTAAAACAGCCTGCCTATTCAGCTAAAGGCCTTATCAATAATGAAGCACAGTCAATTTTAGTAAAGTTTTAAAAGTGATATTTCGTCAAGGTACGTCAAGGTAAATCCGTATAACTACGTATAACAAATTTAGATTGTTGAATCGGAAATTCACCCTTATAGATTTGAAATCTAATAGGGAGATTTCTATATCTCTTAATCTATAGCATTACGTATCACAAAATAGCCTTAAATCTTGTTGGACAAGGCAAACTAAAAAGCCCTTAAAAAACCAACTCAAATCTAAGCTATATAGGGAGTATAGCGATTCAAATAGAACCTTGTTTTGTCCAACTACGTCCAACAAGTAAAGCGGATTTGTCGTTCTAGGGGCATGCAATATTCCCCAGTAATCAATTAAAAAACATGCCTAAAAACATGGATAGTTTTCTATTCCATCAACGTGAATGGCTTATTTCATCTAATTAATTTTTGCTTTACGGCGTATTTATGAAAAATGCCATCTATGCCAGTCATAGCAAGGCATACAGGAATTTAATGAAATTGATTTCGTAAAACTACGTAAAACAAAACGGCCTTAAATTATTCTTTACAACGTTTATTCAGCTATCCTTGATAGGACACCAGTAGAAAGACTATTAAAATGACCTTGAAGCTATACACAACAAGGTTTATCGCTATTTTAAGGAATCTCATTTCATCAAGGTACATCAAGGGAAACATGTCTATTAAGCTTCATCACTGGCAAAAGTTAAAAAACAATTCCACGTTTCAAATACAGTGCCTTACTACGAGAAATTCGTAGTAGCTACCTGGATAAAAGACTACGTTTTATTAAGAGCTAATGCTAAGAGTTGATAGGGTTTTATCGGGTTTTAGGTGCGTCCAATTCTGGATAAACCTTTGAAAACAAAGCCGAACGCAAAATTGCGTTGACGAGATGTCGAAGTGATGCCGTGTAAGTGGTGGAGTAGGGTAGTGTTACTGGATTGCCAGTAAGGTGTTTAATACATGAGTTGTACTCCGTATATAGCAACCAAACCCGAAGGAAATAGGCCAGCAACATATAATTTGTACACTATTATGTACACTGGGATTTTTTTATAAAAATTAATTAATATAAATCAGTATATTATTATATTTGTTCAATTGACGCCATCCCACCAAGATTCGAAAAGCCCCAAATATTAATTATTTGGGGCTTTTTTATTGACGAATTAAAATTAACAGTTGTACACAAGGTTTTAGTAAACATGACAAATACGAACTTTTCTCAGGTTGCTGCTTTTATTTGGTCTGTTGCTGACCTATTACGAGGAGATTTTAAGCAGTCCCAATATGGGAGAGTAATTTTACCTTTTACATTACTACGTCGTTTAGAATGTGTGTTTGAGAGTAGTAAAACCAGTGTCTTAGAGACAAATGAGAAAGTGAAGGCGATGCCTTTACCAGAAGAAGCAAAAGAAAAAATGTTATTAAAGGCAACAAAGGGCCTGTCATTTTTTAATACCTCAGAGCTTGATTTGAGTAGTTTAGGGCAAAAGAATATTCGGGTAAATCTCGGTAATTACATCCAACACTTTTCAAAAGATGCGCGTGAAATCTTTGAACATTTTAAGTTTGATGAATTTACGGGTTTATTGGATGATGCAAACTTACTTTATAAAGTCATTCAGAAATTTGCTTCAACCGATTTAAGTCCAGAAAATATTTCTAATCATGATATGGGCTTAGTATTTGAAGAGCTTATTCGACGTTTTGCTGAAAGTTCGAATGAAACCGCAGGGGAGCACTTTACTCCACGAGATATTGTACGACTCACCACTGGCCTCATTTTTAGCCAAGATGATGATGCCTTAAATAAAGAAGGAGTGATTCGGACCATTTATGACCCAACTGCTGGGACAGGTGGTTTCTTATCTTCGGGTACGGAATATGTTTATGAGCATAATCCTGAAGCAGTGATGCGTGTTTTTGGTCAGGAACTTAATCCAGAGTCCTATGCTATTTGTAAAGCAGATATGCTAATTAAAGGACAAGATGTCCGTAATATTAAGCTAGGAAATACATTATCTAACGATCAGCTCACTTATGAAAAATTTGACTATATGCTGTCAAATCCGCCATTTGGTGTGGACTGGAAAAAGATCGAAGATGAAATTAAAGATGAGCACGAACAAAAAGGCTTTAATGGTCGTTTTGGAGCTGGTTTACCCCGTGTGTCTGATGGTTCACTGTTATTCTTGATGCAT
Organism: Acinetobacter sp. 766875; assembly: GCF_000582055.1. Taxonomy (NCBI): domain Bacteria; kingdom Pseudomonadati; phylum Pseudomonadota; class Gammaproteobacteria; order Moraxellales; family Moraxellaceae; genus Acinetobacter; species Acinetobacter sp. 766875. The sequence goes on along the minus strand of NZ_JEXX01000004.1, from coordinate 146,676 downwards.
TTGATTAGCAAGATGCGTGATGTGGATAGCACTGGTCAAGGCAGTCGAATTGGTATCATCTTAAATGGTTCACCTTTGTTTACAGGTAGTGCAGGCAGTGGTGAAAGTGAAATCCGCCGTTATATTTTAGAAGCGGATTTGCTTGAAGCAATTATCGCCTTACCTACAGACATGTTCTATAACACAGGCATTGCGACCTATGTTTGGGTACTCAGCAATAAGAAAGATATTGAACGTAAAGGCAAAGTGCATTTAATTAATGCATCGAACCTCAGCTCGAAAATGCGTAAGTCACTTGGTTCAAAGCGTAACTATCTAACAGAATCAGAAATTAAGACAATTACCCAAAACTATGGAGCGTTTGAAGCGGTAGATACACTGACTTTAGATGGTGAAGGTGAACAGCAAAAACCATTCTCAAGCAAAATTTTTAACAGCTATGAGTTTGGCTATCGCCGTGTGACCATTGAACGTCCGTTACGTTTATCAGCGCAACTGTCTGATGACCGAATTGCAACTTTACGTTTTGCACCTAAGCCATTTAATGCCGTGATGCAAAAAGTCTATGAAAGCTATGGCAAAGATTGGAATGAAACAAGCTATGGACAGTTGAGTGAAGATCAACACGTTGAAATTCGTACATTGATCAAAGCTGAATTTAGCGAATTGAAGGAAAAAGATATTAAAACTGTACTTGAGCCAAAACTCTGGTTAGAGCAACGGGCTTTAATGCGTAAAGTACAAAGCTTACAAACCAAGATAGGTATAGCGCAGCATAACGATTTTAATGCCTTTGATGAGCTGCTCAAACAGGCTTTAAAAGACACCAGTATTAAACTCGAAGCGAAAGAGAAAAAGCAGTTCTTGGATGCCATCACTTGGAAAAATCCTGAAGCTGAACCTGTAATTAATAAAGTTGTTAAAGCGAAAGAAAATCCGCTATATGGTCAGTTTAGCTATAAAGGCAAAATAGTTGAGTTTGTACAGGATGGTGATTTGCGTGATGCGGAAAATATTGCACTGGATCCAAGTCAAAGTACAACTGATTTAATTGAGTCTTACTTTAAACGCGAAGTACAACCGCATGTGTCTGATGCATGGATTAATGCCGATAAGCGTGATGCACAGGATGGCGAGATTGGCATAGTCGGTTATGAGATTCCGTTTAATCGTCATTTTTATGTATATCAACCGCCACGTGATTTAGCCGAAATTGATGCAGATTTGGATGCAGTGAGCCGTGAAATTATGGCGCTTCTCCAAGAGGTGCATTCATAATGGCAAAGTATCAGAAATATGTTGAATATAAAGATTCAGGCTGTGAATGGACGGATAAATTACCTATACATTGGAATAGTGTTCATTTGAAATGGATATCGACAATTTATGCAGGTGGAACACCATCTAAAACTATCGAAAGCTATTGGGAAAATGGAACAATACCTTGGATTAATTCAGGGGCAGTAAATCAGACGTATATTTTAGAACCGTCAACATATATTACTCAAACTGCTTATGAGAATAGCAGTGCTAAATGGATTCCTCAAAAAGCTTTAGTCATGGCATTGGCTGGGCAAGGAAAAACTAAAGGTATGGTTGCTCAACTGGGTATAAATACTACTTGTAATCAATCAATGGGAGCGATTATTCCTAATGATTTAAGTTACGCCCGTTATTTATTTTGGTGGATAACCTCAAACTATCAAAACATCCGAAATATGGCTGGGGGAGATTTAAGAGATGGTCTTAATTTAGAGCATCTTGGAGATATGGATTGTCCATTACCTAATGATGAAGAAATTAAAAAAATTGCAAATTTCCTCGACCATGAAACCACAAAAATCGACAACCTCATTGCCAAGCAAGAAAAGCTGATTGAACTGCTAAAAGAAAAACGTCAGACGGTGATTAGCCATGCCGTGACTAAAGGTTTAAACCCCAAAGTAGCCATGAAAGATTCAGGTGTAGAGTGGTTAGGGCAAGTACCTCTGGAGTGGATGGTTTCTCGCTTGGGATATGAAACGTGGATTAGAGCAAGACTTGGTTGGAAAGGCTTGAAAGCTGATGAATATGTAGATGATGGCTATATATTCCTTGCTACACCTAATATAAAAGGAAAACAGATAGACTTTAATAATGTTAACTATATTAATAAGCAACGTTATGAGGAGTCACCAGAAATAAAATTAAATATTGGAGATATATTATTAACAAAAGATGGCTCTACATTGGGCACAGTTAATATCGTCCGTGATTTGCCAAAACCTGCTACTGTCAATAGTTCTATTGCGGTAATTACGCCTTATAAAAATTTAACAAGTGAATTCTTACTTTATCTACTTACAAGTAGTTTTATGGTAAATACCATTCAAAGAATTAAGGGAGGAATGGGAGTGCCTCATTTATTCCAAGCTGATTTGAATAAATTTTATATTCCTATTCCTGAGCTTGCTGAGCAGTTTGAAATCGTCAAATTCCTAGACCAAGAAACCGCTAAAATTGACACATTAATTTTAAAAGCTGAATCCGCAATTCAATTGATGCAAGAACGCCGTACAGCGCTTATTTCCGCAGCCGTAACAGGAAAAATTGACGTTCGTCATTGGCAAAGCCCAAATAAAAATAATAATCAAGATAACATGGAGTTAAGTGCATGAGATCGGATGCAACTTTAGAAACGATTTTTCAGAAAGACATTATTGAACAAATGCAAAGCCACGGTTGGCTGGTGGGTTCAGCGCAGGGCTACAACCGTGAAAAAGCCATATACGAACAAGATGTTTTAGACTTTGTACAAAAGACCCAAGACTTCGAATGGCAAAAATTTAAAAGTATTTTTCCCAATGATACGGAGCGTCATTTTTTAGATACCGTAGTGGCACAGCTTAAGAAAGCGGATATTAACGCCACCGATATTGAATCCCGCAGTTACGGGACTTTGGGCGTATTGCGTCATGGACTGAAAACCCGAGGTACACGCTTTTCATTTTGCCAGTTTAAACCTGAACATGGTTTAAACCCACACTTAAATGAAATTTATAAACAGAATATTTGTCGTGTTGTACCTGAATTAGTATATAGCCCATATGCCAACAAAGCCGAACTCGAAGCGACAGGTAAACAAGCAAAAAAATGGCGCATCGATTTAGTCCTGTTTATTAATGGTTTTCCAGTCGCAACGCTAGAACTTAAGTCAGAATTTAAACAAGCCGTGCAAAATGCCATGGCACAGTATAAAAAAACACGTCTGCCAAAAGACCCTGAAACCAATAAACCAGAACCGTTATTGACCTTTAAACGAGGCGCATTGGTACATTTTGCGGTGAGCCAGTATGAAGTCTATATGGCAACTCACCTCAATGGTGACAATACCTATTTCTTGCCATTTAACAAAGGCACCAAAGAACAGGGGGCAGGTAATGACGTACCTGAAGATGTGAGTGAATATGCCACAGGTTATCTGTGGAATGAAGTTCTAACCCCAGATAGCTTGCTTAATATTATTGGTAACTTTATTCATTTACAGATTGAAGAAAAAGAAGATTGGGAAGGACGTAAATATAAAAAAGAAAGCCTGATTTTTCCACGTTATCACCAGTGGAAAGTTGTGACGAAATTAATCGAAGACTCCTTGGCAAAAGGCACAGGACAAAAATATCTGATCCAGCATAGTGCAGGTTCAGGTAAATCTAATTCAATTGCATGGACCGCACATCAACTGTCTAGCCTATATGATGCTAACAATAAAAAGATGTTCGATTCAGTGATTGTAGTGACTGACCGAACTATTCTCGATGCGCAGTTACAAGATACGATTTATCAGTTTGAACATGCTGACGGTGTGGTCGGACGAATCAACAATAAAGAGGGTGATGGTTCCAAATCTGAGAAATTGGCAAAAGCATTGGAAATGGCGCAGCCAATTATTATTGTGACTATTCAAACTTTCCCTTTCGTACTTGATGCAATTGAAAATAGTACTAGTTTAAAAGAACGCAAATATGCTGTAATTGCTGATGAGGCACATTCTTCTCAAAGTGGTAAGACATCAGTTGAACTAAAAAAAGTATTAATGTCTGATGAATTTGATGAAGATAAATCTACAAATGAAAAAATTTCAGAAACAATGGCAGCTCGAATTGGTAATTATAATTTAAGTTATTATGCCTTTACTGCAACGCCAAAAGATAAAACGCTACAGCTATTTGGACGTTTGCCCAATCCAAGTTTACCACCATCTAAAACCAATAAACCTGAAGCTTATCATGTCTATTCAATGCGCCAAGCAATTGAGGAAGGCTTTATTTTGGATGTCTTAAAAAACTATACAAACTATAAAGTCATATATAAGTTAAAGCAGAAAATTGAAGAAAAAGACGATCAGGTCGATGCAAAAAAAGCCAAGATTAAACTAAATCAATGGGTACGTTTACATGACCATAATATTTCTCAAAAAGTACGTGTGATCATTGAGCATTTTAAAAAGAATGTAATGGGCCTATTGGGTGGCCAAGCAAAGGCGATGGTGGTAACGAGTTCACGTAAAGAAGCTGTACGCTATAAGCAAGCCTTTGATAAATATGTGGCTGAACAAAATTATGCCAATATTCAAGCGATGGTGGCATTTTCAGGTGAAGTAGAATTTGCTGAAAATGATGCGGACAGCCGTCATTTACTTGGGCAAAAATTTACTGAAAGCAATATGAATTTGAACTTGAAAGGCCGTGAAATGCGTAAGGCATTTGACAGTGATGACTTTCAAGTAATGATTGTGGCAAATAAGTTCCAAACAGGTTTTGATCAACCAAAACTTTGTGCGATGTACGTCGATAAAAAATTAGGTGGTGTGGAATGCGTACAAACCTTATCACGCTTAAATCGTATCTATCCTGGTAAGGCAGAGTCCGGCACATTTGTACTGGATTTTTTTAACGATCCGCAGGATATTTTGGATGCGTTCCAACCCTACTACCAAACAGCTGAACTAGCAGATGTCTCAAACCCTGATATTGTCTATGACTTAGCTGAAAAACTTAAAGCAGCACGTATTTTCTTAATGACCGAAGTTGAACAATTTGTTGATGCTTTCTATAGCAAAAATAAATCCAATGCTGCACTCGCCAATATTTGTAAACCTGCAATGCAACGTTGGCAGCAAAGTTATACGAAAGCAATCAATGATTATGATGTGACAAAAAATCGTTTGGAAATTACTAAGCGAACAGGCGAACCCGTTTTAATTGCCAATGCTGAAAATGAATTTGCCGAAGCGAAAAAAGCGCGTGATGCACTCGAAATCTTTAAAAAGGATTTAGGTAGTTTTACGCGCTTTTATGAATTTATGTCACAGATTGTAGAATATAACGATAAAGAGCTCGAAAAAATCAGTTTGTTTGCTCGTAACTTACGACCGTTATTGCGTGAGCAAGTAGCTGATGAAGATGTGATTGACTTAAGTAATGTTGCTATGAGTCATTATCGACTCTCTAAGATTCGGCAGCAGGATATCCAACTTAAAGCCAATAGTACTGAACATAAATTAGAACCAGCTAATGATTTGGGTACGGCAAAGCCAAAAAATAAAAATGAAGAATTTTTATCAGTCATCTTGCAGCGTGTAAATGAAGTATTTATTACCGATAAACTGACAGATCAGGACATGCTTAATTATGTATATACGGTAGCAGACAAGATGTCTGAAAACACTAAAATGATGAAGCAAATTGAAAATAATACTCGTGAACAAGCAATGTTGGGTGAGTTTGATAGTGCTTTAGATGATGCTGTTTTAGATAGTAATACTGCACATAATGAGCAGACTATACAGTTAATGAGTGATCCAGCTAAGATGCGCCAGTTTGCAAATATTATTTATGATGTTTTAGTGAGTCAGCAAAAAACAAGATGACAATAGATAAGGCATAAGGTTATTTAATTCATGGAATTAGAAGAGTTTAAGCAAAAATTTAATTTGCCTCGTATTAGTGAATATGTTGCACTTTTATCTCAAGAACAAAAAAAATGGTTCTGGGAATTATTATCGGAAATTAAGCAAGTATTTCCTGAAATAGATATTTATCATGCAGGTTCGTCTAAATATGGATATTTAGGGTTTGGAAGAAAGAAAGTTCAAGCGAAGAGAGTAGAAGATTTCTTATTTGTACTTCATTTGGAAAAGAATGGAAGTTTTATGCCGTACATTACAGATCAAACATATAGATTATTACGTGTTGATGAGGGCGTACTACCACAAGCTTATGTTCAATCTATACAAAAAGAATTAAATTTAAAAGGCTGGTTAGATAAGGTAAAGACATTCACAGAGGAGTTTGACTTAGACTACTCAGGTGAAGATTTATACCCTGTAAATTATGAAGTAGAAGACTATTTTACAACTTTAGAAGCTTACAATTTTTTAAAAACAAAGTATCAGAAAACTAAGGAAGCAACCAGAAAAATAGTTGGATTTAGAAATAATTCTAATCGAGAGTTAACTTTGATTTTAGAAAACTCTAGACCTTCTTTGTTTATAGGTGTAGATCCAGAAGACAACCAATACTTTAAATTTAATTTTATTGATAATAATTCGAAAATATTCGGTAAATATGATGAAAACGAAGGGCGTCATAATGGTTTGAAGTCTCATGCTCCTAGTTTGTATAAGGGTAATAAAGCATATTACATTGAGATAAATAATTTAAATGATTTAGAAAAATTTTGTGAATGGTATGAATTAGATACACATCGATCATTAGACAACAGTAATTCAAGGGAAGATAAAGAAATGTCGAATAAGATGGTACAACCATTAAATCGTATCTTATTTGGTGCTGCTGGGACGGGGAAAACTTTTAATACAATCAATCATGCACTTTCGATTATTGAAGATAAATCATTGGAAGAGCTAGAAGCTGAGACCCGTGAAGAGTTAAAGAATCGGTTTGATAATTATAAAAACCAAGGGCAAATAAAGTTTGTCACTTTTCATCAAAGTTTTAGTTATGAAGATTTTGTGGAAGGAATTCAAGCTAAAAATGATGATCAAGGGAATTTAACATACAACGAAAAATCTGGAGTTTTTAAAGATATATGTAAAAATGCTACAGGGGTTTCTCAACAAGCAGAATCTATAGATGAAATAGTAGAAAAATTTCTCGATGAGATTACTGAAACTCCATTAGAACTCTATACTCAACAAAATAAAAAGTTCAAAGTAAGTTATGTTGGTAGTGGTGTAACCCTCCAATGTCAACCATTAGCTTCCGAAATGAAGGCTACTTATTATGCAAATATAAGTAAAATTAAAAGTTTGCTTTCAGGTGAGCAAATTGAGAATGCCTATAATAGAAGTTATATAAAAGCAGTTGCTGAGTTTTTAAAACCTAAAATAAAACCAGTCCAAATCAATAAAAATGATCAGAATCACGTTTTGATTATTGATGAAATTAACCGTGGTAATATTTCACGTATTTTTGGTGAACTAATTACTTTAATTGAAGACTCCAAACGACAAGGGGCAAAAGAGTCTCTTTCTATAATTTTACCATATTCTAGGAAGCCCTTTAGTGTACCAAAAAATCTTTATATTATAGGAACAATGAATAGTTCAGATCGTTCGTTGACAGGTCTTGATATTGCCTTACGTCGTCGTTTTACCTTCATTGAAATGCCGCCGAAACCAGAGTTATTAGCAAAAGTAACGGTTGATGAGGTTAATATCCAAAAATTATTAACCGTTATCAATCAACGTATTGAAATATTACTTGATCGGGATCATTGCCTAGGTCACGCTAATTTTATGAGCCTAGAGCAACAGCCAACTTTAGAAAATCTCTCAAACATTTTTAAGCAGAAAGTTATTCCACAGCTTCAAGAATATTTTTTTGATGATTGGGCAAAGATTAATTTAGTTTTAAATGGTAATGGAATGCTTAAGCCAAAGCCTGTGGAAACATCAGCAATATTCCCAAATGTAGATTCTGAAGAATTAGGGTACTTTGAAGATAAAAAAATTTGGGAATTGGTACCGACTTCATTTAACTCTATTGAAAGTTTCAAAAAGATTATTCAGTACTGATAGGGGCGAAAATGTCTGATCTGATAACTGTCAGAGAATATGCATACATTAGCATTGCACGTACTGGATGTCCTGAATCAACGATAGACCATGCTTATATTTCAGCATCTGCTTTTGACCATTTATGTGAACTTTCGGCTTCATTTTCTAAACATGGTGCAAAAGTATTTGAATTAGCTGGGCGTAGAAAGCTCAGACTAGATCAATATGTTGGAGTCATCGAAACCAAATGTGGTACGCGTATTGAAATATTGCCCAAGCATGTTGATATCAATCTTAATGAATCCAATGAAACTGCGATTGAAAAAGAACGTGAGCTCTTAAAAAAGATGCTCAAAGTATCTTTACATTTACCATATCGTGATGCTGGGGAGGCTAACCTAAGTCGTTTTAAACAACCTATACATGAGTGGATCATAGATCAGTTTCTTTGTAATTTTGAAAAACTAATTCAACGCGGTTTACGCTTTGATTATCAACGCGTTCAGGAAGAACAAAAGTACTTGAGAGGGCAATTACACCATGTCAAACATATGCGACAATCCCCAGCAAGAAAGCATATTTTCCCGATTGAGCATGACATCTATGAAGTTGATCGCCCTGAAAATAGATTAATCAAAACAGCATTAGAAGTCGTTTGTAAAAAAACACGAAGTTCTACAAACTGGAAACTTGCGCAAGAGCTTCGCTTAATGACTGGAGAAATTCCAAAGAGTCGAAATATAGTTCAAGATTTCAAGCAGTGGCAGTCTGGGCGTTTACTCGCACTATATGCAGAGATAAAACCATGGACTGAGTTGATTTTAAGTGAATATATGCCTGTATCTACTCATGGTGGTTGGCGTGGAATGAGCTTACTATTTCCTATGGAAAAACTTTTTGAACATTATGTTGCTTATCATTTATGTCGAGAATTAAACGATTGGGAAGTAAAAACACAGCTATCAAGTCAGCATATTTGTCTTTATGAGAGTAGGCCAATTTTTAGATTAAAACCTGATATCCAAATTCAACATAAGAAAACTAGAAAAAAAATTATTTTAGATACTAAATGGAAATTATTAGATCAAAATAATCAAACTCGCCGTTTCGGGTTGAAAGATAGTGATATACAACAGATGTTTGCCTATAGCTATTATTATTTAGATCATGCAAGTGAAGTGATTTTAGTTTATCCAAGACAAGAGCGGAAATTCTCAGAGGAACTATCCTTCAGTTTTAATCTAAAAGATACACCAGCATCATTGAGAGTTATCCCTTTTGATCTGGATAAGGGCTATCAATGGAATAAATTATTTTCTATTTTGACTTAAGTTTAGTTTATAAAATAGGAGGGGTAGTTTTAGATATTTATGAACATTTAGTATTTATTAATAGTTGGCTTGCTTTATACTGTGGTTTGAACTTTGTGAAATATATTTTGTAAATTCTATAAGTGTTAAATATGAAAAAAACTATCTATCTATAAAAAGAAGCGAAAAACTTATTATATTAAAATGATAAATGGATGGTAAAATATGAATTTTAATCAATACTATCTAAATTGGAGGGAGTATGTCTGTAAAGGTTGATAACATTGCTACTAAGGTTTTAAAAGTTAATCTTGAGGATAATGAAGTTTCATTTGCGATCAAAGCTGATATTACTAATTTTAAAGATAGTGAATATTCCGATGAAGATGTCACTGTTGAAATACAAGGCGTTGATGCTGATGGTTTCGAAATAATTTCAATTTATTTGTCTGGAAAGGTTCCATTTAACACTACTAAAACGCTCACCGATCGTGAAGACTATCAAGATAAAGATGAGTTTGATCAAGTTGTTAGATGGCAGTATACCAATTAATTTGAAGTTAAAAATAACGTTGGCATGGGCTGTGTTAACGTTATACTCTTTTAATTAATAATTTATTCACAAAAAAGCTTTTATTATTTAATCAATATAAATTTAATTTCTAAAATATTAAAAACATTTTTATTCTTTGGCTATAATATCTTCAAATCATAATTCAGAAAGATCAATGATGAACTGTGAAAGTGAATTGAACAATATTGCTAAAAACAAACTGGTTCAGTTGTTAGATTACGTATCTCATCAAGCTAAAGATACACAAAAAATCCAATATGAAGTTAATGGCAGTAAATTTTATTCTCATGAGTTAAAACAGTTACGTGGTTTGAAAGTACTAAATGACGACGATTGGTGGTTCCAAATTGAACGTTTGCAGCTCTCGGTTATGCCTATTCCCTCTGAATTGTTAACTTCCCACCTTTTAGTTGATATCGAAGCTGAGCCAACTCTTAATTTTTATAATATAAACAAAATACTATTACTTAAAAAAGTTCATCAATTCCCATTGCCATATCACCTTGTGGCACATGATTTAGTTATTAAAATTGAAATAATTCATAAGCTATTCAAGGAATTCGAAGACTATAAAAATACTTGGAAACAATGGAAACAAGACAATGATGAAATTAAAAAATCTATTCTTGTTTATGATAAATTATTCTCATGGAATACCGCGATTAACTTAGGTGGTACAGCCGATAGTGAAGAAATTGTTGCAGGCTTTGGTTTAGTTGATTGGGTGCTTCCAACTACTCATAAATCTTACTCATATCCATTAATTACTATTCCATTAGAAATGGAAATAGAAAAAAACGGATTGATACGTGTAGGCGCTAAAGATACACAAGCTAATATAGAAATGGATGCCATCCTGTTAGAAGATGATTTGCCTACCTCAGGAAAGGTGAAATTAGCTTTAAAAGAAAATTTAAATAATGGCCGCTCATTGCAACTATTTGCAAGTGAGACTTACTCTGATCTAGTTGAAGCTTTTACTACAAATATATACTCAAAAGGAATAATTGTTGAGCCGGAAAATAGAGCGATACCTTCTAAGAATTTAGTAGTCAACTTAACATCCGTATTGTTTAGTCGTCCTAAAAGGAATTCCATTTTAAGTGATGATATTGAACTATTAAAAACTAAACTCAGTGATCCTTTAGTAGCAATACCTGAGCAACCTTTATCATTAGTAACTGAGTTAAATAACGAGAGCACTGAAAAAGAGATTTACAGTTTTAGGGGACGTTCTGGCGTAGAAGGATTTGGATCAAAAGTTGAAGAACTTTATTTCCCTCTTCCTTACAATAAAGAGCAAATCACTATTGTTCAAAATTTGCTAACAAGTAGTGGTGTTGTAGTACAAGGTCCTCCAGGCACAGGTAAAACACATAGCATTGCTAATATTATCTGTCACTATTTGGCTAATGGTAAAAAGGTACTAGTAACGGCACAACAATCCCATGTTCTAAAAACAGTACATGAAAAAATTCCTGATGAGTTAAAACCTTTGGTGGTTAGTCGAATAGGTTCAAGTAAAGAAAGTAAAAATCAGCTTGAATCTTCTATCGATTTAATTGTGCAAAAAATTACCCAAATGAATGTTTCAGAAGTACGGAAAACAATTGAAGCTCTAAAACAACAAATAGATCAAAATCATCACGAAATGGCTCTGATTGATAGAGAAATATATAACTTTGCTGAGAAGCATTATCAGAATATTGAAGTAGATGGTAATAAAAAATTACCTATGGATATCGTACAGAAGGTATTAGATAGTAGAAGATCCTACTCATGGTTTACAGATCAATTAACTCTGGAGGAAAAAGATAGATTTCCTTTTTCTCAAGTTGAACTGATTCAATTGAGAGATTCAAGAAAGAAAATAGGTAAAGACTTAATATATATAAATTATGGTCCTCTACCTGCTCCTGAAAAGTTGTTAGATTCGACCAGTCTCAAAAAACTAAATGAGTCTTTAAAAGAGAAAGATACGATTGAAGAGTTTTTAAAACAAAACGACCAACATCGTTTTAAGGATAATATTTCTGAAACAGAAATTACTGCTCTGAAAGATTGGTTAAGAATTTATTTGGAAGATTTCAACCTCATTTTGGATCATGCAGAAGCATGGCTATTGGGTTATTTTAAGAAAATAAATTTAGAAGATAAGGGTATGGAGTTAGATATCTATACAAACCTTATCAAAGAAGTTCAACCTTTATTGGAATACCGAAAAACTCTATTAATAGACCCTATAGAGTTAAAGTTCGAAATACAGCCAAACTCTAAAGAATACGAAGCTGTTCAACGCGCTGTTGAGACAGGAAAGCCATTTAGTTGGTATCATTTTGGAACTTCTGAATTACAAAACTTGTTTAAGTCAGTTAAAGTTTCTGGAAAATATCCTGATACGTCAGAAGAATGGAAAAAAATTAAGGATTATGTTGATAGAAAGCAGACCCTTAATATTTTTATGAGCAAATGGAATAGTATTGCTGCTCAATTAGACATTCCTTTAATTGAATTAAATAATCGTGGTATAGATGAAATATTAAAAGAATTTACGCATCTTATTAATAGAACTCAAAAATGCTTAGATCTGAAACACAAGTATTTAGATGTATTTAATACTAACTATCTAAAAGTTTTTAATAGGGCTAAAACTTTTGATTTTTATGGATTATCTAAAAATATTGATGACTTGATACAGTTGTTGGATCAGAAGCTAATAATATTTAATTTAGAGATTTATCAAATACAGTTGTCTGATCAAATTCTCTATCTAACAGAGTTCGATAATAAAATATCGGTTCATTTAAAAAGTCTTATATCACAGATTAATACAGGTTCATTAAGTGAAAATGAACTGAAAAATTATGCAGATTTATTAAAGCAATTGGCACATTTAAAAGATCTAGGTGAGGATTTTGATCGACTTAAATCTGCGAGTATTAAACTTAGTCAAACAAATGCTGTGATCCTTAGTAAAGATATTCTAGAAGTTCCTTATGTTGAAGAAATAGAGGATCCTGTATTACGTAATACATTAATTGAGGCTTGGGAGTGGAAGCGTCTTGAGACTTATGTAATTACAATTAGTAATACAAGTCGAATTGAAAATTTTTACACGCGTCGTCGTATTTACGAGAAGAATCTTTCTCAAAATTATGCACAATTGTCAGCAAATAGAACATGGTTAGCGCTAAAGGAAAATGCTTCAGATAAGATATTAGTTGCATTACAGCGCTATAAAATTGCTGTTCAGCACTATGGCAAAGGAACTGGTAAGAATGCTCCACGCTATAGAAAAGATGCACAAGTGGCTTTGAAAGAGGCAACAGCAGCTATTCCTTGTTGGGTAATGTCACATCTTCAGGTATCAGAGTCTATGCCCGCTGAATTGGGACTTTTCGATTTAGTTATTGTAGATGAGGCATCACAGTCATCAATTGACGTATTACCTGTTTTAATGCGCGCTAAAAAGTTATTAGTTGTAGGAGATAATAAGCAAGTTTCTCCAAGCAATGTAGGTCTTGCAAGTGCTCAAATTGATGTACTGCGTAATCGTTATCTACATGGCCAGCCACATGCAGCATATTTAACACCAGATATGTCATTGTACGATATGGCTTCTTCGATTTATGAGTCAAGTGTAATGCTACTTGAGCATTTTCGTTGTCATCCTGCAATCATTAGCTATAGTAATAAGAACTTTTATGATAACCGTATTAAGCCAATGCGATTATCAAAGAAGTCTGAGCAATTAAACCCAGCTCTTGTTGCAATTTATACGCCACAAGGATGCAGAGAGTCCAAGAATAGTAAACATATTAATCGGATAGAAGCGAAAGCAATTATTGAAGAGATGAAGCTAATTCTGAAAGATGAAAGATATGTTAACCGATCCATTGGTGTCATTTCTTTATTAGGACCAGCACAAGCTGAATTTATTCAATTAGAAGCTTTGAATGAATTTGGTGCAGGTGTTCTTACGCAAGTACAGTTTGCATGTGGAGATGCATCAGCATTTCAAGGTGCAGAAAGAGATATTATTTTCTTATCTATGGTAGCTGATCCTGAGAATTGTCATGCTTTAAGTCGATCTGATCATGAACAGAGATTTAATGTTGCTGCGAGCCGTGCACGTGAACGTATGTATCTTGTACACTCTGTAAGTCGTGATCATATATCTCCAAAAGATTTAAGATTGAATTTACTTAACCATTTTTATGATGTGCAAGAAGATCAAAAAGTATCACTCGAAGAAAAGTTAGAGTTATGTGAATCGGAGTTTGAAAAATCTGTATTTAATGTATTGCATGAAATGGGATACACCGTTACTCCTCAAGTTAAAGTTGGTAGCTATCGAATCGATTTGGTCGTTGAATCTGATGGTGATCAGCGTTTAGCTGTTGAATGTGATGGAGATAGCTATCATGGACCAGAACAATGGCATGATGATATGACGCGTCAAAGGGCATTAGAACGAGCAGGTTGGACGTTCTGGAGATGTTTTGCATCGAGTTGGTCAATTGAGCGTGAGAACATGGTTATTTCATTAAAGGAAAAGCTTGGTTCAATGGGTATAAAACCTACACATGGAATGAGTAGTTTGATTCAGGATGTTGAGTATAAAGTTTGGCTAGATTCAGAATTAGAATGTACCCCTATGATTGATACTCAGGAAAATGAGTTAGTAATGGAATAAGTTTTTCATAGTATTATTCAATAAAAGTGGTTCATCAAAGTAACCACTTTTATTTTATTTATTTTTTTTACCCAAAGCATTATATAGCAGGGATAAGTGTACTAAAGAGAGAACATTATTGAACAGTATGTGAAAACATACTCTGAAATTTGGGGAAATGTCAAAAGATGATTACTCCGCTGGGGAGCGGTTTAAGAAAGGGTAATCATCGATTTTTAAATAATTTATAAGATTTGGTTAGATCAAATGAATGACTTAATAACGAGATTTTTAAATAATCTGGGGCAGTGGCATGACGTAGCATTGACGATTACTAAAGCGATAGTTGCAATAGGGGTGTTGTGCTTGGTTGCTTATCTTTTAACAATTAGCTACATCCCTTCGGAAATTAGCTTTGGTGATACGCTCATTTTTTTACTGATTTTTGCAGCATTTTCTATTGTCTATACTGCGTTCTGCATGATGCTATTTTTCTTTGGTATCTCTTTAATGCCAGTAACTTGGTTCATCTTAAGTGTAGTTGATAAATATTTGCCATCTCATGTAAGAATTGGACAAAAACTTCCTTTTCCAAAGATTAGTATTATCACATTGGGAGTATCTATTTACCTTCTATATATTATTCGTGCTTTATTTTTATTAGATTGGAAAATTAATGCTTATATCGGTATTACAGTAAGTCTAATTTCTTTATTTTATTATGCTTTTTACGTTAATCAGAAGAGAGTCAAAGAATATCGTTTAAAGTTTGAAAATTTAAGAGATATTATGGATGATCCTAAAGCAAGTGAAAATCTAAAAACTTTTGCAGAAACAAAGTTAAAGCAATTAGAAATATGGATTAAAAACTCTATACAATCAGCTCTATTTCTTATTCTTACTCCACTAATCTTTATGTTTTTGATTGGAGATGTGGGCAAAATTTTTTTACATTACACAATGCAAAAAACTGGTGTAAGAATAGAAAAAGCGAATTTATACATCAAAGAACCTTATGCCAATCTAATTGAATTGCCAAAACTGACCACTAAAAAACTAAGCCAAGACCAAATTTTTATTTTTAGGGGTATGGAAGTTCCATTTCAAGGAATTGGTAAAAATACTTTAATTTCTTACAAGTTGAAAGATGTTGAAAAACAAATTGTGATTCCTAATGAATATATTACTGTGGAGCGAAGTATGAAAATTAAAGAGTGATTAAAGTTATTATTAACATGAATAGAATTAAACTAATTAAAAGATATCTCTTAGAAGGAGAGTCTTTTATAAAGAAATTTTCTATTGACATACAAGTGTTTTACTTTTGAAATTTTAATTAATCTTCTAGTCTAATAATCTTAGATGATTACATATAACTTATTTTTTAGTTTAAGAGGATTTTGATATCATGTATTGAAAATTAGAACAGGAAACATAATGACAAGTCCTATTTTTATACAAGACCTTCCTATTGAACAATTAGAAAAGCTGTCAGAAAATGATATTCAACGAATTTCTAATGCTGAAAAACTTTATTGGAATAATAAACCACATGCTATCTACTACGTAGCTGTACATGGAGCTAAAACTCAGAATGATGGCTTAGTTAATTCATCTTCTACTAACACGGAAATAAAAGGATTATCTATTGCCCGTGTTGGAGATGATGTTATTTATGCAGATGGTACAACCTCCAAAATCATCTCTGGTGCTGGTACAGCATGTATTGTTGATGGGGCACCAGTAGCTCTAGTGGGCAGTCGCTTAGAAAATGGGGATGAAATTATTGAGAGTCCGAATAATACTATTGCGATTAGAATTTACAAAGATCAACCAAAGCCTAAAAACTTTTTAAGTCATGACTAATTTTAAGGAGTAAATCATGGCTAAAGGTTTTGCAATTCATAATGCTATTACAGATCATGGTGGAGTTATTCCATCTACGCAAGCAATAAGCTCTCAAATGGGGAATTTGTTTGTTAGAGCTGGTGATGGTCATATGTGCCCTAAATGCAGGTGTTGGTCGGTAGTTATTAAAAGTCATGACCATGTGATTTTTGATGGTAAACCAGTAGCATATGTGGGTGATAAATTATCATGTGGCGCAACGATTCAACCACAACAGTCTCATGTTGTAGGAGAGAGTGGTAGTCCTTATTCTCGCGTAACCTCACAACCTAATAATAAGGATAATTTTGTTGACTTACACGACTATGGTCAAAGATATTTACTGATTGATGAAATAACAGAAACTCCTCTAAGCAATGTATGCTATGAAATTTATAAATCAGGTGCTCTTTGTACTCACGGTAAAACTGATGATCAAGGATATACAGAAATAGTTACAAGTAAAAATGAAGAAGAAATTGAAATAGTTATACATTCTGAAGAAGGAGACCATAATGGCTATTGTTGCAAAGGATAAAAGCAAATTGCCAAGAAAAATAGGAGATGAGTATCAGGTCAAACAAGTTAAAGTTAGTTCTCAACGTTCTTTAACTGCTCGTGAAATTACACTTGCACGGGAAGTCTTTAAAGATTCCATTGACTATTCAAAAGTAAAAATTATTAATGGTGGTCTATTAGGAATGCCAAATGCTAGTAAGAATGCTATGACTCCTTTTGGAAGTATTCATCTACCTAGTGAAGATTACAATGCCACAAAAGATTTTGGGTTGGATAATGTTGATGCAACACTAAAAATTTGGTTTATTCATGAAATGACACATGTATGGCAATACCAACATGGTTTTAATAATGCACGTGCAGGAATTAACACAGGAATTAATGGAGGCTATACACAGAGAAGTTTAGCTTATGAGTATAGCTTAGCTGACAAAAGTAAAAAGTTTAATGAATACAATATGGAGCAACAAGCTGAAATAGTTTCACACTATTTTGATGCTACGCATACATACCAAACTATTCACAATAGTCCACGTCTTCATAAACAAAATGTTATGAATCTACCTAATCTTCGGCAAGTTTTATCTGAATTTTTAATCAATCCAGATAATAAACAATTAGTTTCATTATCTAGAGGTCAGGAAAACTACTGGTTTAAATAATATGAATAAATCTCTTTTTATACTCATTAGCTTATGCTTTTCGCAGCAAATTTTTGCAATGAGCAAAGAATATTCAGGTGGAGAAGTCTACATAACAATAAAAGATAATTCTCCTTGTTTTTATATAAATAATAAAAACATAAGCGGAGATTATGACATTACACTTTATGAACGAAATATCAATTCGGGTCTTTATAAAGTTAATAGTATTTCATCAATATTAGCCTCGAAAAGATATCCAGACAAAGAAAAATGTATTACAACAAATGAAATAAAAGATAATTTTAAGTATAAAAATAACACTCCATATTTGGTGGTTTTAGAAACCAATAGGTTTAGCTTTGGTAAAAATTTTTGTGTTGATTCAGCAACTAAAACTATTCAAGATTTCACAGACACCTGTAAAGTAAAAAACTTATCTTGGTGGGAAAAAATTCTTAATTTACTTGGCTTTTAATAAGTTTTTATTAAAATGAGATAGAAATGCCATGAAATTATTATATTTATTACTTTTTATTAGTAGTGCTGTTAACGCCTCTCCATATGCCAGCCTATATGTAAAAATTAAAGACAATGATGTGTGTGTATTTACAAAAGTAGACTATGACAAAGCATATGAGAATCAGACCTTAATTTATATGGGTAAAGTAGATGGAATTAATGCCTTTCATTCTTCATATTCAAAAACTTATTTGAATCTTAAAATGCCTATTACTGAAGAAAACTGCATTAAATTAAATCTTCTGAATTTAAAGAGCCTTTTCCATATGATATTGTTCTTGAAACAGGCCGATCATATGCGCAAAGCATTTGCGTAAATAGGACTAATGAAGGAAAAACTGTATTATTAGAAGCTAAAGCAGACCTTGTTAAAGGTATATATTGTGGCACTAATCAATATGATTACTCTAGTAATGGTCTTTGGACTAAATTAAAAAATCTCTATTATTGGTTCATTAATTTTTTTAATTAAAACACTTTTAAAGAGGTCATGTATACTTTATATACGATACATGGATTCAGTTATAGCTCTTCATTTCCACAAGTGAAGAGTTTTTTTATTCTATAGTCTGACACAATTGATCGAATCTAGTTCATTTCGAGTAGTCGAAATGGGAGACAGATACAATTGCACTAAACTCTCTTATAAGCAGGCCCCCGTGCCACAACAGAACTTTAATTTTTTGCGCTGATTTAAAGTCATCCACCATTGCGGCACAGAGATAAGGGAGCTAAGCCAAACGCTTAGCCCATGTCGTTTTTATCGCACCGCCGTATAACATTAAAAAAAGTAGGGGCAAAGTCCTGTGGGAGAGCAGGACTTTGCAAACTGACATGTTCTAGACCTTGCATAAGCTTAGACGAATACATTTGTTCAAGCCGTTGGTATATACACTCGCAACTGGTTTGGGTGTGTCCACCCGACAGGCAAATTTTTTCAAACTCGATCTGAGTGTGTATATCACAACCTGAAACACTGTAATCACCTATAATAAGGCCTAAAACCAAAATAGTTTTATAAAAGTTCATATTATTCTCGTGATGCTTGGGGATATATCAATGAGAAAAAATAAATCGTTATATTTAAAGTTTTAAAATCATTTTTTTAGGATGTAATTAATCCGCCTATAAAATAAGGAAAATAAAATGATTAAAATTTTAAAATAAAAATAATTTATAGATTTAAAAGATTAGATAATAGAAAACCTAAGTTTTAAATAAATAAAAAGTTTATAGGGGAGAGGGGATAAGTTTATATAGTGGCATGGTCAACTCCTTAGAATGTATGGAGTCCTACCACCGAAAATCACCGTCAATTGATTAGGGTGGTAGAACGAAAGAGGGTTGACAGACCGGACATACAGAACCAGCACACCCGAAGGTGTCCCCCTTCCGCCCTACCGTAACATTAGGGGGACGGTGGTTTTCACACAGATTTCTCCCTCAGAAGGATAAATCTGATGTGCTGTATGTAAAACGGTCTGTCAAAACCGACTGGCAATGTAGGCCAGCGAGACCATAATAATCATAAGTTTTTAACAGGTCAATTCAATTTAAATAAAATATTATAAAAAATTAAAATATAAATTTATATTTTAATTAAACTCAAAAGTTTATCGATTTAAATCGGTGAATTAATAAATATAATAAAGTTAAACTAAACGTTTAACCTGCTCTTAAAATGTATAACGGTAATTAATAAATACACGGTGCTGGTCTTAGCCTTTAAGAGGCTTACCATGTATTTTTTCTGTAAAAATGAGTATTCTATTTCGAAATTAAAGGACTTGATGATATGAAAAGATTACTTTTATGTGGGGTAATAGCGTTTTGTACTACATTACATGCTAAAAATTTAACTTCAATTAATGAAATCTATAAATTAAAAGATAAACAATTTGAAGAATGTGAGGTCAATGGTTTTAGTTTGCTTAAGTTAGATAAGGATTTAACAATTGGCCTTATTGCAAGGTTACATCCCTTTGGCGTTTTAAAACCTGGGGATTTTGATATGAGCGCTTGTCTAACAAAGAGAAATTTACAGAACAATGTGATAACGACCTATTTTTGGCAAAAGAATCAAAAATTTGTAGGACAAAATCTTAAAAGTTACGTTGCCTATGACAGTTCTAATAAAAATATCTTAGTTATTTTATTAGATAATGATTTAAACACTTATATCTTAGGTAACCGCGACCAATATCTTATCGATGCATTAAAGAACAGTAGAGACCCAAGTGATGTAGCTTTTAGTCGTATTAACTGGAGTTCTACTAGATCTTTTAGAGATCTTGGACCAAACAATGTAATTCCTACTAAAGATGATCTACTTCAAATGCAGGAAGAAAAATACCAGATCGAAAAAAAAGATTTATTGTGTAAAGCTGGTTTTGAGATGGCTGAAAATATTATGAAAGCACGTCAAGCTGGAGTGAGTAAAACAATGCAGTTAGACTCAAATGAGCAGAATCTTTATAGATATCCTGAGTACTCAAAATATAAAATGGATTTAATAAATAAGGCCTATGATGAACCCATTTATGAAAACTCTATAGATAAATATGCTGTTAGTAAGGGATTTGCCTATAAATCATTTTTTGAATGCAAAAAAAGAGTATAGAGCTTAATTCCATAAGCTGAAAGGCTGTTTTAAAGCTAAGCGTTGAGCTTAGCTTGAACTTAAAACGTATATCGGTAATTAATTAATACACGGTGCTGATCCCAATCTTTACGGGTCATGCCATTTATCTTTTCACCTAGGTTTGCATTTTCAAACTTTGACTCATAATGCAAAAATGAATAACGCACATCTAAGTTTTTTACCCACGGCAAGGCATAACTCACCGTAAAGTCAAAGTAACGCTCTTTACCTTCAACATCACTACTGATATTACTTTGGTGAGCCCCAAAGCCATAGATATACTTCGCCTCGGTTTTTAAACCTTTCACGTAGTCTTTCCAGTTATATTTCAAGCGAAGGGCAATGGCAGTTTCATCGTTATTGGTAAAGTCAGGGCCAATAGTCGACGAGGTTGGAAATGGATTGGTGCCGTGGTCTTGCGTCAAAACCGAGTTGCGGTCGGAGTGTACGGCAAAGTTATCTTCTATCCAAAAACCATCAAACTTTGAAACGGCAATGCCGCCTTCGAGGTTATTCTTGGCCACATTTACATCTACAAAATAACCATTGCCACGGTTGTTAATGTCTTGACCTTTGACACAGTCCAGCTCGGTTTCGGCACCGCATTTAAATAGCTTGCCATCATCACGCGAGAAAAAAGCACCTGTGTTGAATGTCCATACAAGGCCGTGCAGGGGCAATTTATATTGAGCAATCGCCCCATACTTTTTTAAATAATCTTTGCTATTTAAATATTCTGCATTCACGCTCCAGTTTTTGTACTGATACTTGGCACCCAGCACACCGACATAATCAATGTGTTCGTCATTTTCAGTCACGAACTTTTCAAAACTGTCCATGCTGCGCGGTTTCCAGCGGTCATAGTAGGCAATATAAGTCTGTAGCTGATCATTCAGTTGAAACTGCCCACTCGCACCCGAAAATGTATCCGGCACCGCACGGTTATTGGTACTTTTGAGTAACAGAGAGTCTTGCAACTGACGGCCTAACTTAATTTCGCCTTTATCGCCGAGTTTTGCTTTGAGGTAGAGCTGTCCTAAAGTTGCAAAGTTTTGATCGAGCTTGCCGTTATTTTCGACCTCTAAAAGCTGGGAACTCGGTTTGCCAGAGTCAAATAACTTGGTGACTGCATAGAGTGAACCATCTACTCCAAGCCAGTCCCACAAGTAAGGTGACTGATAATTTAACTCAAGCCCTAAGGCACTTTGTTCATATTCACTCGACGAAGGTGAAGGATTGGCAAGCGTGGGGTGGGCAGTGCCTTCATCGTTCCAGTAACGGGTGTTAAGTTTTAATTCTAACTTGCCAAATTCTAGAGGAAGCTCTGCATACGCATTGCTCACGCTGCCTAAACTAATACAGCCCCATAGCAAATATTTATTCATTTTAAATTCCTTTTTTAAGCATGAATAAGCCCTTTGCCTAACGCTGGGTTAGGCAAGCTTTTTATGAAATGGATGAATTAGGGAGAGAGTTTTTCGAGCACTTGGCCTTTGGTTTCAATGGCAAACAAGAAGGTCACTAGACCACCAATAAGCGCCACAACGGCAAGCACACTAAACACATATTGAATGCCATAGCCACCAACCACGAGGCCGACCATAACTGGTCCAATTGCAGAGCCAGCACGTAGCCAAGCAGTACTAAAACCAATGCCCATTGCACGTAGGCGAGTAGGGTAAAGTTCGGCAGCGTAAAGGTATAAAGAGAATGAAATGGTTTGCAAAATGGCATAGCTAATCGTTGCGAAAATTACAACTTCCATCGCCGATTTTGCGCCTAAAACCGAGAGGCTCATGAGTGGAATGATCGCCAAGAAAAACGCTGCACTGTACCAAGGGCGGCGGCCGACTTTATCAATCATTAACGCACAGATAATAGAGGCAATCACACCCACACCCGAGGTAATCCAGCCATAACCTAAACTGGTTTGAAGTGACAGACCAAAGTGTTGTTTGTAAAGAGATGGCAGCCAAGTCACCATGGCATTGTTCACCATATAAACGCAAAACCACATGCCCCACAGGGTAAAAGTACGTTTACGGTAAATACCACGGAACAGCTCGCGCCAGTCGGTTTTTGCCATGCCTTGCGGGTTAATTTCTTTAACCACAGGTTCAGCCAAAGTTTTACCGTTTTTGATGGCACCGTCTTCAAAGCTTTTGACGACTTGATCGGCTTCTTTAAAGCGGCCTTTGGAAGCAAGCCAACGTGGTGACTCAGGCAAGAAAAACCGTAAAGGAATGACCAGTAAAGATGGAATTAGTCCCACAATAAACATGACTTTCCAGCCGTAAATTGGCATCAGGAAAAATGCCGCCATGCCTGCAAACATAAGACCGAGTGGGAACAAAACTTCATAGAGCAAGAAAAACTTACCACGCTTTTCTGCACCAATAAACTCATTAATATAGGCACTCGCAACAGGCACTTCGCCACCTGTACCAACACCTTGTAAGAAACGGAAAATTAACAGCGACATTCCGCTCCACGCAAACAAACAAGAAATGTCCATTGCCACAAACAGTAAAATGGTAAAAGACAGCACTTTTAAACGACCGACTTTTTCGGCAAGAGAACCAAAGAAGATTGCACCGACCAGTTGCCCGACATAGCCCGCGGCAATGATCGCACCGACATAGGCAGGCGTCAGGTGCCATTCGGTAATGAGTTGGGGTAAAGCAAAGGCAATTGCTAGAACAGTATAAGCGTCAAAAAAGGTCGCTATACCAATGGTAATACGCATAAATTGCAATCGACCAGTGACGGGTAGCCGTTCAAGTCTTGCAATAATTTCCGCATTTTTTTGATGATGACTAATTTGTTCTACATCCGCTAGATTTGTCATCTTCTATCTCCTTATCACTACATTCCTCGTAGTTTTGTTGTTCTATTTCGCACTACCTGTTCACCACAGTTTGCATGCTTTTTATTATTGTTTTTAAGAAACATGCCCGATGTTTGGCCTCAGGCAGCGTACAGGAAAAAAAGGCTAGCGTACATGCTAGCCCGAATAGAATTTAAGCAACGGCTTGGGTTAAATCGACCTTGCCAATTCCGGCTTGACGCATTGCATCATGAATTTCTTGCTCAGCACCATCTGCCAGTGGAAGCAGTGGCGAACGCACAGTGGCATGGTCCAAAATTCCGCGAGCAACCAATGCATGTTTAAGCGCGACGGTGCCTTCCATGTGTGAACCGCGGTGATAAACATTGCGAGTCACTGGTAATAATTGGTCGTGAAGTGCACGAGCTTTAGCGTAATCTTTAGCTTTACCTGCCTTAATCATTTCAATTAACAGTTCAGGGGCAATGTTGCCATAGCCAACCAAAGCGCCGTCTACATCAAACATGGTGTGAAGCAAATATTCATCGTGGCAAGTCAACACCTGTAAGTCTGGGCGTTCACGGCGAATAATCGGAATTTCGACATCCCAGCGGCGCATGTTACGTACACCATTTTTCATGGCAAACACGCCTGGCTGGGCAGAAATATCGAGTAGAGTGTCTAGGTCGTAAGTGGCCTTCGTTGCATCTGGATATTGGAATAAAATAGATGGCAAACCACTTTCTTCATAAATCGCTTTATAGCGGTCTTGTGGTGCGCCTTTTTGATAGCCAAAACGCAACCAGCCATGTGAAGGGTAAATCAAACCTGCCGAAGCACCAGCGCTCACTGCACGTTTTGCTTCTTCTGCTGCAACTGAAGTACCTTCGAGCGTAATCCCTGCAATTACCGGAATTTTGTCATCTACCGATTTAACAAAGCTTTCGATGACCTGCATTTGTTCTTTTTGCGACAAGAATGTTCCTTCACCTGCATGCCCAAGAACAACCAAGCCTTTCACACCATCAATACTGCCTAACCATGAACCTAAACGTTGAATTGCATTATGGTCTACTTGTCCGTCACGGGTAAAAGGAGTCACAGGTGCTGGGGTTAATCCACGTAAATCTAAACTCATAATCGTACTTCCTATACAGTGTAATTAAATATTCTCTGGTTCTTAATCTGACTTAAATCGTGTTGTAGAGAACATGATTGGAGTATAGAAATAGGTGAGCTATGTAGGAATTACCAATTCTTGAATTTCAGTTATACTGAAAATGTATAGCTCAAAATGCTGCCTATTTACGATTTAGGAAGAATCGATGAATTATGAATTATGGAAAATATTTTTAGACGCGGTGGAGCTAGGTAGCTTAAGCAAAGTCGCCATGCTGCATAACACCAACCAACCGCAAATCAGTCGGCAAATGAACGAGCTTGAAGCGCAGTGTGGTGGTCGTTTATTTAACCGAACTGGCCGCGGTGTCGAACTCACCGATTTAGGTCAGCATTTACTTCCTAAAATTCGTTCATGGCTGAACGTAACCGACCAACTCAATAATGAAATTTTGCATTCGACCGATACTCCGATTGGTACGGTGCGCATAGCCAGTTTACCGTCTACTGCACATCCGTTGTTATCGACTCTCTATAAAGTGCTTCAAGAAAAATATCCCTTAATTAAACTGTCGGTGCGTGAAGGGCAAGGGGTACATTTAGAAAAATGGCTTGAAGATGGCAGTGTTGATTTAGCTATTCTTTATCGCTTTAACCCGACGCCTAAACAAGGCGATGTTTACCTTACCCAAGCCGATACCTATTTGGTCGGCTGTGAAGGAGATGAGTTAACTCGTGAAAATGAAGTCGACTTTAAAATGATAAGTCAGTTACCGTTGGTCACGTTTTGCAGGCCAAGTAACTGGCGCAATTTTTTAGACCACATGGCTTATGAAAATGGGGTAGAGCTAAATATTGTGTTTGAAGCCGACTCGATTAGTTTACAAACTCATTTGGTTTCCGAGTCTCGCATGTATACCATGCTGGGGCCGCAAGCCTTAAAGAAAGCTAGCCAATACACTCCCATTCAAGCTGCAAAAATTATTAACCCCGCGCTCAAGCGTTATATTTCTTTGTCTATTTCTAAACATGGCTATTTAACGCCTGCGTGTAAGGCGGTGATGGAAGAAATTAGAAATCTCGCCGATTTACTTTAATCAAATCGTAACTTTATGACTGATACTGTTGCATGGCATGGCGCGCATCATAATTGTTGCTATTTTGAAGACAGTGTTGCGACATTAAACACTCTATGTTTTTACATGCTTTTTTGTTTTGATAAATACTTTAGCTTTGATTTGTTTTTAAATATTTAAAACATCTTTGTACTGAATTTAATGACTTTAAAATAACAGGATGCTGCTTATGCCAGAGACCTCAATTCAACAAGAACCACAAAGCACATGGGCGCTATGTCGAGATCCTGTTTTACTGACTATGGTAGGCGGGGCAATTGATACCATTGGCTTTATTGCGTTATTTGGTTTTTTTACCGCGCACGTAACGGGTAACTTGGTACTGGCAGGAGCGGCTTTAGTGAAAGGCGGTACAGGTGTCTGGATTAAACTTGCGGCTATTCCATTGTTTATTGTGACGGTGGTGATTACCAAACTGTTAATTGACCGTAGTCAGGCTAAACACAAAACGCTGTCTTATTTGTTTTTATTTGAGGCTATTTTTCTCTTTGCCTTTATGGTTGCTGGGCTTTATTTCGAGCCATTTAAAAATGCCGATGCGATTACGGTTGCAATCACAGGTGGTCTCGGTTTAATTGCCTTAGCTATTCGTAATACTTCAAGTAAAACACTCATTAAAAATATTAGCCCAAGTACTATGATGACAGGCAACACCACCCAGCTTGGGATTGATATTGCTAACTTGCTAAAAAACAATAATGCCGCCAATCGGGCAAGTTTGCTTAAAAGTGCCAGTATTGTCATTGGCTTTGTTATAGGCGCTTTGATGGGGGCGGTACTGTATGTCTATTTTGACTTTTGGAGTGTAGCGCCGTTTATTTTACCCATCCTTTATTTTTCTTATTTGGCTTCACAGCAGAAGTTTAAACAAGCTTAAACAGTGCGATTGAAAGAGCCTGAATTTAAATAAATTCGGGCTTTTATTTTTTCAATAAAGCACCATTGAAGCTGAGCTGAAATTGTTCGTTCACAGCTTTACAGGCATAATGACGAATGGGGAAATACATTCGCGAAAGGAATGCACAATGACAAAATCCGGCCATTATTTAGTGCTTACTATAATGGGACTGCTCAGCGGTTGTCAGGTCATTCATTTAAAAGAAAGTAACTTAAGCAGTGCTTTAAAAAGTAAAAATGAAAGTATTTTGACTGACAATACTTTAAGTCATCAAACCCAAAACCTGCTGTATTTGGTCAAAGAAAATGAGACGTCTTGCCTGCAAAATTTTAATGTCTGTTTAAATAAAATTCAGGGGTTGTCTGAAAATAGCAGCCGAGAAGAACGCTATGCTGCGCTCAGCGAAATTTATTTGGCAAAAGCTTTAGATGTTGGACGTAGCAGTCAGTGTAATGTTGGCAGTAAAAATAATAGCTGTGTCGAGCAAGAGTTAGCACTGTTTGATAAAAGCTTGCGTTATAGCTATGTTTATTTGTTTGACTCTGAGGAGTCGCCATTCGATCGGGTGTTTGATCATCGCCAAAATCAGGTGCGTATTTTTTATAATGTGGCTTTGTCAAAGCTCATGACCACGTATTTTAATCATTTAAATACGCTTCATTTTCCACCTTTACTAAAAGCAGATGGGCATGAGTACCAAGTCAACTTTGATCATGCCGTAGATGTACAAAACATTGAAGTCGATACTTTTCGCTCTAGCTATAACATGAACTTTTCAGGGTTTAATACCGTCAACCGTAAGGATGGGTTAGGCGCTGAATTTATTGTGGGGCGTAAGGAGCATGATGTAAATCATGGTTTCATTTTAGACCCCGACGCTTTTTACGCTCACCAGAGTAATCCCAATATACATTTACCACGCTTCTTTCCAGTCACAGCCATTGCCTACCCAAAACAAAAGGCCACAGCCGATCAGATCATTGCTGGGGCAGATTTGGAAATTTCCATGTTCGACCCTTATCGGCAGGACCGTGTAAAAGTTGAAGGTGTGGACTATCCGCTCACTGCCAACTATTCGGCACCTTATGGGCTATGGTTATCGAAATATAATTTAGGGGCAGCAGGTTATTGGTCTTTAATTAATAAAGAAGCCAATTTAATCATGCCGCATTTATATATGCTGGAACCCTTTAACCCCAATAAGAAAATTATTGTGTTTATACATGGTCTGGCAAGCAGCCCAGAGGCGTGGGTGAGCCTAACCAATGACATTATGGGCGATGCCGAATTAAGACAAAACTACCAAGTTTGGCAGGTGTTTTATTCAACCAATATGCCGATTTTTGAAAGTCGTTTTCAGATTTACTCTTTGCTGAATCAAGCTTTTCAAAACGTCGCCAAAGACAGTTACGCTGCGCACGATGCAGTGTTGGTTGGGCATAGTATGGGCGGAGTGATTAGCCGTTTATTGGTAAGCGATGCTGATGTTTCAGAGCAAGCCATACAAAAAATGAATGAAGCACAGCTAAAGCGTTTAAAAGAAAATCCTGTTATTCGAGAACGCTTTGAGTTCAAAACTTTGCCCTATTTTAAGCGGGTTGTTTTTGTTTCGGCGCCGCATCATGGTACTGACTACGCTGACCGATGGTTTACCCAAATTGCTCGCCGTATTATTCGTTTACCCGCCGACTTTTTTATTGCGGTTGAAATGAGAGATGAGAAAAATACAAAACTCAGAAAAGGCTTAATTGAAAACGGAGCAAGTAATTTAAGTCGTTCTTCTAACTTTATGCAGTTGACCCAAGCCATTCAGCCATCTTCCAACGTGGTCTATCACTCGATTATGGGTAATATAAATGGCACCACAGATAAGTCAAAAATGAGTGATGGGATTGTGCCGTATCAAAGTTCGCATTTGGGTGAGGAGCAGTCGGAGCTGATTATTAAAGGTGGGCATTCAATTCAAACTAGCCCTGAGGCAATTTTAGAATTACGTCGTATTTTAAGGTTGCATTTAAAGCAGTCGCAGCTTTCAAAATAGAATTTTTTTAGAAAACCACTGCTGAAAATGGCTCAACAGTGGTTGAAGTGATTAATTAAGCTGGTTTTGTTTGAGCGATTTTTTATGCTCAAAGTAGCTGATTGAAAAAATAACCAAGCCGACCAAATACAACACGCCAGACAACAGCAGCAAGTCTAAACCTGCTGCATAGAGCAACCAAAGTGCATAAATTGAAGCGACACTTGCAATGGCAATATGCGGCGTGCGTTTATGGCGAATCGATTCTTTAAGATAAAACGCCGATACCAGAAAATAAGGCAGCAAAATCATCACCGATGAAATTAATAAAAGCTGAGTGTAGTTTTTATTGAAAAAATACACGGCAATGAGTGAACCTTGCACCACAATAGTGGTCAGCCATAGTGATGAAATGGGCACATTATTTTGGTTATTCTTTAAAAATAGTTTTGGGAATGCACCATTTTTTGCAGCTAGATATGGAATTTCGGTCGCAAATAACGTCCAGCTTAAATAAGACGATGAAACTGAAATAATAAGCCCAATGGTAATAATGATTGTACCTGGTAGACCAATCAGTTGCTGCAAAATGGTCGCCATAGATGGGTTATGCATGCCAGCAAGCACTTCACGGCTCACCACACCATAAGCCAATACCGTGACCATCACGTAAAAACTTAACGCCAGCAACACACCTAAAATGGTCGCTTTACCAATGTCATGACGGTTTTTGGCACGTGATGATAAAACCACCGCACCTTCAATACCGGTAAATACCCAAAGGGTAATGAGCATCAGGTCTTTTACTTGCTGCCAAAGGGGAACTTTTAAAGAAAAGTCATTTAAGTTGAGTTTGAATAAATCAAACTTAAAGGCAATAAAGGTAAAGAAGATAAAGACCACCATTGGAATAATTTTGGCAATGGTCGCCAGTAAATTCACAATGGCTGCTTCCTTAATACCTCGGCTGACTAACCAATGTACCAGCCATACAAAAATGCTTGAGCCAATCAGAGAGTAGAGTGTATTACCTTCACCAAAAATAACGTGGTCTTTGCTGTCGGTAAACATGCCGACGCCTGAAAAGGCAATCACTACATAACCGACAATACCAATGGTAGTACACAACCAATAGCCCCACGCCGAGCAAAACCCGATGAGGTCTCCAAAGCCTTCGCGTGCATAGTTATAAATACCGCCATCTAGATCTGGTCGTTGACGGGTTAAATGCAACAATGAGAGAGCCAAGAAAATAATGCCGACTCCGGTAATGAGCCATGCAACAAGAAGGGCAGAGCCGTTGGCAACTTGAGCCATATTTTGGGGAAGACTAAATACGCCTGACCCCACCATAGAACTAAATACCAGCGCTGTAAGAGACAGTAATCCGATTTTGGCAGCAGACATGGTATTTATTCTTTAAAAAATTGAGAAAGTTCAGCAATATGTTCTGGTCCAATACCGCAGCAACCGCCCACTAAACTTGCACCTGCTTGCTGCCATTGCTTGGCAAAACCTAAATAAGCTGGAGCATCTAGGTCTTTACGAATTTCATCCAGACCATCGTTAGCAGTTGCGCTTTCATCTTGCGGTGGAAAAGCGTTGGCATAAGCACCAATTTGTACAGACTCAGGAATAAGTCCTTTAATTTCATTAATGGCTTGTAAGATCACTTCAGGTTGGCAGCAGTTAAACAATACTGCTTTAGCATTTGACTGCTTTATAAAGTCAGCCACTTGTTGCATGTTTTCACCAGAACGAAGTAACGCTTGTTCTTGTTTAATTTCATCTTGCAGCGTAAATGACACCCAATAGTCTTTACCATCTTGTGGCAATAACGCGTGTACTGTTTCAACTTCTTTTAAGCAAGATTGAGTTTCAGCGAGCCAAAAATCAACTTCTGGTGCTAATGTGTTAATGATTGGCTCAGCAAGGTTTTTAGCCTGTTCTGGCTGGAACAAGTCAGCGCGGTAAGAACCAAATAACGGTGGTAGGCAGCCTGCGATTTTGACATTTTTGCCGCTTTCTTTAACTGCATTTTTTGCTTGTTCGATGGCAACTTTAATTAAACGTACGCCGTCAGTTTCAAAGCGTTCTTGCCCAATATGAAATGGCACAACTGCATAGTTATTGGTGGTAATGACTTCTGCACCAGCGTTGATAAAGTCAAGGTGGACTTCTTTTACTGTTTCAGGTGCTTCAATGAGTGCAAGCGCAGACCATTCTGGTTGACGAAATGGAGCGCCACGGCGGGCCAATTCACGGCCTAAACCGCCATCTAAAATTTTCATAAATATAACGTAAAGGGAGAAAAATAATTCAGCTAATCTAGCGTGTAGATAAATGCTATTCAATCGCTAATATGCTCGATATATTTCTAAATAAATTAGATTGTTATGAATATTTTTTCTTAAAAGGAATTCTGTAAATGCTGTTCAGTTTTACTGATGAACTTCATGTGAAAATGGAAATATTTTCATTTAGAAATATAGAACCAAATAATTTTATAACGCGCCGTATTGCTGCCAACTTTCACCAGTATGCTGTGTTTTATAATAGGCTCGAAGTTGTTCGAGCTGCGTAAAATGTACGCCTGACCACACCAATAAACTAATAAATATTAAAACTTTAGATAAGCTACGAATTTTACTTACGTGAGTAAAAGCCAACACAACAAAAAATAAGGCAGGTAAAAATATAAAGAACTGAATAGGTGAGAAAAATAGATGAGTCGTGCTGAAATATAATGCGGCTGCGCTCATGAGCACATTTAAAACAGCACATAATTTTTGATATTTACCGAGCTTAAAAGCATAAGCCGTTATGGTAAATAACACGGCTGAGCTGACGTAAATTGCTGTACTGCCAATCATCCACATATAAAACCCGCTTAACAAAAGATAAGCCAGTAGCAAAACAAGTACGAGCTTAAAACAAAACGTTAAGAGGCGAGGTGATGAGTTTAAAGGCGTCATAGCTAGTCTAAATATCTCAACAGAAGTCTAAAAAAACAAAAGGACGAATCGAAATTCATCCTTTTGATATTTTACTTATACATCATCAAACTTAGTTTGCTTTTGCAACAGGGGCAGCAGCAGTTTCATCATTTGCAGCTTTGAACGGAGATGTATAGTTCAAGCCAAGCGTAGAACTTGTGTACTGACGAACTTTGTCGAGTAGCACAGGGTCTTTGCTTAAGTCTTGTTTATAAGAAACCACAATTTCATGAAGCTTCTGGTTCCACTTACCTTCTGTTTGCTCTGGGAAAGCTTTTTCAAGCAAGTTAAGCATGATGTATGGAGAAGTTGAAGCACCCGGAGATGCACCTAACAATGCAGTTACAGCACCATCTTTAGAGGCAAAGATTTCTGTACCGAATTGAAGTGTTGCAGGTTTACCCGGTTCTTTTTTGATGATCTGAACACGTTGACCACCTTGGCTTAAGCGCCAGTCTTCAGCTTTCGCATCTGGGTAGTATTTACGAAGTTCGTTTAGGCGGTCCTTGTCTGACATCATTACTTGGCTCACCAAGTATTTAACAAGATCAAGATTTTCTAAACCAACAGTCGTCATTGGTAAAACGTTGTTTTTGTTGGTTGATGCAAGCAAGTCAAGCTGAGAACCATTTTTCAGGAACTTGTTTGAATACGTTGCAAATGGGCCAAACAAAACATATTTTTTACCGTCGATATAACGTGTATCAATATGTGGTACAGACATTGGAGGCGCACCAAGTTCAGCACGGCCATATACTTTCGCTGTATGCTGAGAAGTAATTGCTGGGTTGTCAGTAATTAAAAACTCACCACCTACAGGGAAGCCAGCATATTGTTTTGCTTCTGGTAAACCAGTAAGTTGCAATAATTTAACTGCTGCACCGCCTGCACCGATAAACACAAAACGTGTTTTAACGTGGTCTGTTTTACCAGTTTTCAAATCTTTGAAAGACACAGTCCAAGTTTTGTCATCATTTTGGCTGATGCCAGTCACTTCAGTTGAAGTCTGCAATTTGAAGTTTGGATTTTGGCTTAAGTGTTTCACTAACTGATTCGTGATTGAACCGTAGTTTACATCTGAACCAACTTCCATACGCGTCGCTGCAACTTTTTGAGTTGGATCACGATCGTTCATTACTAAAGGTGCCCATTGTTTAATTACAGCTGGGTCTTCAGTAAATTTCATACCTTTGAACAACGGGCTTTGAATCATGGCAGCATAACGTTTTTCTAAGAACTGAACGTTATCGCCCCAAACGAAAGCAATGTGTGGAACTGGGTTAATGAATGTTTTCGGTTCAGCTAAAACACCTTGTTTTACCTGATATGACCAGAACTGTTTTGCTACTTCAAACTGAGAAGCAACTTTTTCAGCTTTGGCAATTTCCATCTTACCGTTTTTCTCTTCGGTATAGTTCATTTCCATAAAGCCAGAGTGGCCTGTTCCGGCATTGTTAAAGCCGTTTGAACTTTCTTGAGCAACTTGGTCAAGACGTTCGTACATACGAATTTGCCAATTCGGTTCAAGCTCAGTGAAATAAGTACCCAGAGTGGCACTCATGATGCCGCCGCCAACAAGAACGGCATCAACAACTGGCTCATCTTTTGCAGTTTGTACCTGTTTTGACGCAATTGGTCTAAACAAGAAAACAATACCTGCAATTAAAATAAGAATGATTAATACCAGAAGGTATTTCAAAAACTTTTTCATGCAAGGGGAACCTTAAAATAAGTTATTTGAGTCACTTAAGGTGTGAGGAAACCTAGACAGCGTATCCAGACAAAACGGATATAAATGCGAAAATAAAATTCTCCAAAACAGAGAACTTTGAAAAAAGAAAAATTACTTGGGATTATCGCAAACACTCTATATTTTAGACTAATTTTGCATTGACAAGACAATTTTTATAATAAATGGGTTCTATTAAAATCATAAATATGATTTATATTTGATCAAATTAGGCTTTTATAAGATTGTTTTTAGATTTTATTTTAATTTAAATAATTGAAATTTAATAAATAAAATAATATTGATTAAACTTGAATCACTTAATAGTAATTTGCCTATAAAAATAAATTAATTTTTATTTCATACCCGATTTATGTAAATGTTCACCTTATAGTCGCTTATTTTTTGTCATACATAGTTCTTATTAATGCTTGTGGGGTATGGATTAAATTTAGGGCATATTCCTGTATAAGAAATATGCCCTAAATAGTTTTATGAAGCTACATAAAAAGGTGCAGTTGAACGTGGTAGTGCTTCACGTCCACGAATTTGGTCTGCAATTTTCTCAGCTATCATAATGGTGGTTGCATTTAAGTTACCGGTAATAATGAGCGGCATAATTGAGGCATCAACCACACGCAAACCATTCATACCGTGTACGCGGCCTTGACCATCTACAACAGCCATTTCGTCTTCACCCATCTTACAGCTACAAGACGGGTGGTAAGCTGTTTCTGCATGGTTGCGAACAAAGTCATCAAGCTCTGCATCTGTCTGCAAATGTTTGCCCGGACTAATTTCATCACCACGATATGGATCAAGCGCAGATTGCTGCATGATTTCACGCGTAATACGGATTGCATCACGGAACTCACGCCAGTCTTGTTCAGTCGACATGTAGTTAAACAAGATACTTGGGTGCGCAAATGGGTCTTTCGATTTAAGTTTGATACGACCGCGTGAAGGCGAACGCATTGAACCCACGTGTGCTTGGAAGCCATGTTCTTTTACAGCATTACTACCGTTGTAGTTAATAGCTACTGGTAAGAAATGGTATTGAATGTTTGGCCACTTAAACTCATCCGAACTACGGATAAATCCACCCGCTTCAAACTGGTTGCTTGCACCAATACCTGTACCATTGAATAACCACTCGGCACCAATGGCAGGTTGGTTATACCATTTTAAAGCCGGGTATAAAGAAACGGGTTGCTTACATTTATACTGTAAGTACATTTCCAAGTGATCTTGCAAGTTTTCACCCACACCCGGCAAATCATGAACCACATCAATGTCCATTGATTTTAAGAAGGTACTTTGACCTACACCTGAGCGCTGTAAAATTTGCGGTGACGCAATTGCGCCTGCACAAAGTAATACTTCGCGTTTAACCAATGCGCGTTGCAGGTTGTTTTGGTCGGCACCAATAATGTATTCAACACCAATCGCTTGCTTTTGATTAAACAAGATTTTGTTGGTCGTTGCATGAGTCAAAATAGTCAGGTTTGGACGGCCTTTCGCCATATCCAAATAACCACGTGCGGTACTTGAACGACGGCCTTTAGGCGTAACCGTACGGTCCATTGGACCAAAACCTTCTTGTTGGTAACCGTTTAAGTCGTCAGTACGTGGGTAACCTGCCTGTACACCTGCTTCAACCATGGCATGGAACAGCACGTTGTTGCCATTTTTTGGTGTAGCCACTGATACAGGACCGCTATCACCATGATAGTCATTGCCACCAATGTCACGAGTTTCGGCTTTTTTGTAGTAAGGCAAACAATCGGCATAAGTCCAGTTTTCAAGGCCTTTATGGGTCGCCCATTGTTCTAAATCCATTGCGTTACCGCGGATATAGCACATACCATTAATTAAAGATGACCCACCTAAACCTTTACCACGACCACATTCCATACGACGGTTGTTCATATGTGGCTCTGGGTCAGTTAAATAAGCCCAGTTATAGCGACGGCCTTGAAGAGGATAGGCCAAAGCTGCCGGCATTTGTGTACGGAAATCCAAGCGATAATCTGGTCCGCCCGCTTCTAGCAGTAAAACGGTGGTATCTTTGTCTTCAGTAAGACGCGCAGCGAGTACATTTCCGGCAGATCCTGCGCCAATAATAATGTAATCATATTCTTTAATATTCATAACTATCCTTTTTTTACTAACAGTTTGCCTGAGCAATCTATAAAGACTGCTCGGCATATGTGATTTAGGTTGAAGTGTTTAGAGCGATTGAGGCATTAAAAAATGCTTTGATAATCGCCAAGTTCAACTTGAATAGATTTGATACGGGTATAGTGCCCAAGCGTGGTTAAGCCATTTTCGCGGCCCACACCAGATTGCTTGTAGCCACCGACTGGCATCTCGGCAGGTGATTCACCCCAAGTGTTAATCCAGCAAATACCAGCTTCAATTTGGTGAATAATGCGATGAGCGCGGCTAATATCTTGAGTGACTACGCCAGCAGCTAGACCAAAGGTCGTGTCGTTGGCACGTTGAATCACTTCTTCTTCGGTTTCATAGCTTAAGATGCTCATAACCGGTCCAAAAATTTCTTCTTGAACAATCGCCATTTGGTCAGTGCAGTCGCTAAATACCGTTGGTAGTACATAAGCGCCTTTGGCTAGTTCGCCTTCGGTCGCACGACCACCACCGATTAATACTTTAGCGCCTTGTTGTTTGCCTGACTCAATGAAAGACAACACTTTTTCCATATGAGGGAAGCTGGTGAGCGGACCGAAGTTTGTGTCTTCAGCCATTGGGTCACCAATGCGAATACGTTTTACACGCTCTACAACGGCTTTTTCAAAGTCGGCTAAACGTGATTTTGGAACAAATACACGGGTACCGTTGGTACATACTTGACCTGAGCTAAAGAAGTTCGCCATAACCGCAATATCTGCTGCACGGTTAAGGTCAGCATCTTCACAAATAATGAGTGGTGACTTACCACCAAGCTCCATAGTCACTTCTTTAAGGGTAGAGCCAGCAGCGCTTGCCATCACTTTTTTGCCAGTTTCTACGCCACCCGTGAATGAGATTTTTTCAATCACAGGATGTTCAGTGAGCCATTGACCAATTTCACGACCAGCACCTTGTACTACGTTAAATACGCCGTCTGGTAAGCCAGCTTCTGTATAGATTTCTGCAAGTTTTAATGCAGTAAGTGGCGTTGTTTCGCTTGGCTTGAAAATCATGGCATTGCCTGCAGCAAGGGCAGGGGCAGATTTCCATAAAGCGATTTGGATTGGATAGTTCCAGGCACCAATACCTGCAACCACGCCTAAAGGTTCACGGCGTGTATAAAAGAAACTTGATTCGCGAAGTGGGACTTGTTCGCCCTGAATAGCTGTTGCAAGTCCGGCGTAGTATTCGAGTACATCTGCACCAGTCACAATATCGACGGTAGATGTTTCGCTATAGGCTTTACCGGTGTCGAGTGTTTCAAGACGGGCAAGCTCATCATTACGTTCACGGAGAATATCGACAGCGCGACGTAAAATACGTGAACGCTCCATAGCGGTCATGGCTGCCCAGATTTTTTGTCCTTGTTGGGCACTTTTTACAGCAGCTTCAATATCTTGTTCAGATGCCTGTTGAAGAGTCGCGATTGTCTCGCCGTTGGCAGGGTTAATACTATTAAATGTTTTACCACTGGTTGCTTCAACGTAGCGTCCATGGATATACAGTTGATAAACTTGTACATCACTCATTTTGTCTCTCCTGCAAAGGCTTGTTCGCAAATTGCAATTGCGTTTTTACATAATCGTAAGCAATGGAACGGGCCAGCTCGCTATCAAATTCGTTGTGACGGCTTAAACTGCCACGTAGCCATAATCCATCAATCAATGCTGCCAAACCTCTTGCGGCAACACTGGCCTGTTGTTCATCCATTAACTTGAGAAAATAAAACTTCAAGTTGGAATACAGGCGTTGATCATTAATCTTTTGCAAACGGCTTAGGTCCGGTACATGCATACTTGCAGACCAAAAGTCTAACCAGACCCGCATTGCTTTTTCATTTACCTGACTAATGTCAAAGTTAGAGTCAATAATTGCCTTAATCTGGCTTTCCGGATGCGAATCTGCTTCTGCTCTGTACTGTTCGGTTTTCCGACGCAACACATTGAGCATTTCTTGCATACAAGTATTTATTAACCCTTGTTTGTCGCCAAAATAATGGCTGACAATACCGGTCGACAACTCGGCTTTTTTTGCAATTTGTGCAATGGTGGTATTGGATAACCCCACTTCATAAATTACGTCGAGTGCAGCGTTCATAATCTCTTCACGGCGCACATGCTCTGGTTTTACTCTGCGTTTTGTCATGATTTTCCACATCAGCACTTTTAGGGGTGCTTTAAATTCAGCATGTTAACTTGCAGAGCATCATAGCACTTTTTTTATCATACTTGTTATTGATTGAACGTTCAATCAATAACAAGTATGATGTGTAAAAATCAATGAATTTTTGAATCTGATTTCGGGGAAGAAGAGGTAGAATCAGAAGTTCTTACGGATAGGATGATGCGCATAAGTCCGGTACTTATCACGTTATTTTGGAAAAAATACACCGATTGCAAGGAGCAATAAGATGGTGTTGAAAAGTGATGGATATTCTTCAGACCATATTCGGTTAAATCGTTTTGTATTTTGGAGTTCGGCAGTCAGTATCGGCATTTTTGGCCTATTATTTGTACTGTTTCCAGAAAAAAGTCAGTTTTGGCTGACCTATGTGCAAGAGCAGGTAAACCACTTTTTCGGGTGGTATTACATGTTGGTGATTGTGCTGTGTTTAGGCTTTGTGGCTTGGCTCGCCTTCTCAAAAGTGGGACAGATTCCTTTAGGAAAAGACCACGACAAACCTGAGTTTGGCTATTTGGCTTGGACCTCAATGCTGTTTTCGTCAGGTATTGGTATCGCGCTACTTTATTATGGTGTTGCTGAACCTGTTGACCATTTTCTAAGACCACCAGAAGGTGAGGCAGGTACTGTTCAGGCCGCCCGTAATGCTATGACCTATAGCTTTTTGCACTGGGGAATTCATGGCTGGGTACTTTATGCCTTGCTCGGTGTGACATTAGGTTATTTTGCCTTTAGACAAGATTTACCACTCGCACTACGCTCGGCGCTCTATCCAATTTTTGGAGAGCGAGTACATGGTCTAGTTGGCGATTTTGTTGATGGGTTTGGTATTTTAGCAACTGTCATTTCATTAGTGACCAACTTAGGTATTGGTGCTTTGGTGTTAGTTTCAGGTATTTGTTATTTAATTCCTGAAATACCGCATAGCTCTGCAACTTTAATCACTGCAGTTTTAATCATGATGTTTGTGGCGACAGTCACT
This sequence comes from Acinetobacter sp. 766875, assembly GCF_000582055.1. Lineage (NCBI taxonomy): Bacteria > Pseudomonadati > Pseudomonadota > Gammaproteobacteria > Moraxellales > Moraxellaceae > Acinetobacter > Acinetobacter sp. 766875. The sequence goes on along the minus strand of NZ_JEXX01000004.1, from coordinate 107,770 downwards.
ACAGTGATCGGGATTGAAAAAGGCTTAGCATGGTTATCGCGTACTAATTTACGTTTGCTCTATGCTTTACTTTTATTTGTATTTTTAACCGGACCGACTAACCATTTGTTAAATGGTCTTGTACAAAATACGGGCGATTACCTTAATAATTTTATGGGTAAAAGTTTTGATATGTATTTATACAATCAAAAAGCCAGTGGCTGGTTGGGTTCATGGACTGTGTTTTATTGGGCATGGTGGATTGCTTGGGCACCTTTTGTAGGAATGTTTATTGCCCGAATTTCTAAAGGCCGAACTATTCGAGAAGTGGTTTTGGGTGTATGCCTCATTCCACTAGGTTTTACCTTGGCTTGGATCTCGATTTTTGGAAATACTGCAATTCATTTTATTCTTAACCAGAAACAGAAAGTTTTAGGTGATATGGTTTTAAGTGACCCTGCGTTGTCATTATTCAAATTACTCGAATATCTCCCGTTTAATCCGTATATTGCCGGGATTGTTGTTGTAATTTGTTTCGTTTTATTTTTGACACCGGTTGGGTCTGGTACACTAATGATCGCCAATTTGTCCTCGAAAGGGGGCACCAGTGATAGTGATTCACCGATCTGGTTACGCATCTTTTGGTCTGTGGTCATTACCATTGTAAGTATCGGCTTATTATTAGCAGGTAGTTTTAACTCCATGCAAAGTGCAGTGGTGTTATGTGGTTTACCATTTTCTGTGATTATTTTGCTTTATATGTTTGGCCTGGCCAAAGCCCTAAAGCAAGATGATTTTGACCCGAATGTTGAGAAAAAGCAGTTAGCTATTTCAAAAGACATTTCTATTCCATCGAATTGTGACCAGAACAAAGTGACCGAGGTTTTATAACCTTGGTTCATCACATTTATTTATATTTTTTGCGTTCAAAGCAGTCTTTTCATTATTGTTAAATAGTGAAAAGACTAAATTGAATATTTTATTTTTCTTCTATTCCTTGAGGATTGTATGGCAACAGATAATCCAAGAGCAGTTGATGATTTAACATTATCTAAATCTAAAAAAGACCCGCTTAACCGTGTGGTTTTTTATATTTCAGCTCTAATCATTTTAATCTTTTCTCTCGTTACTTTTTTATTTAACGATTTCGCAAATCGAACCATTAACACCGTCCTTGCGTGGGTAACGTCAACCTTTGGCTGGTATTATTTACTGGCTGCTACGCTGTATATGGTGTTTGTAATTTTCATTGCCTGCTCACGATATGGTGAAATTAAACTTGGTCCTAAACACTCAAAGCCTGAGTTTAGTTTACTGAGTTGGTCTGCCATGCTGTTTTCGGCAGGTATTGGTATCGATTTAATGTTTTTCTCGGTGGCCGAGCCATTATCTCATTATATGCAGCCGCCTGTTGGCGTAGGCCAGACCTATGAAGCGGCACGCCAAAGTATGGTGTGGACGCTGTTTCACTATGGTTTGACCGGATGGTGTATGTATGCCTTGATTGGTATGGCACTTGGCTATTTCAGTTATCGATATAACTTACCACTTACCATTCGTTCTGCACTTTACCCAATTTTCGGGAACAGAATTAATGGGGCCATCGGCCATAGTGTAGATACTGCTGCCGTCATTGGGACAATTTTTGGTATTGCGACCACCTGCGGGATTGGCGTGGTACAGCTGAACTATGGTTTACATGTTTTATTAGGACTGCCAGAGAATATCTGGATGCAGTTTGCACTGATTGCCATTGCAGTCGGTATTAGTATTATTTCAGTGACATCCGGGGTGAATAAAGGCCTTCGGATTTTATCTGAAATCAATATTTATGTATCAATTGGTCTTTTACTGTTTATTTTGTTCTTGGGCAATACCGAGTTTTTACTCAATGCGCTGGTACAAAATATTGGTGATTATTTAACTCGCTTCCCAACCTTAGCCCTTCAAAGTTTTGCTTTTGAGCAACCTAAAGATTGGATGAGCAGTTGGACTTTGTTCTTCTGGGCATGGTGGATTGCTTGGTCGCCATTTGTAGGGTTGTTTTTGGCTCGTATTTCTAGAGGCCGTACTATTCGCGAGTTCGTGTGCGGGACTTTAATTATTCCTCTGCTATTTACCTTAACGTGGTTATCCATTTTTGGTAATAGCGCATTGCACAGCGTGATTTTTGAAGGCAACCAGACATTGGCTGCAACGGTATTATCCAATCCGGCACATGGTTTTTATGACCTGTTAGCACAGTACCCGGGCTTTACTTTCATTGCTTCAGTCGCAACAGTAACAGGCCTTTTATTCTATGTGACTTCTGCCGATTCGGGGGCATTGGTTTTAGGTAACTTCACGACCAAGCTTACCCATATTGATAATGATGCGCCGCGTTGGTTAAGCGTGTTTTGGGCAATTGCCATTGGCTTATTAACGCTCGCTATGCTGATGACCAACGGGATTACCGCTTTGCAAAATGCAACCATCATTATGGGACTGCCGTTTAGTTTCGTGATGTTCCTTGTGATGGCGGGGCTTTATAAGTCACTTAGACTTGAAGACTACAGGCATGCAAGCCGAAGTATGAACGCAGCACCTGTGGTGGGTAACGTCGACATTCTCAATTGGAAACAGCGTTTGACTCGGGTTATGCATCATCCGGGAACCTCTGAAACCAGACGTATGCTCGATACAGTTTGCAAACCTGCTGTTCAGGCCGTAGCTGACGAACTCATTAAGCAAGGTATGAACGTAGATGTGCAGCAAACCCCACTTGAAGATGAAGAGGCGCTATATCACCTCGATATCACCATTCATTTGGAAGAAGAGCAAAACTTCGTGTATCAGATTTGGCCAGTCCGTTATAGCGCGCCTAACTTTAGTCAGCGTGTAAAACGAGGCAAACAGTTCTATTACCGTCTCGAAACTTATCTTTATGAAGGTTCTCAAGACAACGACCTTGTGGGTTACAGTAAAGAGCAGGTCATTAATGACATTTTAGATAAATATGAAAGACATATGACGTTCTTGCATATTAATCGTATTAGCCCTGGGAACCGTCCATTATTCCCAGATCCGCAAGCTTAAGGGGAATATGCATGGTTTCACCATATCTGCATTCTTTTGCTTTATTTTTCTCTTTGCTCAATCCTTTTTTAATGAGCATTTATATGATTGGCCTGATCCGCCATTCAGAAACTAAGGTGTTTAACAAAGCCTTAATTCAGGGGAGCTTGATTGCTTATATCGTCTTTATGCTGTTTGCATGGGGCGGTGAAGCAATCTTTAGTAAATACCTGAATGTACGCTTTGAGGCTTTCCAGATTTTTGGTGGTCTTATCTTTTTAGTGATTGGCTATCGCTACGTGTTTCAGGGAGCCGACACCATTGGTGAAATGCGCGGTGCTCCTGAGCATTTAGCTGGAACCATCGCGATGCCTTTTATGATTGGGCCGGGTACCATTAGTGCGGCTGTGGTGACAGGTATTGAAATGTCGATTGGTGCTGCGGCACTTGTGATCGGATTTACCATGTTTTTAACATGCAGTATTTTGATTTTGATGAAATTTTCACATGATCATTTACGCTACAAACATGCAAAATATATCGATCGCTATTTTGATATAGTCGGGCGTTTATCTGCTTTATTAATCGGTACGATTGCTGTTGATATGATTATTAATGGTATTACCGGACTGATCCATAAAGTATAGTCAGGCTCATATAAAACGATGCTATGTCATTTAAAATGGAACAAAATGGCATAGCATCTTTTGATTATTTTTGACCGCTCAATAACTTTTTATTTAAGAAAAACTAAAAAATTATTAAAAATAATAGTTTAAAAAATATTCGTTCAAAAAAAGAATTAACAATATTAAAAAATACGATGCTATGTTGTGGATTTAAGCATGTTTTTTTTGTGAATTATCAACCATAATGTTTTCTGAGCTTGTTTGAGACAGAGTTGAGTCATGCCTACATTAGATGAAATGACAACCGTAACTGATGATCAGTCAGAATTAACCATGTCAGTTTTAATGACGCCGGATATGGCAAATTTTTCAGGTAATGTTCATGGTGGAACAATTCTAAAGCTGCTAGACCAAGTGGCCTATGCTTGTGCAAGTCGTTATTCAGGCAGCTACGTCGTAACGTTGTCTGTAGACAAAGTAAATTTTAAAGAACCGATTTATGTGGGCGAACTCGTTACATTTTTAGCGAGTGTCAACCATGTGGGCCGTACTTCAATGGAAGTGGGTATTCGTGTAGAAGCACAGAATATTCAAAAGCGTACCGTGCGCCACACCAATAGCTGTTATTTCACGATGGTTTCGGTTGATGAGAATGGTAAACCTCGTGAAGTGCCTCAATTAAAACTCGATACAGAGTGGAAACGCTGTCGATTTGAAGCGGCAGAACACCGCAAGGTATTACGCCTACAAGAAAATCATAATCCTTCTTGTAGCATGTATAAGAAAACTTCTTAAAAAGAAAAACGACTAAAATAAAAAAGATCGAACCGCAGCATGGTTCGATCTTTTTTTATTCACTGAAATTCAACTTCCTGTTTCGTTTCAGCAAAATTATCTCTGAGCTTGGAGGAGAGTACAGAGATAATTATTGAGCAGCAGGAGCAGCTTCAGAAGCAGAACCTACCGCTTCAGATGCAGCATTTGCAGTGTTTGCTTGTTCTTGAGTTGAAACTACAACTTTATCTTCTGCTGGAGCATGAACTTTATCATGTTTAGAAGCAGCAAAAGTTGAAGCAGCAGTTAAAGCTAGGGTAGTAGCGAGTAAAGTTTTAGCTAATTTCATTTTATGGCATCCTTAAATTCATTAAAAAATAAATCAAACCTAATCGTTCAACCTAACGGAGATAAAACATGTATGGCTGAATGACTAAGCTAGGACACATGCTAAGCCGAGCTTTGGATTACATCAATTAACTTAACAATCTATTACGCCTATCTTAACAATATGAAATATACGGGCCGTTTATGTGCGTCTACTGTAAAATTAAAGCGCTAGTTGAACGCTAAAAATGTGAAAGAATATTTCTTGTTGAGTAAAAAAAAGCCAAATTGTTTACGTAAACAAAACACTCTGGCATGAATTATGAATGTCTATAAATAGAATATTCCGTTTAATTCTTTTTTCTTTAAAGTTAATTTAAATAATTTATGAGATTTATGTCACATAAAGATTGTTTTAGCCGGATAATTGAAAACTATAGCTTCAAAATGAAAAAATATTTTCATAGTAGTTAAACAGTGATATACCTTTTTTAGTTTTTAAACCTTGTTGATTTGAGCCACCTGTGAAAATTTTTGCCCAAAAAACTGTTCCTACCCATATTATTTCAGGGTTTTTAGGGGCAGGGAAAACGACGTTATTGCAGCATTTGTTAAGTCAGAAACCCAAAAATGAAGTGTGGGCGGTTTTAATGAATGAGTTTGGGCAAATTGGAGTAGATCAACAGCTCTTACCACAAGATCAGGGCTATGCAGTAAAGGAATTATTGGGCGGCTGTTTATGCTGTAGTAGTCAACTCCCAATGCATATTGCTTTGGCTCGCTTGTTAAGTGAACAAAAGCCAGACCGACTTTTTATTGAACCTACTGGGCTTGGGCACCCTTCGCAATTATTTGATCAGTTAACCGAACCGCATTGGCAAAACAGCTTGGCTATGCGTGCATTGGTTACAGTTGTCGATGGTAGCCGTTTGCATGACACCAATTGGGTTAAACAAAATCTGTATGAAGATCAGTTAAAGGCTGCACAAATTGTAGTGGTCTCTCATGCTGACACCATGACTTTTGAAGATGAACAGGCACTGGTTGAGCTTAAAGAAGAATACCAGCCTTATCAGCAGCAATGGCTAAAGACCGAGCATGGTCAACTTGAACTAGCACAAATTGATATGCCTGCTCGTTTAACTGCACGCTCTATACAACCTTTACTCAAGCTTCAAAAGCAAATGACCGAAGCTGAAGTTGCTAAAGAAATTCATCAATTGCCATATCACTATGTTGAGTCGGCACAAGGTTATATTGTGGCGGGTTGGAAATTACCTAAACGTTGGAAATTTGAATTTTATGCTCTGCTCGATGTGTTATGTGCACAGAAAGACTGGCTACGTATTAAAGGAATTTTTAATACAGATCAGGGATGGAAGACCTTTAACTTTAATCCTGAGCAGTTTAACTATAAGTCTGGTGAAGAAGGGATTGATAATCGTATTGAAATGATTAGTCAACATGACCACGACTGGCTGGCATTTGAATCTGAATTATTAGACTGCAGAATTGCTGAATAGAGAACATTGAAAAGATACTTCAATGTTCTCCATAAAAAATTCAATTTTTTATATCAAGTACTTGTTTTGCTTGTGCATGGTCGATGTCTTTTTCCCAATGGGCAATGACTACGGTCGCAACACAGTTACCAATGAGGTTGGTACAGGCACGGATAATCCCGATAAACCAGTCTACAGACAGTAAAAGTACTAAACCAATTGCAGGTAAGCTTGGAATGACTGAAAGTGTTGCAGCAAGAATCACTAAGGCAGATCCCGGAATACCGTGTGCGCCTTTAGAGGTAATGAGCGAAACCAGCAAAATAGCCAACAAGTCATGCATAGAAAGATCGATATTGCAGGCCTGTGCAATAAAGATCACCCCTAGAGTTAAGTAAATTGAAAAGCCATCTAAATTAAAAGAATAACCGGTTGGGATGACCAGACCGACTGTTGAATCTTTAATACCTAGGTTTTTAAGCTTTTTCATGACTTGAGGAAGTACCGAGTCAGAAGAAGCAGTACCTAAAACAATCGCGAGCTCATCTTTAAAATAACCCACAAACTTGAAAATATTCAGGCCGGTAAGCTTTAGAATTGAACCTAAAACAATCACAACAAATAAAATGCAGGTTGCATAAAAGAGTAAAACCAGATAACCGAGTTGCAGGAGTGAGTCTGATCCAAATTTTGCAGTGGTATAGGCAACTGAACCGAATACACCAATTGGAGCTAGGCGAATAATCAGACCCATAATTTTAAAGAAAACTTCAGAAAAAGCTTCAAGTGCCTGACGTACCAGTTCTGCTAAATGTTTAGGAATTAAAAGGAGAGAAACACCAAACAAAATCGCGATAAGTAAAATCTGTAAAATATCGCCGTTGGCAAAAGCAGCCGTAAATGTTTTTGGAATAATATTAAGCAGAAAGTCCGAACCCGTATGCATGTCGTGAGCACGGTCGGTATAGGTACTTAAATCTTTAGCATCTAAATGGCTAATATCAATATTCATGCCGACGCCCGGTTTAAAGACATAAGCAACAATAATTCCCAAAATTAAAGCAATACTGGTGACGACTTCAAAATAAAGAATCGTTTTTGCACCGACTTTGCCCATTTTTTTAATGTCGTTCGCACCATAGATTCCCAGTACTACTACACAAAATACAATTGGAGCAATCAACATTTTAATGAGAGAAATAAAACCATCACCAAGAGGTTTTAAAGCTAGGGAGAAATCATGAAAAGCAAGACCCACTGCAATACCAAGGAAGAGAGCGCAGAGGACTTGTAGAAATAAACTACGTTTAAGTTTTTGCCACATAAGTCATCAAATCAAAAGAGAGGAATACACCCCTTTAAAGCAAAAAGCCCGCCAACTTTGAAAGTACACGGCTGTTTTGGAATAAGATGCAAATGAAGCATGAAAGAAGTTTTGTATTACTGAGTTTTTTCTATAATTTTTTAATTAAAATCGAGTATTCTTAGCGCCAAATTTTTGGACATCTCAACTATGGCGCTTAAAGCAACAATTTATAAGGCAGACTTGAATATTGCCAATATGGATGACCATATTTATGGCGATTATCAATTGACTCTTGCCTTACATCCTTCAGAAACTTTAGAACGATTAATGGTTCGTGTTATGGCATTTGCACGCTTTGCCAGCGATAGTCTTGAATTCACCAAAGACCTTTTTGAAACCGATGAGCCGGCACTTTGGCAAAAAGACTTAACAGGGCAGTTAGAAACCTGGATTGAAGTTGGTTTACCATCTGAAGATAAAGTTAGAAAAGCCAGTGCTCGTTGTAAAACTGTGGCAATTGTTGCCTATGGTTCCCAAGTCGAAGACTGGTGGAAGAGAAACAGTAAAATTAAAACACTGGGTAATGTTCAGGTATGGCAAATCGCGCCTGAAAGTACAGCAGAGTTAGAACAACTTTGTGAACGTACCATGCAGCTACAGTTAAATGTTATGGATAACGAATGGACTTTGTTAAGTGACAAGGGCCAAGCAAATGTGGTGTGGACACAATTACAGTAAAACTGAAAAGCGCAACAAATTTTACAACTTCACTTGCTAGACTAAAGATTGAGTCTGAGCTGTGAAATTAAATGAAACGGAAATGTTATGATCACTGAATTAGAAATTATCGATTTAAAAGTAGGCGAAGGTAAAGAAGCGGTTAAAGGCGCCTTGATTACCACTCACTATACAGGGTGGTTAGAAGATGGTACTAAATTTGACTCTTCTATTGATCGCGGAAATTATTTCGAATGTGTCATTGGTACAGGCCGTGTGATTAAAGGTTGGGACCAAGGCATCATGGGAATGAAAGTTGGTGGTAAACGTAAACTTATTGTTCCTGCGCATTTGGCTTATGGCGAACGCAAAATGGGTAAAATTATTCCGGCAAACTCAAACTTGATTTTTGAAATTGAATTGTTTGATGTAAAAACTCGCGATGAATGAAATCAAAATTTTACCGTTTGATTTTTTTATATAAGCTTTAAATATGAATATATTCGTTATTTATATTTTAGCTTTTTGAATATTTAAGATTATTTTCAGTTTATTTCATTATAAAGGTGAACTGAAAAACTGTTCTTTTGGGGCAGTTTGAGCTTAAGAACTAAATAAATAAGAGTTTTAGTTCTTAAGTTTAAATTTCACATAAATAATCTATATTGCTATTGAGACGCTATTTCATGATTACCCGTTTTGCATCTCCTTTGTTGAATCTAACGCTTGGCTTAGCTTTAGCAGGCTTGTCAGGTATGGCACTAGCTAAGCCTCCTAAAATAGATGCTTCAGAACTTACTGTTATTGGCTATCATGAAATTACCGATACTAAAAATGCCTTAATTCCTCAATATGCAGTGACCACAAAACAATTTGGTGAGCATATCGATTGGTTGCAAAAAAATGGTTTCCATTTTATTACTGTAGATCAGTTGATTCGTGCTCATCAGGGCAAAGCTGCACTGCCGACCAAACCAGTTTTATTAACCGTAGATGATGGTTATCAGTCTTTTTATCAAAATGCCTATCCAGTTATTAAGGCTAAAAAAATCCCGGTAGTGCTTGCTGTTGTTGGTTCATGGCTAGAGCCAAAAGCAAATCAAAAAGTAGATTTTTCTGGCGAAGAAATTTCACGTGATAAAATCTTAAGCTGGCCTGAACTTAAAGAAATGCAAGACAGCGGTTTTGTTGAAATTGCAAGCCACAGCTATCATTTACACCGTGGTATTACCGGTAACCCTCAAGGCAACTCTGAACCTGCGGCGACAACTCGTTTTTATGACGTAAAAACTAAAACGTACGAAAACGACAGCCAATATCAGACCCGAATTTATAATGATTTAAAAAAGAATAATCAGTTGCTTAAAGAACATGGTATACGTTCACCACGTATTATGGTGTGGCCATATGGTCGCTATAATATGCAAACTGTTCAAATTGCTAAAAAGCTTGGTATGCCAATTACTATCACACTTGATGATGGGGCAGATCATGCAAAACAGTCTCTACAAAATATGAGTCGTATTTTGGTAGAGGGTGGAATGAGCACGAATGATTTAGCTCAAGAAATTAAAAATCGTGAGTTAAATTTAACGGATAATAATCGTCCGCAAAAAATCATGCATGTGGATCTCGACTATATTTATGATCCAGACCCGCAACAGCAAGAGCGCAATTTAGGTAATTTACTCGACCGTATTAATGCAATGGGTGTAAATACAGTTTATTTGCAGGCTTTCTCTGATGCAGATGCGAATGGTTCTGCCGATATGGTATACTTCCCAAATCGACATATTCCTATGCGTGCTGATTTATTCAACCGTGTTGCATGGCAAATTCAAACACGTACTCCTGTAAGCCGTATTTATGCGTGGATGCCATTATTGGCATGGGAACTACCAAAAACTGATCCAGTATCGAAAGATTTGGTTGTGACCCAACAGGATAAGACGAGTGGACACCTCAATATGGGATACATTCGTTTAAGTCCTTTTTCACCAGAAGCGCGTCAAACTATCCGTGAAATATATGAAGATTTAGCAAAATCATCGTCTTTTAATGGAATTTTATTCCATGACGATGTGACCTTGTCTGATTATGAAGATGCAAGTCCAGATGCTTTAAAAGCTTATGCAAAACAAGGCTTACCAACAGACTTGGCAAAAATTCGTGCGAATGACGAAGATTTGCAAAAGTGGACTGCATTTAAAACAAGATATTTAGATGATTTTGCGATGCAGCTTGTTGATGAGGTTCGTCAATATGAACCGTTCCTGTTAACAGCACGTAATTTATATGCGCAAGTGGCTTTAAAACCATATGCGGAAAATTGGTACTCTCAGTCACTTGAAGAGTCATTAAACCGTTATGATTTTACTGCTATTATGGCGATGCCTTATATGGAGCAAGTGAAAAATCCAGATCAATTCTATAAAGATATGGTTGATCGCGTGAAAAAATATCCAAATGGCATTAAGAAAACAGTTTTTGAGCTACAGGCAACAAACTGGCGTAATAACGAAAAGGTACCTTCAACTGAAATGGCTGCGACGATTCATTCTCTCTATGAACAAGGTGCAATGCATGTTGCATACTATCCAGATGACCCAATTAAAGATCATCCGGACGTGAACGTGATGCATAAAGCATTTGCTGAAAAGTCATCTCGTCTTGTGCCATAGACGAGGCTGAAACATGACAATCTTTGCTGCAATATGGTCGCACGCCCTAAAATTCGTTTTTTATTATCCATTGTTTATGTCATATCTATGGATGATTGGTGCGATCATTTTCTATTGGAAGGAACGTAAGGCTCCACCTTATGATCAACCCGCTCCATTAGAAAGCTATCCGAAAGTTGCTGTACTCATCCCTTGCTTTAACGAAGGTGATAATGCAGAGGAAACCATTAGCCATGCTTTAAAACTGGATTATCCAAATTTTGAAGTCATTGCGATTAATGATGGCAGTTCGGATAATACGGGTGAAGTGCTCGATCGTTTAGCTGAACAATACGAAAAACTTCGTGTTGTTCACCTTGCACAAAACCAAGGAAAAGCGATGGGACTACAGGCGGGTAGCCTGATGACCGATGCCGAATTTTTAATTGGTATCGATGGTGATGCTTTGCTTGACCCACATGCAGCAAAATGGATGATTCGTCATTTTCTTCAGAACCCAACGGTTGCAGCTGTAACTGGAAACCCACGTATACGTACGCGTTCAACTTTGTTAGGCCGTATTCAAGTCGGTGAGTTTTCTTCGATTGTGGGAATGATTAAACGTGCACAGCGTACATTTGGTCGTTTATTTACAGTGTCTGGTGTAATTACAGCTTTTCGTAAAAGCGCTGTTCATCAAGTCGATTATTGGTCACCAAATATGTTGACTGAAGACATCGACATTACTTGGAAGTTGCAGCGTGCAGGCTGGGACATTCGTTTTGAACCGAATGCCTTGGTTTGGATTTTGATGCCTGAAACTTTAAATGGTTTATGGAAACAGCGTTTACGTTGGGCAATGGGTGGAGCACAGGTTTTAATTAAAAACATTGATGTGTTCACCAAACCAAAATTGAATTTTTTATGGCCTCTAATGTTTGAGCTTTGCTTAACTTTAGTATGGTCATATTTAATGCTGGCAATGGCTTTATTGTGGTTGGTACATTTTATTTTACCAATCCCTGCTTTAGCCGTTGTGAGTTCCCCATTTTTACCGTATGGTAGCGGTATTTTATTGGGGGCAACCTGTCTAATTCAGTTTGCTTTAAGCAAATGGATGGATAGTCGCTATGAACCGCATCTAGGAAAAAATTATTTCTGGATGATCTGGTATCCATTGGTCTTTTGGCTAATCACCATTTCGGCAACCATTGTGGCATTTCCAAAGGTCTTACGACGTGGAGATGAGAAACGAGCACGTTGGGTGAGCCCGGATCGGGGCATTCGTTAGATGAAATGCAAGAGTCATGAGATTTTAAAGATCGTGCTGTATTGATGTCTGGGGAAAAACCGCAGCACTTCGTTAGGTAAAGAGAAATGAAGACAAATTCGTTGATTATTGATTTACGTCGTCAACTACCATGGCACAAACGCTATGTTTCTACAACAAGCACAGCCATGATGTGGGGCGGTTGGTTGTTGTTGTGGCGTCCGTTTGTATTTATTTGGGTATTGGCAGAGCTCCAAAAAACTCATTTAGTACATCGTTTGTTTAGTGCTTTTGGTGTAGGAATTGAACATGGCATTACAGCTCTGATTGCTTGTGCAATTGGCTTGCTGCTCTGGAGTCATGTGTTGCCTGAACGCCGTGTTGGGGGTAGTGCACTTAACATGAAACAGACAGATGATTATGCACGTTACTTTGATTTGCCAGAACAAGAAATTGAACAGGGCCGTAGCCAAAAAATTACGGTCGTTCACCATGATGAATTTGGTAAAATCATTAGAGTTGAATAAATCTAATAAATAAAAGAAAGCCCACATCATGTGGGCTTTCTTTTTTTGCATATTTACTCTTAGTGAGTCATAAATTTTAGACCCCGAAGCGTAGTGTTTGAATCGGTTTTATTTGCCTCTAAACACTGGTGGTCTTTTTTGTAGCATAGCAAAAACACCCTCTTGAACATCTTCTGTAGTTAGTAAAGGTTGTAGATGATTTTGCAATTGATGAAAAGCAACCTCGTAACCTTCATTAATAGCTTCACGTGCAGAGGCAAGAGTGGCTTTTACGGCAAGGGGCGCTGCTTGAGCAATATGTTCAGCGAGTTCTATGGCACGGTTAAGCTCCGTACCTTCTAGGCAAACTTCTGTAATCAGGTTCATATCCAAGGCTGCTTTGGCATCAAAAGAGTCACCTGTAAGCAAATAGCGCATGGCTTTGGCCCAACCCGCGGCTTGAGTGAAACGTGCAGTTGCTCCGCCAAAAGGTAAGATGCCACGTTGAACCTCCATTTGAGCAAACTGAGTATTTTCACTTGCAATCGCAATATCTGCATTGAGAAAGAGTTCTATGCCAGCGGTATAGCAATAACCCTGTACTGCCACAATCAAAGGTTTACTCAGCTTTCGACCTATTGTGCCCCACGGGTTAATTTCATTTTCACTAAAATCAAAAACACCTGTAGCAAGCTTAGGTTGTAACTCAACCAAATCTAAGCCAGCTGTAAAATGGTCACCGTGAGCAAAAACAATCGCACAGCGCAGGGCGTCATTATTTTCATATTCGGTGAGCGCTAGTGATAAGTCTTTAATCATGTGACTATCAAAGGCATTACGTTTTGCTGCGCGATCTAAGCCAATTAAAAAAATATGTCCGCGAGTTTCACGGCTGACTTTTCCTTCTTGATTTGACATATTTTCAAGCTCTTTTATTTGTCTCTCATTATCTTTTAAACAATCATTTAAAAACTAGCAAATAGAAATTGTTAGTGACTTGATCAGTATTTCTTTTGTCTATGTATTGAAGTAAATCAATTTCATACGAAAAGACAGATCCTAAGATAATGTCAATTTTCATGATTTATTTAAATTAGCAGTTTGCTTAGTCTTATATTTTTCTCATAATACGCTGTTAAATTGATCTCAATAAGCAGCTTCTCTTATGTCACCTCTAGAAATTTTCGCGGTCTTAATTAGCCTCATTGGTGTCGGGTTAACGGTAATCCGTAATATGTGGTGCTGGCTGTTTAATTTCTTCGCCTTTGTTTTATACGCTTATTTGTTTTACGAATTTAAGCTTTATGGTGAAACGATTTTGCAGTTCTTTTTTATGGCTGTAAATTTTTATGGTTTTTACTATTGGCTCAAAGGAAAGCAGCAAGATCATGACATTCGTATAGAACCAATAGCTCCTAAGGTGGCAATTTTTCAAATGATCATTGCCGCGGTAGGTGGCTTGCTCTTTGGTCTGATACTTAAAAACTTTACCAATGCAGCGGTGCCGATGCTCGACTCACAGCTTGCGGCATTTAGTTTGCTTGCCACTTACTGGACCAGCCGAAAGCATATTGCGACATGGATACTTTGGGTATTTGTCGACATTATTTATGTGGGAATGTTTATTTATAAAGATCTGTTTTTAACTTCTGCTTTATATGCAGCCTTTGTATTAATGGCAGCTTATGGTTGGTATCAATGGGAAAAGGTTAAAAGAAAGCAGAACTTAGGTGCTGAGCAGCTTTAATTGGGAGAATAACCATGTTGTTGAGTTTAGAGGCTTATAAGCAACAACAGTTTGATCAAATTGCTGCAAAAATTATGGCTGAGCCTGAAAAATATATAGATTTTAATTCAGTGTCAGATTTCTATAAGGCTGCATGGCTCAAGGACTTTCCCCAAGGGACCCAAGTCTCTGCGACAGGTTTAGATGATGGAGCCGAAGAGTTTTATGCAGTACTACAGTTTAAACAGCAGTACTTAAAGTTTGATATTAAAGAAAATTATTCAACACTGAGTTTTCAGAATATGAATGGTGAAACTTTTAAGTGTAATTTTTAATTGATGAAATTAAAGTACAAAAAAAGCGACTTAACGTCGCTTTTTTTAATAGATAAATTTTGAAATTTTATCTGCCGTTGCGATGACCAGAGCGGCAATATCTTCTTTAAAGGTCTTTTCATCATAAGTGGTAATTGGGCAACTTACCGAAAGGACAGCCACCATTTTTCCATTTGATTGTTTGAAAATAGGGGCAGCACAAGCAGCCATATCATGGTTGTAATGACCCCAGCTCACCATCGACTTTTGAGTTTTTACATAATTCAATTTTTGCAATAACGCTTTTAAACTGGTTGGGGTCAGTTCTGAGTAACTATCCCAGTCATTGAAATTACGATAGCGTTGGCGTACTTCTGCCTCTGGTAAATCTGACAATAACATTTGACCAATAACTGTCGCATGGGCAGGCCAGCGAGTGCCTAAACTAATATTGCTGGTAAACGTCCCCATAGATTGAACGTTATTTACAAAAACAATGTGTGTACCTTCTAAAACGGTCAGGTGTACTGCAAGTTTGGTCTGGTCACGTAGTTCTTTCATTAAAGGAGTCGATAAATCAAGTAATGAAAGCTTTGATAAACTGTTAAAACCAAGCTCCATAACTTTTGAATCCAAAGCATACGTTTTTTGTGAAGCTTTTCTTAAGTAACCGCAAGCTTCAAGTGTATAGATAAGCCGAAATGCACTAGAACGGTTCACTTCCAAAATTTCGGCAATTTCTGTAATCGTCATTTCTTGTGCTTGTTGATTAAATGCTTGCAAGATGGCTAAACCACGCACAAGCCCTGGTACTAAATACCGATCATCATTTTTTGTTGTTTCTGATTCTTGCGAATCTTCTTCAATCTCTAGGCTCATTCGTGTCGTTTTCCTATAAATAAAACAGGGTTCGAATTGGGGCATTATGCTTTATTTTAGAACTATTGTAATTATAAAGATTACATAAAACAATTTTTATATTTAAAACATTGTTTCTATTCTTAAACGTAACAAATTATTTAAAATTTATTAATCAATTGATTTTAATGTTTATTTTTACTTTGACAAAAATTAATCAAGAGGATTATGCTTAGCTTGTGTTTTGAAAATCAAATTATGTTTTGTATATAAAACAAAATGAGGGCGCAAGGTATGAGTTGGATCTCAGTTTGTCAGCAGGGTGACGTTAGCGAAGATGAGCCGAAAGCCGTCGAAGTTGAAGGGAAAAAAATTGGTGTTTTTTTTGTCGATGAAAATTACTTCGCTATCGAAAATGTTTGCCCTCATGCGTATGCCTTATTAACGGAAGGATTTATTGAAGATCAAACTGTGGAATGTCCATTGCACGAAGCAATTTTTGACATTCAGACAGGTGAGCTAAAAAGTGGACCCGGGTGTAGAAACCTATGTACGTACCCAGTTCGTGTTGAAGGACAGGATATTCAAATTCAACTCTAGTCCTCACATGTACAAGGAAGCAGAACAATGAAGACATTTAATGAAAAGTTGGCAAGCTGGATTCATGCAACGCCGGCAACCGAAGCAGGTATCAACAATATTCAAGTTCCAGGTCAATCTGAATTGTTGGTTTGGCAAACACGTTATAAAGAACCGACTCTCTACGAACAAGACTTTGTAAAGAACTTGATTCAGGCATTTTCTGCGGGCGCAACAGAATTAGATGAGGTTGTTTCTGCACTTAATCAGCAAGGTTTCCGTTGTGAATCTGGTGATGAATGGACTTCTGAGAGCTTTACAGAAGAAATGCAACGTTTAGGTTATTGATTCAGGGAAGAATAAAATGAACGCAATCGTATCAACTTCACAAAGCGCTGAAGAATATTTAGAACTTGGTTTACGTGACCAATGGCATCCGGTTTTAGCAAGTTGGGAAGTCGCTGCTAATCCGGTTGGGATTACCCGTTTAGGTGAAAACATTGTGGTTTGGCGTGATGCCGAAGGTCAGGTTCATGCGCTTGAAGATCGCTGTCCACACCGCGGTGCTCGTCTTTCACTCGGTTGGAACTTGGGTGATCGAGTTGCTTGCTGGTATCACGGTGTTGAAGTTCGTGCTGATGGTGTGGTTGCCGATGTACCAGCCGTTCATGAATGCCCAATGACTGGAACCAAGTGTTTAAAGAGCTATCCGGTCATTGAACAGCATGGTGCAATCTTCATCTGGTTTGGTATCGATGCAAATGAACAACCCGCACCGCTTGAGTTCCCAGAACAACTGGCAAGCGAAGAGTGGAGTTCATTCCTTTGCCAAGCAGATTGGAAAGTAAACCATCAATATGCCATTGATAACGTCATGGACCCAATGCACGGTACATATTTGCACTGTACGTCACACTCAATGGCAGAAGGTGAACGTACCGCAGAGATGAAACACCGCACAACTGAAAATGGTTTTGTTTTTGAAAAAGAAGGCCAAACAGGTGTGAACTTTGACTGGGTTGAGTACGGTTCGACAGGTGCAAGTTGGTTACGTCTTTCAATTCCTTACCGTAAACAATTTGGTCCGGGTGGTGAATTCTGGATTGTGGGTTATGCAACGCCAATTGATGCCAACAATACCCGTGTATTTTTCTGGCGCTGCCGTAAGGTGAGTGGTTGGCAGCGTAATGTATGGCGCTTCTTATATCGCAATCACTTAGAACAATTGCATTGGGATGTATTGGAACAAGACCGAATTATTTTAGAAAACCTTGCGCCAAATGCACGTGCACGAGAATTCTTATATCAACACGATGTTGGGCTTGCACGTTTACGCCGTTTAATGAAGAAAGAAGCTGAGAAGCAATTAAAGAAAATTGCTGCACTAAATGCATCAAACCGTATCGAGATGCAGGAAGAAGCTCATGGCTAATGTAGCGTTGTTGCAAGGCAAAAAAGTTTTAGTGACTGGTGCTGCACGTGGTTTAGGGCGAGATTTCGCTCAAGCCATTGCTGAGGCCGGTGGTGAAGTTGTAATGGCAGATATTTTATCTGATCTCGTGCAACAAGAAGCACAAGCCTTACAAAAACAAGGGCTAAACGTTCATGCTGTCACCGTTGACCTTGCCAATGCAGACTCTATTGAAAGTGCGGTTGAAAAAAGCGTGGAAGTATTACAAGGACTAGATGGCCTTGTGAACTGTGCAGCGCTTGCAACCAATGTCGGTGGAAAAAATATGATTGATTACGATCCTGAACTTTGGGATCGGGTCATGAATATTAATGTGAAAGGCACATGGTTAATTACAAAAGCGTGTATTCCACATTTAAAACAATCGGCTGCCGGCAAGATTATTAATGTTGCGTCAGATACAGCACTTTGGGGTGCACCGAACCTGATGGCTTATGTTGCAAGTAAAGGAGCAATTGTTGCTATGACACGTTCAATGGCAAGAGAGTTAGGGCAGTTCAATATCTGTGTTAACACCTTGTCTCCGGGGCTGACTCTGGTTGAAGCAACCGAGTATGTGCCACAGGAACGTCATGATTTATATGTCAACGGAAGAGCGATTCAACGCCAGCAACTTCCACAAGATTTAAATGGAACAGCATTGTATCTACTGTCGGATTTGTCCTCTTTTGTGACAGGTCAAAATATTCCGGTCAATGGCGGTTTTGTCTTTAACTAAGGAGTAGTCAAATGATTACAGGGATCGAGATTTTAAAGTTTGGAGTTGAAGATAGAGCCGCTTCAAACAAATTTTTGGCAGATTTTGGTTTAAGCCAAAGTACTTCAGATATTGAAGGTGTAGATTTATACCAGACTCAAAACGGCAGCAAGATTTATCTATTTAATTGTGATGATAACCGTTTGCCGCCTGCTATTGAGCAAGGTTCAACTTTACGTGAAGTCACTTGGGGTGTTGATAGTCTTCAAGACCTTGAAGACTTGGCAGCTCGTTTGGCCGATGTAGACGGTTTTAAACGTACTGAAAATACAGTTCAGTGTCTTGACCCAAATGGCATGACTATTCGTTTTGAACAAAGTTTTGTAAAAGAAGTACCAGAACTTAAAACGGAAGGCATTAACCAATACGGCAACATTCAACGTGTTAATGCAGCAAGTCCTGTTTATGAAAAAGGTCAACCTGTTGCGATTGGACATGTGGTGTTTTTCACACCGGATTTAGCAACTACTGAAAACTTCTATATTGAAAAAGTAGGCTTTCATTTATCTGATGCTTACAAAAATCGCGGTGCATTCTTACGTTGCCGCGGTGAAGGTTATCACCACGATTTATTCTTACTTAGCGTTCCAAATAAACCTGCTGGTCTAAATCACGTTGCGTTTGTTGTTCGTGATATTCATGAGGTGATTGGAGGCGGATTACATATGAACCGTTCAGAGTGGTCAACCTTTATTGGACCAGGACGTCATCCAATTTCTTCTGCTTATTTCTGGTACGTCAACTCACCATTGGGTGGTGCATTTGAATATTACACCAACGATGATTATTTGACTGAAGAATGGCAGCCACGTGTAGAAGAACATCGTCTAGAGCTTTTCACTGAGTGGGCGATTGAAGGTGGTCTTGATGACAAACCCCGCCGTCAGGTAAAGCCTGTGTAACAGGTATTGCTTTACAAGGAAGAAAGGCTATGGAAAAGATTGTAATTGTAGGGGCGGGGGAAGCTGCAGGTTGGGCAGTCAGCACCTTACGTCAAAATGGTTATGTGGGTGAAATTCATGTGGTCTCAAATGAAGATCAGGTGTTTTATGAGCGTCCGCCTCTGTCTAAGCAAGTACTTTCAAAAGAAGCAACGTATGAAAGTTTGAATCTGTTCTCCCCAGAACAGGTCCAAGAGTTCAACATTCAATGGCATAAACCAGAAATTGCAACAAAAGTCGATCGCGAGCAAAAGCAGGTTCATTTAGAAAGTGGTCAGGTTTTACCCTATGACAAATTGCTGATTGCAACAGGAAGCCGTGCACGTGTACCCGTCAATACATGGCAGTTCATTCCTAATGTTGTGACTTTACGAAATGTGCGTGACTGTGAACGTCTGGCTGAAATTTTAAAGAATGCAAAAAATGTTGCTGTGATTGGCGGTGGCTGGATTGGTTTGGAAATCGCTGCAACTGCACGTAAGCAAGGGAAAGATGTTCATATTTTTGAATATGGCGACCGCTTATGTGCAAGAAGTGTGAGTCCGGATGTTTCTGCATTTTTAAAAAATATGCATGAGGCTCAAGGCACAAAAATTCATTTAGACAGCAAGAGCCTTCACTTAGTGGAAGCACCAGATCAAAAAGTTGAAGTGGTGAACCATCCTCAACATAGCCAGTTATTTGATTGTGTTGTAGTGGGTGCAGGTGCCGAAATTGCTAAAGAGTTAGGCGTGCACGCTGGGCTCGATGTGAAAGATGGCATTGTGGTGAATTGTTTTGGACAAACCTCAGATCAAGACATTTATGCCGCAGGTGATGTCGCGATTCATCCGGGTTTGGGCTATTGCATTCAGTCTTGGGCAAATGCACAAAATCAGGCGATTGCAGCTGCGAAATCAATGCTCGGAATTGAAACTGAATATACCGATATTCCTTGGCTTTGGTCTGATCAATATCACTTTAATATCCAGATTTTAGGCACGTATCAACCTGAAAAAACCAAAGAAGTGGTGATTCGCCAAGGTGGTGAAGATCAGGTGAGCTATTTATATCTGGACCATGAAAATCGCTTGCTGAATATGATTGCCATTAATGACTCGAAGTTAATCAAGCTGGCAAAGCGTTGGATGCAAGCCAACACCGTTTTAGATCCAAAATTATTAGCAGATGCTGAATTTAATGTCATGAAGTTAAAACCGTAAACATTAAATCTGGTTCTCATTACCAAATCGAAGGAATGACACATGAGTAATGAAGAAAAAAGTGGATTAAAGCATTGGGTACCTGCTTTTGTCCTTATGGTGTGTGTAGTACTGGCATTTTTCGACAAGATCAGTATTGCGGTTTTATTTTCAGACCCACATTTTCAAAGCTCGATGGGAATTGCTGAAGATAAAGCCAAGCTCGGATGGCTCATGACAAGCTTTTTACTTGCTTATGGGTTTTCATCAGTCTTTCTAAGCTTTTTAGGCGACATTTTTAACCCAAAGAAAATGCTGTTCTGGAGTGTGACCTCTTGGGGTTTACTCATGCTTTGCATGGGCTTTACCACCAGCTACTCAGGCATGTTGATTTTACGGGTTTTACTTGGTTTGGCAGAAGGTCCGCTATTTGCTTTGGCATACACCATTGTTAAACAGACTTACACAGACCGTCAGCAGGCACGTGCCTCAACCATGTTCTTACTGGGTACACCGATTGGTGCATTCCTTGGTTTCCCGATCACTGCAAATGTTTTAGCTCATCACGACTGGCACACCACTTTTTTTGTGATGGCTGGTTTAACACTGATCGCCATTTTTAGCATTGTTTTTGGTTTACGTAACTTACAGCTCAAGAAAACTGTCGAAATTGAGGGCGAGAGTAAACGCACCAACTTCAAGGGTCACATTGCCAATACTAAATTGCTGCTCAGCAACAGCGCATTCTGGTTGGTTTGCCTCTTTAACATTGCATTGATGACTTATTTGTGGGGCTTAAACAGTTGGGTTCCTTCTTATCTTATGCAAGACAAAGGATTCAATCTCAAAGAGTTTGGGATGTATTCAAGCTTTCCATTCATCGCCATGTTAATTGGCGAGGTGGTGGGTGCGTTTTTATCTGACAAGTTAGGCCGCCGCGCTATTCAGGTATTTAGCGGTTTATTACTCGCGGGCATCTTCATGTATGTGATGGTCATTATGACCCAGCCATTATTGATTATTGCTGCCATGTCTTTAAGTGCGATGGCGTGGGGCTTGGGAGTAGCTGCGGTATTTGCTCTGCTTGCCCGAGTAACTACCTCAAATGTAGGGGCGACTGCGGGTGGAATATTTAACGGTTTAGGCAATTTTGCAAGTGCAATTGCGCCTGTTCTTATCGGTTACATCGTGATGCAAACACATAGTTTTAATTTGGGAATTACCTTCTTGGCTGCAGTCGCTGTCATTGGGTCGTTGTTCTTGGTTCCTCTTTTAAAACGTTATTAATTCACTGTATAGGAGTTTAAAAAATGACTACACAACAATTCGAATCGTGGAAACAGCCGGAAGGCGCTTCTTTAGAAGATTGGTTAAACACACGTATTGCTCGCTTTGAGACTCGTAAATATGACTTTGAGGCTTTGAAGTTTCAAGCCGATTACGACCCGAAATATCGTCGTGCTCAAATGCGCTATATGGGTACGGGTGCAACTGGTGTTGCAAATGACAGCAACACTGTACCTGCAGAGAACTTTACGTTTTCGACTATGGTGCTACCACCACAGTGTGAAGGTCCTTTGCACATTCACCACGACGTTGAAGAAGTTTTCTTTATGCTCCGCGGCGAAATTGATTTGTTTATTGAGCACAACGGCGAGAAATTCCAGACCCGTTTAAAAGAGCGTGACCTGATTTCAATTCCACCGGGGATCTACCGTGGTTTGTTTAACCCAGGTCAAGAAGATGCCTTGATGTGCGTGATGTTGGGAACAGGTAAACCAACAATTCCTAACTATCCACCAGAGCATCCATTGTCTCAAATCAAACGTTAATTGTTTGATGAAGTGAATGAAGGGAAAGAATTAAAAATGATGACACTCATTGAAAAGTTAGCAGAATTTCCGGTGAAAACGGTCAATGTTCAAGGCCAGCAGCAAGCTTATCGGGAAGCTGGTCAGGGCGAATACCTTGTGCTGTTGCATGGCATTAGTTCAGGTTCTGCTTCATGGGTAAACCAACTTGAAGTGCTGTCTCATCATTTTCATGTCATTGCCTGGGACGCACCAGGCTATGGCAAATCAGATGAACTTTTAACGGATCAACCGAATGCGACCGACTACGCAAAGCGTTTGGCAGCATTGTTCGATGCTTTAAAAATTGAAAAAGCAATAGTGGTGGGACACTCCTTAGGTGCCTTACAGGGCAGTGCATTTGCTGCACTTTACCCAGAGCGAGTGAAACACTTGGTGGTCGCTAACTTGGCGCAAGGCTACCAACGCCACGATGAACAAACACAAATTCAGGTTTTTGAAAAAAGACCAAAAATGTTGAAAGAACTCGGTGCTAAAGGAATGGCCCAAAGCCGTGGACCTCATTTGATTTATAAACAAGAGCCACAAGCCTTAGCTTTAGTTTCAGAGGTGATGCAGCAATTGACCCTACAGGGTTTCACCCATGCATCGTACTTACTGGCATATGACGAAATACGTAATTACTTAACCGATTTAAAAGTCCCATGCACAGTGATTGCAGGGCAGCAAGATCAAATCACTCCTGCGTTAGGTATACAAGAGCTTGCTCAGGAATTGCAGTTGGAACAGCGCTTCGTCATAGAAGATGCAGGACATTTAAGTTATGTCGACCAACCGCAAGCATTTAACCAAATTATGTTGACGATTCAAGAACAATCGTAAGAGAGATTAAGGATTATGAGCTTCCAAGTTGAAGGAAAAGTTGCAGTTGTTACCGGTGGCTCATCTGGGATTGGGCTGGCTGCTGTTGAAATACTGGTTGCAGAGGGTGCAAAAGTTGCGTGGTGTGGTCGCGATGAAGAACGTTTAAATGCTTCTAAGCACTATATTTTAGAAAAATTTCCACATGCCAATATTTTTACCAAAGCATGTAATGTGTTGAAAAAAGAAGAAGTTCAGCAATTTGCCAAAGAGGTCAAACTCAATTTGGGCAACGTGGATATGCTCATTAACAATGCTGGGCAAGGTCGTGTCTCAAATTTTGAAAATACGCAAGATGAAGACTGGATGAAAGAAATTGAGCTGAAATATTTCAGTGTTTTACATCCGGTACGGGCTTTTCTTGACGACTTAAAACAGTCGGCAAATGCCTCAATTACCAATGTGAACTCGTTACTGGCATTGCAACCGGAACCACACATGATTGCGACTTCATCTGCACGCGCTGCACTGTTGAATTTAACCCATTCATTGGCGCATGAGTTTACTCAATATGGCGTTCGTGTGAACTCGATTTTACTCGGTATGGTTGAATCTGCGCAGTGGAAACGCCGTTATGAAACCCGTTCAGATTTAAATCTGTCATGGGAAGAATGGACCGGCAATATCGCAAAAAATCGTGGCATTCCTATGCAGCGTTTAGGCCGTCCAGAAGAGCCTGCACATGCTTTAGTTTTCTTGGCATCACCATTGGCATCTTACACCACAGGTTCGGCAATAGATGTCTCAGGTGGTTTTAACAAACATTTATAAACATTAGGTGCTGTCATGAAAAAGTTGATGATGATTGGTTTTGGCGCAATGGCAGCAGAAGTGTATGCCCACTTGCCTCAAGACCTGCAACTCAAATGGATTGTAGTGCCATCTCGCAGTATTGAAAAAGTTCAAGCACAAGTGTCTTCCGAGATTCAAGTGATTTCAGATATTGAGCAATGTGATGGTACGCCAGACTATGTCATTGAGGTGGCAGGTCAAGCAGCAGTAAAAGAGCATGCTCAAAAAGTTTTAGCGAAAGGCTGGACCATTGGTCTGATTTCGGTGGGTACTTTGGCTGATAGCGAGTTTTTAATTCAGCTTAAACAAACTGCTGAAAAAAATGATGCCCATCTGCATTTACTGGCAGGGGCTATCGCAGGTATTGACGGTATTTCTGCGGCCAAAGAAGGTGGTTTGCAAAAAGTCACTTATAAAGGCTGTAAAAGTCCAAAAAGCTGGAAGGGCAGTTATGCAGAGCAATTGGTCGATTTAGACCATGTTTCAGAACCTACGGTCTTTTTTACTGGAACTGCCCGTGAAGCTGCCATGAAATTTCCTGCCAACGCCAATGTTGCAGCAACCATTGCACTTGCAGGGCTTGGAATGGATGAAACCATGGTTGAGTTAACTGTTGATCCAACCATCAACAAAAATAAACACACCATTGTAGCAGAAGGTGGCTTTGGGCAAATGACCATTGAACTGGTGGGAGTACCGCTGCCAAGTAACCCGAAAACATCAACTTTGGCTGCGCTTAGCGTGATTCGTGCTTGTCGCAACAGTGTAGAAGCAATACAGATTTAAGAAGGATTTGATCATGGCAAAGGAAATTTATATTGCGGGTGAATGGCGTTTAGGCCGTGGTGCAGTCATTCAAAGCCTGTTTCCGGCAGATCAGTCGGTTAACGCTGAGCTTTCAACAGCAACGCTTGAAGATGTAAATGAAGCAATTGAAAAAGCAGATCAGGCGTGGCGTGAACCGAGCTGGAAAAACAGTTTGCCGCATGAGCGCGCACGTATTCTCTACAAAGTTGCAGACATTATTGAAGCGCGTGTAGATGAATTATCGAAACTACAAACCCGCGATAATGGTAAGCCTTTAACCGAAACTCGTGGCTTGGTGATGAGCGCGGCGGCAACTGCACGTTATGTTGCTGCGGCATGTGAAACATTGAACGATGAGCTCACCACTCAACGTGCTCCAGACTTTATGACCATGAGCGTGCATGAACCAGTGGGTGTTGTGGCAGCAATTACCCCTTGGAACTCTCCAATTGCGAGTGAAGTTCAAAAGCTTGCTCCAGCTTTGGCAGCAGGAAATGCCGTGGTGTTAAAACCAGCAGAAGCAACTTCACTCATTGCTTTAGAGCTTGCCAAAATTTTTGAAGAAGCAGGTTTACCAAAAGGCTTACTTAGTGTGCTAGTTGGTCGTGGTTCTATCATTGGTGATGCAATTGCTCAGCACCCGCTGGTTCGTAAAATCTCTTTTACGGGTGGAACAACCACGGGGCGTCATTTGGCACACATTGCCGCTGACAAACTGATTACCACTTCACTTGAGTTGGGTGGTAAGTCACCAACCATCGTTTTGCCGGATGCAGACGTTGAATTGGCTGCTAAAGGTGTGGCGTACGGAATTTTTAGCTCGGCAGGCCAAGCGTGTATCGCAGGTTCTCGCTTGTTTATTCATAGCAGTCTTTACGATCAGTTTTTAACGCGTTTAGTTGAAATTACCAAAGGCTTACGTGTGGGCCATCCAGAACAAGCTGGTGTGCATTTAGGGCCACTGGTCAATGACAAACATTTGCAGTCAGTTGACCGCTATGTGCAACTTGCCAAAAGCGAAGGTGGTCAGGTTCTGATTGGTGGTGAGGCACTTACGACTGGTGACTATGCGAAAGGAAGCTATTACTTACCCACCATTATCACGGGCTTAAATAACAGTGCTCAAACCTGTCAGGAAGAAATTTTTGGTCCTGTTTTAGTCGTTATGAAATATGACAACGAGCAAGATTTAATTGCCCAAGCCAATGATAGTTGTTTTGGTCTTGCCGCAGGTATCTGGACTGAAAGCTATCGCAAAGCTTGGCGAATTGCACGTGCTTTAGAAGTGGGAACGGTATGGATTAATACCTACAAAAAATTCTCGATTAGTGCGCCGTTTGGTGGCTTTAAAGACAGTGGGATTGGGCGCGAAAAAGGCCGTTTGGGCATTTTATCGTACATGCAACAAAAGAGTATCTATATGGGGCTGAATGAACAGCCTAACCCTTGGTGCGATTAATAAATTCAAGGACTGAAAACAAATTTTGAGGAACAGACATGACTGAACGTGTAAATGTAGGCGAAGCAATCGCAAGAGTATTAGAAGCGCACCAAGTTGATAGTATTTATGGTGTTATTTCCATCCACAATTTACCTATTGCCGATGCAGTAGGGCGCCGTGAAAAAATGCGCTTTGTCGCAGCGCGTGGTGAAGCGGGTGCAGTCACCATGGCAGATGCACACTCACGTTTTAAAGGCTTAGGTGTAGCGCTGACCAGTACGGGTGCTGGGGCAGGTAATGCGGTGGGTTCACTGATTGAAGCAATGAATGCGGGTAGTCCTGTATTGCATTTAACTGGTCAAGTTGAGCGTGAATATCTCGACCGTGATGCAAGCTTTATTCATGAAACTAAAGACCAACTTACATTCTTACGAGCATCAAGCAAAGCGGCGTTCCGTATTACCAGTCCAGACAATGCTGTTGGCGTGATTCGTGAGGCTATTCGTGTCGCAACCACTGTTCCAATGGGACCAGTAAGTGTTGAGCTACCCATTGATGTACAAGCAGCAGAGATTGTTTTGCCACTTAACCTTGGGCCAGTGAAAGCACTTGAGTTGCCACAGGCAGAGCAAGCTGAAATTGATCTTCTGGTAAACGAAATTAAAAAAGCAAAACGTCCGATTTTCTGGATTGGCGGTGGAACTTTAAATAGTGTTGCTGAAGTTAAAGCAATTGCAGATTTAGGTATTCCGGTTGTTTCATCGACTCATGCTCGTGGGGTGTTGCCAGATGATCATCCACGTAGTTTAGGTGCGTTCCATAACTCGGCAGGTGTTGAGCAATTATTAAAAGATGCTGACTTAATGGTTGTGGTGGGTTCTCGTTTACGTAGTAATGAAACCAAAACTTATTCGGTTGAATTCCCTGAAAACATTATTCAGGTAGATGCCAACCCAGTGGCTCAGCAACGTAATTATAAAATTCGTAACTTCATTTGTGGCGATGCCAAAGATGTCTTAACACGTGTATTAGAACAGCTTCAAGGAACTTCAAAAGTTGATGCCGATTACGATGCTGCTGTAGTAGCGGCTAAACAGGCTGCAATTGATGCGCTGCGTAAGCAAATCGACCAATACGCTTTAATTTGTGATCACTTACGTGCAGCTTTACCTCAAGACGGTATTTTTGTACGTGACATCACCATGTCGGGTAGTACATGGGGTAGTCGTTTATTCCCTGTACAAGCACCAAACCAAAACATCCACTCACTTGCGGGTGCAATTGGGTTAGGCCTTGCAACAGCAATCGGTGCTTCAGTTGCTAACCCTGACAAAAAAGTAATTGGTTTAGTCGGCGATGGCGGCTTAATGCTTGGTATTGGTGAAATTGCAACTATGGTGCAAGAAAACACCAATATGGTCCTAATGATTATGAATGACGGTGGTTATGGCGTCATGCGTGGCATTCAAAATAACTACTTCGGTGGTCGCCAGTATTTCAATGAACTGCATACACCTGACTACAAACTTCTTGGCGAATCAATGGGTGTGAAAAGCTGGAAAGTCGGTAGTGCAGAAGAGTTTAAAACGGTTATTCAAGAGGCTGTTGCTTTTGAAGGGCCAACCGTGATCGAGCTCGATATGAACTCGATTGGACCATTAAACTTCTCGGGTCCACCGCAAAAGAAACTGTATTAACCAGTTTGGATGGTTTAGTACATATGCGATGGGAGCTGCTAAGCCATCCTTTTTTTAGATAAATTTTTTTGTCTAAAAAACAATAAAAACGAAGTTTTACAGGTAAAACAAATAAAGTTCCAGCAGGACGCTGGAACTCAATCAAGGATGTAGAGATGAAAAAGACTTCATTGATCATGGCATTCATTGCGCAGCTTACGATGGGGGTAAGCGTCAATGCATTTGCAAAAGACTCATTGCTTGAATGGAAAAGTGATGACGGCACCGACTCATTAAAGTTAGGTGGGGTGGTTCGGTTAAATCAACGTTATGAAGATTGGGAAGGCCCAAACCGCGGTTTCGGTAAGCTCTATTTTGATATTTTCAGAGTCGATCTAAAAGGTAAGTTTGATGACGCTTACATCAACGCCAGCTATCTATTTCAAGATCAGCAGAAAACATCTATTGAAAAGGCATACGTTGGCTATAACTTAAATGCCAATAACAGCATTGAAGCAGGTCTGGTTTATAAACCTTTTACAATTTATCCCTATCCGCAAAATGGCTGGACCTATCACATTCCATTCTTTTTAGGGTATGGAAATAACATTGCGCCGGGACTTAACTGGAATTATCACGACAAAGATTGGGATGTAAAACTCGGTTACTACCCGCAAATGTTAGAGACCAACTTGCGTTATTCACCTGAGAGTGCAACTTATGATGATTTGGCAGGAAATGCATTTCCATCTCAAAAAGCCTATCAAAATGAAAAGCGTAATCAGATCAATACCCGCATTGTTCGCAAGTTAGAAACCGATTTTGGTAAACAGGAGTTTGGTGTTTCTGGCGCGATTGCACAGTTACATAACAAAGTGACCGATAAAGACGGCAAGTATTATGCAGTCGGTTTGCATACCGAAAACAACTACAATCGCTTTAATTTACAAAGTTCGGTCATTCACTATCAATATGATGCTAAAAACCCAGATGGTGTAAATAATGACATGACTTTAATGGGTAATAATGGCTTTACACCTGCCTATTTCATTGCTTCAGAGGGTACGATTGCCAGTTTAAACCTTGCTTATACCTTACCTGTGACCAATATGGGCAAGCTAAAAGCCATTAAGTTTTATAATGACTATAGTTATCTCGATAAAAAACGTGATGATTGGTCAGATTCGCAAATGAACACTACAGGCATGATGTTTATTGCTTCACCGTTTATGGTTTGGGCAGATTATACGTGGGGTAAAAACTCCAATATTATTGGTGGCTCGACCAACTCAACAGGGTATACCTCTGCCACTTCACCTAACAGTGATAAGTGGCTATACCGTATTAACTTTAATATCGGGTTTACTTTCTAAAGTAAGCAATATTAAAAAACCACGCAATCGGCGTGGTTTTTTTATTTAATAAGTGAAAATTTTTAATACCTGTTTTTTTCAAACTTATTCCAAAACATAAAGGCAGTTATAAAGGCCAAAATGGTTAGCGTGAAAATATAATACATCGCACCAATATCACTGTATTGACTGAGCCAATGTACTAAAGGTAGGGTCATACCACCAACAATTGCATAAGACAAATTATAAGAAAATGAAATGCCAGAGAAGCGAACTGGCGCGGGGAACATTTTAACCATACTGCTCGACACCATGCCGACAGTACCTGAGCATAGACCTAACAACATATATAAACCAAAAATGGTTGAATGTGCGGCATGACCTAAACTGTTATAAAAAACTGCCGCTGTAAGTGCCACAGCAAGCGCACCGACCATCATGACTTTGCCACAACCAAAACGGTCAGCAAAATAACCTGCCAAAATACAGCCGACCATTTGCATGATAATGGCTGCACTTTGCATTTCAAAAGTCTGTTCACGATCAAAACCAAATGAACCAATCAACAAATTTGGCATGGCTAAAATCACCACCACTACACAGCCCGTTAAAAACCATGTAAATAACATGCCAATCGCAACGGCTGTTTTATGCGTTTTTAAGACTTGTTTTACAGGCATTTCTTTTGAAATTTCTTTACGTGCCTGCATGGCTTTAAATACAGGTGTTTCTTTTAAATACGTTCTTAAATAAAGTGCAACTAGACCAAAAATACCACCTGCAATAAAAGGTATACGCCAAGCCCAGTCATGGATTTGTGCTTCACTAAAATTCAGTGAAATCCATAAAGACATCAGTGCACCCAGTAAAATTCCTAAAGAAAGCCCAGCGGTGAGTAACCCATTTGCCAGTCCGATTTTTCTCTCAGGGACGTGTTCAGATACAAAGGTCCATGCAGCTGGAATTTCACCCCCAATCGCAATCCCTTGCACCACACGCATAAGCAATAAAAGTAGCGGTGCCAAATATCCGATATTTTCAAAGGTGGGCAAAATCCCGATAAACAGGGTAGGCAGTGCCATCAGCAAAATTGAAAGTGAAAAGAGCTTCTTACGCCCGACCAAGTCACCAAAATGGGCCATGACAACCCCGCCTAAAGGGCGGAAAAAGTAACCTGCTGCAAAAATGCCGTAAGTGTTGAGCATGGCCCAAAACGGACTAAGCGTGCTTGGAAAAAAGAGGTCGGAAATGATTTTTGCGTAAAATACATAAATCACAAAATCGTAAAACTCTAAAGCGCCACCCAATGAAGAAAGGGCGAGGGTTCGTTTATCTTCTTTAGTGAGGTAGTTCGCGTCCTGCAAAGTTAATTCTTGATCCATTTTTTACTTAGTTGTTGTAATTGAAGTTAGGATATTAATGGAAAAGTGAAATAAAAGTAAATGGAGGAAATTTGTTCTATAGGGATGTGTGGATTTTACTTAGTAAGCTAAAAAAGCCTTAAAACAAAAAACGCTTTAGATAAAACAAAAACAGATGTAGGAATGGCTTTTCTTTTGTTTCGTTCAGCGACACAATAAAACTTGTCATAGCCAGATTAATTAGAGATTCAAAGGATGAGTGTGGTTTTACCTGTCGCGAAGCGTGGTGAAGATATTTTAAAACTAATTGCGGCTCCTGTTTCGGCAAATGAGCTAAACAGTAATTGGCTTTATCAACTTGCTGACGCTATGCATGCAACAATGCTTGAACGTAATGGGGTGGGGATTGCAGCACCGCAAGTGTATATCTCTAAACGCGTCATTATTGTGGCATCTCGACCAAATCCACGCTATCCGGATGCACCTGAAATGGATGCTGTGGTTATGGTAAATCCTGAAATTTTAGAGTTCTCAAACGAAGTGTGTTTAGGTGAAGAAGGCTGCTTAAGTGTGCCAGACGAACGTGGACAAGTTGAACGCGCAGAAATGGTTAAGGTGAAATACTTAACACTTCAGGGTGAGACGATTGAAAGCGTTTTTCATGGTTTTCCTGCTCGTATTGTTCAACATGAAATTGATCATTTAAATGGGATCTTGTTTGTAGAAAGAATAAGCTAATCTTCAGTTTAAAGTTTTGAAAAACCTATAATGAGCTTGAAATGGGGAAGTTATAGGAATTACAATACTTATAGCGTGATATTTAAATCATTACAAAAGATATAATTTTAATATTATCAGCAGGTTGTGCTGAAATTTTGCGCGATGTTGTAAATCTCCTCATTTAAGGTTACTGACCATGAAAACCCCTCTCCCAGATTATTTGGCAAATGTTATAGAAGCCTGTGACGTCGATAACAGCGGTCATCTCGCCGATTATATTCCTGAGTTGGCAAATGCAAACCCAAATCGATTAGCTTTAGCAATGTCTACGGTAGATGGTGAAATTTATTCGGTCGGCGATGATGATGTTGAGTTCACCATACAATCGATTTCTAAACCTTTTGTATATGCCTACGTTTTGCAACAACTTGGCATTGATGCAGTACTCGCGAAAGTAGGGGTGGAGCCGTCAGGGGAAGCCTTTAATGAAATTTCATTGGGTAAAGATGGCCGACCAAAAAATCCAATGATTAACTCTGGCGCAATTACTGTACATTCCTTGATTCAGGTCAAACATGGTTTGCACAGCGCAGAAATTCTACGCCGTTTTATGAGCGAGCTTGCAGGCCGCGAATTAAGTTTTGATGAGTCTGTTTATGATTCGGAAGTCAAAACAGCCTACCGTAATCTTTCGATCGGTTATATGTTGCGAACAGTGGGGATTTTAGAAACTGACCCAGTCGATATTGTGAATGGTTACATTCGCCAATGCGCGATTATGGTTACAGTGAAAGATTTGGTACGCATGGGCAGTGTACTTGCCAATGGTGGAGTCGACCCTAAAACTGGAAAGCGCTTATTAAACCGATCTGTGGTTAGACAAGTACTTAGTGTCATGATGAGCTGCGGTATGTATGATGCTGCGGGTGACTGGCTTTCAACTGTAGGTATTCCTGCTAAAAGTGGTGTAGCAGGTGGTATCTTGGGCGTGCTACCTGGTCAGGTCAGTATGGCTGCTTTTTCACCTCGACTAGATGAGCATGGTCATAGTGTTCGAGGTATCGATATTTTAGAACGATTATCTCGTGACATGGGGTTACACCTCATGGAAGGAACACCTTCTGCACAAACCATTGTACAAAGCCATTATCGCACTGGAAAAGATGCATCATTGAGTGTGTATGTGCTGCGTGGTGTGTTGAAGTTTACTGAAGCTGAAATGTTATTGCGTATTTTACAAGACGAGACAATTGATCAAAGCACAATCGTCATTGATTTAACCCAGATTTCACTTATCCACGATGTGGGTAAACGTATGTTTTTAGAAGGCTTAGATCGTTTAATTGATGATGGACATACACTTGTTTTAGTCGATCCAGAACAGCGTCTAGATCATGCGAGAACTGGTAAAGACAGAGAACTTCATGTTTATCACGATTTCGATGATTTGCTCGAAAAGCATGACCTCCCTGCAAAAAAAAAGACTTATAGCGACATCGCGGCACTTCTAAATTGCTGAGGTGTTTTTCCTAGATGTCGCTTAAACATCGCACTGAACGCGCTGGGGTTTGTATACCCCAGTGACTCTGAAATTTGAGAAATAGATTCACCATTCGCGATTTTACTCAAGGCAAGTGCAATATGCATTTGCTGTATCCATGCCCGATAAGATAGCCCGGTTTCTTTCTGGAACATACGCATTAAAGTTCTAGAACTCGTGCCAATATCATCAGCCCAATCTGTTAAATCTTTTGAACTATCAGGCATATGTAATAACTCTTGGCAAATTTTTAAGAGTCTTTTGTCTTTCGGCCACGGTATCTGGATAGGCAATAAATTGGCCCGATGTATTTCTTCAAAAATCAAAATTTGTAAAGAACGGGAAAGCTCTTGAGAGGTTGCTGTATTTGGAGTTTCCTCTCGTTCAATTTCATTTAAACGTATTAAAAGTTCATGCAACAGGTTACTCACCCGAATAATAAAGCAATGTTGTCCCATTAGAGCGGCTGCATTTACTTCAACCAATGCCGTATTTAACTTCACGTGACTCAGTGAAATCACACTGTGCTCTACATGTGCTGGAATCCATAACGCACACATGGGTGGCACAATCCACACATTATTCGGTGTAAACACCTGAATAGTTCCAGTAGATGCATATAAAAACTGCGCACGTGTATGCGTATGGGTAGGGGTGATTTCTCGGTAAGAATGCTCGGAAGATAGCCCAATCACCAGTTCAGACAAATCGGACTGAATAAGAGAATCGGACATAAATTATCCTAGAAATTGTCACTTATACGATAATTATTGGAAGATAACTTTATAAGCGACAATTTACAATAAGCATCTCATTTAAAAATATTGGAGTTTTTCAGGTATGACGTCTTCAATACAATTGAAAGATGGTATTGCCAATACCGTTGCAAATGATCAGCCTCAAGGAATGATTATTAAAATTGTAGGCGCCGTGGCAGTCGCACATTTACTGAATGATTTAATTCAAGCGGTGCTACCAGCTATCTATCCAATGCTAAAAGCAAACTTTTCGCTGAGTTTTGCGGAGGTTGGCCTGATTTCGTTTGTATATCAAATTACAGGTTCTTTGCTACAGCCTTGGATTGGACTTTATACCGATAAACATCCAAAACCGTATCTTCTTCCACTCGGAATGGTCGTCACATTCTGCGGCATTATCTTGTTAGCCTTTTCACCAAGTTTTGCTGTGTTGTTATGTGCATCTGCACTGATTGGAGTCGGGTCCGCAACCTTTCATCCAGAAGCTTCACGGGTAGCACGAATGGCATCGGGCGGGCGCTTCGGTACAGCTCAGTCGACTTTCCAAGTGGGCGGAAACACAGGTACTGCGATTGGCCCATTATTAGCAGCGTTATTAATTGTTCCATTTGGGCAGCATGCAGTTGCGGGTTTGGTGATATTTGCACTTTTAGCAATTTGGGTTTTATTTGGCGTAAGCCGTTGGACCGTGAGTCATGCTAAAAGTCAGGTAGTTGCGCGTGCTACCCAAGCACATACTAAATTGCATGGCCGTAAGCTCATTATCGCCTTGGGCACAATTAGTTTGTTGATGTTTGCCAAATTTACCTACATTGCGAGCATTAGTAACTACTTTACCTTTTACTTAATTCAAAAGTTCCATATCAGCATTCAAACAGCTCAATTACACTTATTTGCCTTTTTGGCAGCTGTGGCTGTAGGTACATTTGCTGGTGGTCCAATTGGCGATAAGATTGGCCGTAAAGCTGTGATTTGGGTTTCATTTGTTGGTATGGCACCCTTTGCATTAATGATGCCGTATGCAAACTTGTTTTGGACAACGGTTTTCTCAATTATTGCTGGTTTGGTGTTGTCGTCTGCTTTTGCAGCGATGGTGGTGTATGCGCAAGAAGCTGTTCCGGGCCGTGTGGGTATGATTGCGGGTTTAATGTTTGGTCTGATGTTTGGGGTAAGTGGTATTGCCGCAGCGGGGCTAGGGCATTTAGCGGATATTAACGGTATTGAATGGGTATTTGGTTTATGCTCATTGTTGCCATTACTTGGTTTTGCAACAGTACTTTTACCAAACACAAAGGTTAAATAAATGAAAAGACTCTCAGTCATATTCAGCTGGGAGTCTTTTTTAGCCAAATATATCTCTAATTAAAAGACTATTTTTGAACACCAAACTTAAATACGGTAACACTGTTATAAGTTTGGTTTGGGTTCAAACGTGTAGACGGGAAAGCCGGTTGATTTGGGCTGTCTGGAAAATGCTGCGTTTCTAATGCTAGCGCGTCTGCTTGTCGGTAGAGTACGCCATTTGCGCCAACAATATTTCCGAGTAAATGATTGGCTGTATACATTTGGACACTTGGTTCAGTGGTTAAGACTTGCATGGTCCGTTTAGATTTTGGGTCAACCACAATCGCTGCAAGATTGAGTTTCCCTTGAGACTTTTGATTAATTACCCAAGTTTGATCATAGCCATATCCATAGGCGAGTTGCTGATTATTCGCTCGAATATCTTTTACGATTGCTTTAGGCTTCCGAAAGTCAAAAGGCGTACCTGTAACTGAAGCAATTTCACCTGTTGGTAAAGAGTTTTGATCGGTTACTAATATACGGTCTGCATTGAGTTGTACTACATGATCGAGCACACCATAAGGATTATTGCCAGCGCCTGATAAGTTGAAATAACTATGATTGGTAAGGTTGACGACTGTCGGTTGATCAGTTTTGGCTTTATATTCAATCTTGAATTCATTTTGATCTGAAAGACTGTAGATTACTTCTACATCTAATTTTCCGGGAAAACCTTGATCACCATTTGGACTGGTTAACTTCAGAGAAGCTTTAACGGTTTCACCTTGAGAGACGAGGGGTTTAACTTGCCAAACACGTTTATCAAAACCAGGATTGCCGCTATGTAATGAGTTCGGGCCATTATTTTTTTCGAGGTTATACGTTTTTCCATCTAAGCTAAATTTAGCATTACCAATCCGGTTCGCATAACGACCAATTAATCCGCCAAAATGAATGCCTTCCTTGGTATCAGTGACTTCATAGCCTTTTAAGTCATCAAAGCCCAAAACAATATTATTTTGTTTGCCTTGTGCATCGGGAGTCAAAATCTGGGTAATTACACCACCGAAACTAATAAAAGATACCGAGACTCCTTTGTTATTGCTCATGGTATAGAGTTCAACTTTTTGACCGTCTTGAGTCGTGCCATATGGCTTTACATTTAAGGTTGCTGCATTTGCCAGTTGTGCAAAGCTGTAAATCGTAACACCTAAAATTGCTAGTTTTTTCATGCTTATGCTCTATTTTTTAATAGTTAGATTGCATGAATATAAGATTGATTTTTCGTCTTTTTAAAGAGTTTTTTATTATATATAGTGTTAATGATGATTAGCGCTGTTAACTCTAACTATTGAACAAACTGGTCCTAGTCCTATTAATAAAACTCAGCGGTAAGCTATTTTTATGACTCATTCTGTCTCAGTTTTAAAATTTTCGCTTGGTCTTAATGGCTTGTCATTTGACATAGACAACCAACGCATCCAACTCGAACAGGTCTTGGGTTTTGTTGATTCAAGAAGTATTAGTCATGGTGTAATTGATGAACTTGCTATCGAAAAGATGATTTATTTCATTGAAGAAATCATCGAGTCAAAGCCACTCAGAAATTTAAAGATAAGTGGTGTAGCCATTACCTCTGATACTGCCATGACACAACTTAGTGAGTTATTTTTTAGCGCTAAAAAACAAATCAGCCGTCTCGAGCTTGAGCATGGATTTAATGATTTTATAGAGCGTTTGAGCTACTACACAAGCCAAGTGGCTCCAGATCAGCTTTATATTTTTACCTACTTTATATTTGTTCGAGAGATGATGCATCACTTAAGAGTTGAGGAAATTCAAATCGTTTAACAATTCTCTTGCTCAATTTAAAATCTATTGTTAATAAATTTTTTTATTATTTGTGTAATAAATCTTTGGTAATCCTATAAAAAGTCAAGAGTAATTTGATCAGTTATAATTAGTTTTTTAAAATTTAAAAGATCAGTATTTTTTCCACTGATATATAAGTCACCCTTAATTGAAACAGTTTTTTTATTTGCATGGGCTTTTACTGCTTCAAGATAATCAGAATTTTCAAGACGTAACTTTATACTTCTTATTTTTCCATCATGTTTGAATTTTATAGTAACTGTTCCATAATTTTCATTAGGCTGTTGTTTTAAATTTATAACAGTGCCTATAACTGTATAATTCTCTATAGAATTTTGGCCTTTAAGAAAATCAGTGGCTATTTTCATATATTGAATCGAAGATGAGTTGAAAAGATGTGTACTAGTAACTTTAGTTTTTCTGGACTTTATAGAAATTTCAATATCATAGTTTTCATTTTTACCACTCATTCCTATTAAAGAGTCACATAAGTTAGCACTAACACCATTTGAAACTGACTCTTGGAAAAAGCTAATCTTTTGTTTATTTTTATATTTTATTAAGGCAGTATTTAACGCACGAAGTGTATGATCAAAATTTTCACTAATATTACTAGTTAGATCGTTTTCGATTGGTTCTAAATGATTTTCTATATCAGATTGATGAGGTGCTAAAACATTTACAATATAGCTACCGTGTTCAGTTTGGCCAAATTTAAGAGAATTGTAATAGTTCTCAAAAGCCACGGGAATTGGGCTTGTGTAGAAACTTCTTTTAGTTGCAGTTGAATGAAGTATGGAAATTATTAGATTTTTTACTTTTTCGAAAAGTAATACACCATCCTGCAAATTTATAAAGCCTTCTTTTAGATCTTCACCAATTAAACGGACTTTTAAAATATCATAATTATAATACTCTATTTCTTGGGTAATCAGTGATATATCACGATTTTCAAATTCAGATAAAGTATTTAATAATTCATACAAACGTTGTTTATAGCCGAGTACGGTTATATCTAATGGTTGTACAATTTCATAATCATAGAATTTTTTCTCAGGTCTGTGCCAAATCTGAAAATTGTTAGATTTAACTTTAGTAGATATTATCCATTTTTTAGAGTCTAAATAAGCAGTTAAGCAATCAAGACTGAAAGAGCTAAAGTCTATTTCTTTAATCATGATTGGCTCCAATGCTTTTACCATTACTGGCACTTTCTAGTAATTCTAACATAGTTGCAGATGTTAGTTTTTGGGTGCGTGGAATAAGTAGTGTTACGCTTTTTTTATTATTTTTTTCAGGGTGGTTAAGTAATGAATAATAATAACAACAATGTTTTATTGTTGAAAAATCCTCTAAATGAATTAGCCAATCTATGCAGTTTTTAGGGACTATTACAACAAATAAATATCTAGGGGTAACTATATTATTTCCTCTAAGATCATTATAATTTTTTATAGGAAGAACAAATTTTAAATTATCTTTATCACCCTCATCATTTGCTGTACATTTTAATTGTATATCTATTTGGGGATTACGGAATATACCTGAAAAGTTTTTACCTCTTATTATTAAGTCAATACTGTCATCATCAACAGAAATAGAGTCAATTCTTAATCCAGATTGAGCTGATATTGCTGAAACAAAAGCTTTACTAAACTGCTCCTTCTTTTGATTTTCATCCATTTCCATAAGTAACTTTAATATATAATTTTTTCTTGATTTTAGATTAAAATAAAATCATTGTCACTATCAATATTTATATATTAAAGCCTCTACATTTTAGAGGCTTTAATATTGTTACTTAAGCTTAAACAATCGAATCATCTAAATTCGGTCCTAACCAGCGTTTTGCTTCATCCAGTGTCCAACCTTTACGTTTTGCATAATCTTCAAGTTGGTCTTGAGAGATTTTACCTACGTTAAAGTATTCACTTTGTGGATGAGAATAATAGAAACCACTTACCGAAGATGGCGGCATCATTGCAAAGTGTTCAGTCAGTTTAGTACCAATTTTGTCGGTAGAACCTAACCAGTCAAACAATACTGCTTTTTCAGAGTGCTCAGGGCAAGCAGGGTAACCTGGTGCAGGGCGAATACCGACATATTTCTCTTTAATCAGTTCTTCATTACTAAGCTGTTCATCAGCTTTATAACCCCAGAACTCTTTACGAATGCGTTCATGTAAGTGTTCGGCAAAAGCTTCTGCAAAACGGTCGGCTAGTGACTGAACTAAAATTGCAGAGTAATCATCACCTTTGGCTTTGTATTCATTTGCCAATTCTTCTGAACCAAAAATCGATACAGTGAATCCGCCTAAGTAGTCCTGCTGCTCGCGGTCATTACGAATGTAATCTGCCAAAGACAAGTTTGGTTTACCTGTCACTTTGTCAGATTGCTGGCGTAAGTGCTCAAAAGTATGCGTAACATTTTGCCCCGCTTCATCAAATACGCTCACTGTGTCTGCATCAGTGCGCTGAGCAGGGAACATACCGAATACGGCACGAGCATCAAAACGGTTATTGTCGATAATATCTTTCAACATTGCTTGAGCTTGGTTGTACAAGTCAGTTGCAGCTTCACCAACCACTTCATCTTCTAAAATTTTCGGGAATTTACCTGCCAAGCTCCATGAAATAAAGAATGGTGTCCAGTCAAAATAATCCACGAGTGTTGCAAGCGGATAATTCTTTAAAACTTGTGTTCCTAAAAGATTTGGTTTTGGTGGCACGTAGCTTTCATCAATTTTAAAACCATTTTCAACCGACTCTTTATAAGTCAGTTTGGCCGCTTTTGGTTGTTTGTTGGCTAAACGTTCACGAATTTTGGCATATTCAGCACGGTGTTCTTCAATAAATGCACCTCGCATGTCTTTAGAAAGCAAGGTTGTAGCAACACCTACAGCACGTGAAGCATCGGCAACATAAATTACTGCATCATTCTGATACTGAGGATCAATTTTTACTGCCGTATGCGCTTTAGAAGTAGTCGCGCCACCAATCAATAAAGGAATGTTAAAGCCTTTGCGTTGCATTTCTTTCGCAACAAATACCATTTCATCTAAAGATGGAGTGATCAGCCCAGACAAGCCGATGATGTCACATTTTTCATCAATTGCAGTTTGTAAGATCTTCTCGCAAGGGACCATCACACCAAGGTCAACAATGTCATAACCATTACAGCCAAGTACTACGCCAACAATATTCTTACCAATATCGTGTACGTCACCCTTAACAGTTGCCATCAGGACTTTACCTTTAGATTGTCCTTCAGCCTTTTCAGCTTCAATGTACGGGTTGAGCCATGCTACAGCTTGTTTCATTACACGGGCAGATTTTACAACCTGTGGTAAGAACATTTTGCCTGAACCGAACAAGTCACCAACCACGTTCATACCGTCCATCAGCGGCCCTTCAATCACATCCAAAGGACGTTTTGATTTTAAGCGAGCTTCTTCGGTGTCTTGGTCAATATAAGTCGTAATACCTTTAACTAGTGCATATTCAAGACGTTTTTCAACCGACTCATTACGCCATTCAAGGTTCTCAGCTTCTTTAGCTGCGCCACCTTGTCCACGGTATTTTTCTGCTACTTCAAGCAGTTTCTCAGTCGCAGCTTGACCTGATTCACCTTGGTTTTGGTTTAAGATAACATCTTCAACTGCTTCTTTTAGCTCGGCTGGAATATCATCATAAATTGCCATTTGCCCAGCGTTCACAATACCCATGGTCATGCCTTGCTTAATGGCATGGTACAAGAACACCGAGTGAATGGCTTCACGAACTGGTTCATTACCACGGAACGAGAACGAAACGTTCGATACACCACCAGAAATCATGGCATGTGGTAAGTTTTGTTTAATCCAACCTGTTGCCTCAATAAAATCGACCGCATAGTTGTTGTGTTCTTCAATACCAGTTGCCACTGCGAACACGTTCGGGTCAAAAATAATATCTTCAGCAGGGAAGCCCACTTCATTCACTAGAATATCGTATGAACGCTTACAGATTTCGCGTTTACGTTCAGCAGTGTCAGCCTGTCCAGCTTCATCAAATGCCATTACAATAATTGCGGCACCATATTGACGGCAGAGGCGGGCTTTTTCGACAAACTCGTCATAACCTTCTTTTAAGGAAATGGAGTTAACAACTGGTTTACCTTGTACGCATTTTAAGCCAGCTTCAATGATTTCCCATTTGGATGAGTCAATCATGATTGGCACACGTGAAATATCAGGTTCTGATGCTACAAGGTTTAAGAAATGCACCATCGCATTTTGCGAATCGAGCATCCCTTCATCCATGTTAATGTCGATAATTTGCGCGCCAGCTTCCACTTGTTGCTGTGCAACTTCTAAAGCTTCTGCAAAGTTTTCTTCACGAATAAGACGTAAGAATTTTTTAGAACCGGTAACGTTAGTACGTTCACCAACGTTTACAAAGAGAGAGTCATCATAAATATTAAATGGCTCTAAACCACTTAGGCGACAAGCAGGTACGGTTTCAGGTACTTGGCGAGGCGCAATGTCTTTAACTGCATTAGCAATAGCGCGAATATGGTCTGGTGTCGTACCACAGCAACCACCAGTAATATTAATTAAACCGCTTTCAGCAAATTCTTTTAAGAAAGCTGCAGTTTGCTCAGGTGTTTCGTCATATCCACCAAATGCGTTTGGTAAGCCTGCATTGGGGTGTGCTGAAACGAAAGTATCTGCGACATCGGAAATGGTTTTTACGTGAGGACGCATGGCATCTGCACCAAGGGCACAGTTAAAACCAATTGAAAGCAAATCACCATGGCGCACAGAGTTCCAGAAAGCTTCTGCAGTCTGACCCGTTAAAGTACGACCTGATGCATCGGTAATTGTCCCTGAAATCATAATTGGTAATTCACGACCAATTTGTTTAAAGACTTCTTTGACTGCAAAAATCGCTGCTTTACAGTTTAATGTATCAAATACGGTTTCAATCAAAATGATATCTACACCGCCTTCA
Organism: Acinetobacter sp. 766875; assembly: GCF_000582055.1. Taxonomy (NCBI): domain Bacteria; kingdom Pseudomonadati; phylum Pseudomonadota; class Gammaproteobacteria; order Moraxellales; family Moraxellaceae; genus Acinetobacter; species Acinetobacter sp. 766875. The sequence goes on along the minus strand of NZ_JEXX01000004.1, from coordinate 65,893 downwards.
ATCAGTGCATGAGTCGCTTCAATGTAGTTTTCTTTTAACTCATCAAAGGTAATGTTACGAAAAGCAGGGTCATTTACATTCGGTGAAATTGAACAAGTACGCGATGTAGGCCCAAGTACACCAGCAACAAAACGTGGTTTTTCTGGAGTTGAATACTTTTCACAAGCTGCTTTGGCTAAACGTGCTGCTTCACGGTTAATCTCTGGAACAAGATCTTCCATGTGATAGTCAGACATTGAAACACGCGTGCCATTAAAGCTGTTGGTTTCAATAATATCCGCACCAGCATCAAGATAAGCTTCATGAATGCCTTGAATAATTTGAGGTTGTGTCAAAACTAAAAGGTCATTATTACCCTTTAAGTCATGTGCCCAATCGGCAAAACGCTCACCACGGTAGTCGGCTTCTTCTAATTTATGGCGCTGGATCATGGTTCCCATAGCACCATCAATAATCAGAATGCGTTTAGCAAGAAGCGCTTTTAGGGTGGCAAGCGTAGACATAGAAAACCCCGATCTTTTATATGAATTTAAAAATGCGGCGCTATTGTAACAGAATAGCAGCACAAATGATGACCTACGAAGGTCATGAGACAATAAGTAAAAAAATAATAAAGAGCGTGTTTTATGACAAAAACGAAAGAATTTTCATGAAATATTCATCAAATGATCATGATATTGAAATATTTCATGCTCAATATGCCGAAATATTACAGTTGTTCTGTATGAAAAATAGACATATAGGCCATTTTATTTATTTTTTTGCTGTAAAAATAAGCACAAAAGGAGCTCATAAATAATGAATTAAGTTATTGTATTTTAAAAATAAAATAAAAATGATCGGGGAAAGGTGCATCAAATGAGGTCAAAATATAAAAAATTGACTTCATCAGGCGGCTCTTTGTCATATAATTGTCATAATTTAATTTAAGAATACAGAGGATTTTATTATCCTCTTACCGTCTGCATGAATTCTAATCTACCCCCTGTTTCGGATTCAAAACTTGCGGCAAACCTGCAAGCAAAATCGACGAATGTACACGTCCCAACACCGAAATTTTTTATGCCGGTGTTTCTGACGATTATTGTTGCAACACTTATTTATATTGGGTTTCAGGTTAGTGCTGATTTAGCGCATGTTCCACCTTTGAGCCTTTATTCGGTTATTCTTTTATCTACTGCACTTTTCATTGCATTGGGCTTTGAATTTGTAAACGGTTTCCACGATACTGCTAATGCAGTTGCAACGGTCATTTATACAAATGCATTGCCTGCACCAGTTGCAGTCATGTGGGCTGGTTTTTGTAATTTTCTTGGGGTAATGGTCGCAAGTGGTGCTGTTGCTTATGGCATTATTGCATTGCTTCCTGTTGAACTTATCATGAACATGGGTAGCGGTGCTGGCTTTGCAATGGTTTTTGCATTGTTAATCGCTGCAATTCTTTGGAACCTTGGTACTTGGTTCTTAGGAATCCCAGCTTCTAGCTCTCACACCTTGATTGGTTCAATCTTGGGTGTGGGTATTATGAACCATCTATTGAGTGCATCGACTGGCGTAACGACCAGTGGTGTAGATATGGATCAGGTGATTAAAGTAGGTAAGGCATTATTATTTTCACCTTTAATTGGTTTTGCTTTTGCAGCAATCTTATTCTTGTTGGTTAAAACTATTTTCAAACGCCAATTAGAATTATTCCAGCCACCTGAAGGTAATAAGCCACCACCAGCAATCATTCGTGCAATTTTAATCTTTACCTGTACAGGTGTAAGTTTTGCACACGGTTCAAATGACGGCCAAAAAGGTATGGGTCTCATCATGCTCATTTTGGTTGGTTTAGTACCGTTAGCTTATTCAATAAATAAAAACCTAGATACACAACAGGTTCAATCATTCCACCAACTTTCTTCTCAAACTGCTGTTTTGTTAAACCATAATCAGCAAGAATTGACTGATGAAAAAGCGCGTGAAGTTTTAACTAAATATATTCAAACCAAGCAACAGACACCTGAAGTTGTACCTGCATTGGCAAGTATGACTGATCATTTAGGTGCTCGTGTTTCTAGCTATAGCGACTTAAAAGATATTCCTGAAGCTGCGATTAGTGAAATTCGTAATGATATGTATTTAAGCACAACCACGTTTAAACGTTTGGACAAAGCAGATGCTTTACCAAAAATGGATGATTCACAGAAAAAGCTTGTGAAAGATTATCGCGGTAGCTTGGATTCATTCTTACAGTACATTCCAAACTGGGTGAAAGTTGCGGTTGCATTAGCACTTGGTCTTGGCACTATGGTTGGTTGGAAACGTATTGTGGTGACTGTAGGTGAGCGTATTGGTAAGAACCATATGACTTATGGTCAAGGTATGTCTGCTGAGCTTATTGCAATGAGTACTATTGCAGCAGCAGATGGTTTAGGTATGCCAGTTTCAACTACTCATGTTTTAAACAGTGCTGTTGCGGGTACCATGGTTGCAAATAAATCAGGTCTAAACTTTAATACCATTAAGACAATTTTGTCAGCTTGGATATTTACTTTACCTGCGACCATCTGTTTGTCAGGTGGTTTATATTGGTTGTTCTTAAAGTTCATTTAAGTTGTCTGCTTAAATCTAAAAAGTCACTATTATTAGTGGCTTTTTTATTGTCACATTTAAAAAAAAGATCGCTTTTTTCAAATAAACTCAGTAAAGAATGAATGATTACTGCAAATACTTATTGCTAGGTGACTAGCTCAAAAATTGATGAAAGGATATAGGATGAAAACGGTTCAACTCGATCAACTCAAACAACAATTCCCACTCATTCAAACATTACAAGATTACCAAGAAACATTTTGGTTTAATCCGAGCCGTTATCCTTTAAAAGAAGCTCTCGCGAAAGTAGGACTTACAGAGCAAGATGTAAAAGATGCCGAAGCAAGGCTAGAACGTTTTGCACCTTACTTAGCAAAAGTATTTCCAGAAACTCAAGCACTACATGGAAAAATTGAATCAGAACTAGTTGAAATTGCAGATATGCAACAAGCCTTATCTGTAGAAAAACAACAGAAGCTTACTGGAAAGCTTTGGCTTAAAAAAGATAGTCATTTACCTATTTCGGGTTCAATTAAGGCACGTGGTGGAATTTATGAAGTCTTGGCTCATGCTGAAAAGTTAGCAATTGAGGCAGGGCTTCTCAAGTTAGATGATGATTACAGTCAACTTGACCAAGATGCATTTCGAGCATTTTTTTCCAAATATCAAATTGCAGTAGGTTCTACAGGTAATCTTGGTTTATCAATCGGTATTATGAGCGCGAAGCTCGGTTTTAGAGTGACCGTGCATATGTCTGCTGATGCAAGACAGTGGAAGAAAGATAAACTGCGTTCATTAGGTGTCAATGTTGTGGAATACGCCAGTGATTATGGTGTCGCTGTAGAGCAGGGACGTAAAGCAGCAGAACAAGATCCAAATTGTTTTTTTATTGATGATGAGAATTCGACGACTCTATTTTTAGGTTATGCAGTAGCAGGAATACGCTTAAAACAACAGTGTGAGCAAAAACAGATTAAAGTCGATGCAGAACACCCATTATTTGTTTATTTGCCATGTGGTGTCGGTGGTGGCCCTGGTGGAGTGAGTTTTGGGTTAAAACTCGCTTTTGGTGAGCATGTACATTGTATATTTGCAGAACCGACTCACTCTCCATGTATGTTACTAGGTGTTTATACAGGGCTGCATGATCAGATTTCAGTAAACGATATTGGTTTAGATAACATTACTGCTGCAGATGGATTGGCTGTTGGCCGTGCTTCTGGTTTTGTCGGCCGTGCTATGCAGCAGTTAATTGACGGTTACTACACCATTCATGATGAATGTTTATATGAGCTGATTGCGCTTTTAAATCAAACTGAGAATATCCAAGTTGAGCCCTCGGCAGCGGCAGGCATGATGGGGCCATATTATGTGCAAACTACTCCTGATTATTTGGCCTTGCATGAATTGTCAGCTGTAAAGTTACAGCATGTGACACATGTGGTATGGGCGACTGGTGGAGGTATGGTTCCACCTGATGAAATGCAAAAGTATTTAACGCATAGTCAAAACAAATAATTGTATAAAAAAGCCCAATTCTAAAATTGGGCTTTTAACTTCATTATTTTTTAGAAAATTTCTTAAATGGAAGCTTTTCGGCCGCAAAACCATAGATTGCAGCAAAAGGAAGGGCTGTACGGGCTAAATAAGCTACACGCCATAGACCGCCATGGTTGGCACCTTCCATCATCAACTCTAGAGGATGGTCAAGCACAGTTTCAGGATTTGCGACAGAAGATTCATTTCTTAAGTCATGGATCCAGAGTGCCGCCATAATGGCATTTGTGGTTTCTGGACTAAACGCTTCTACATCAAAAAGTTCCGCACCGTTAAAAGCGGCTTTAAGGAGTGGATTTTTTGTGACCGAATGAGTTGTGGTAGAAGGGGCAATATTAATACTCACGCGTTGGCCTTGATAGCGGGCAAGTGTTGCTCGCCATTGTTGAATACGTTTAGCTAATGCGTAGTTTGGCCCTTGTTCAACTACCAAGCAGTCTGCAATACCATAAGTTTTGCCATTTTCGCTGGTAATCAAGTCTTGATAAGGTGCTTGGAAAAAACGTTTGAGCGATAGTGTAGAGACACCTTTTGCAGCCATTTTTTGTAGTTGTGAACGAGATTTAAATTTCTCTTGAGCTGCCTCTGCAACTTCTTTAGGTACTGCGTAAACATCGGTTGGAGTACACATAAACATTAAGCTTGTATCAGCTTTATGTTCACTCACATATTGCATAATACTGTCCATAGCCATTGAGACGCGGACATGTTTTTCACCATCTAGATAAGCAATAGCAGCTAAATCTAATTTTTGAGGAAATTGAACTAACCACTGAGCAATTTCTGGTATTTGAGTCAGTAAATTGGCACCTAATTTATCTCTTAATTCAGAAGCTTTTGCTGTTGAGTCAACTGATTCAATTGTAGGTGCAATCAGCGTTGCGTTTCCTTGCTGAATTGTATTTAAAATTTTCCCCCAAACTCTTGGGTTCGGTAAATCAATTGCAACAATATTCGCTTTCCATTTTGCTAACCAAGGTAAAGGACCAGCTTCTGAAGCCGCACCAAACAGAACCATGGTTCGATCAGATAAATCAAACCATTCTGGATGAGCGGCAGCTTCACGTAAAGCCTTGGCATGGCTTGGTTCAATAATACCTGCATTTTCCCATTTTTGAATTTGATCAAGTAAGCTTTGCCCGCTAAGTTTTTGGCCTTTATATGGAACATACCATTCTGGTGCAGCTTCACTTTCACCTTTAAATCTAACTGTATTTAAAGGCTTAGTGGTAGGGATGTGCAAAGCATCTTTTAAAAGATAGTGTTTACCATCGCGGAAATAGTCAAAAAGATGATGAGCCTTATGTAAACCCTGTTTGGCGATAGTAATCGGGTTATTGTTATTAGAAAGCCCATGTTGAACAAGTGATTTAAAGTATCTTGGATAGTTTTTCCGCCAGTTTTTTTCAGTCAAAATCTGTTGAGCAGTTTTATTATCTACAATAGATAAAGCTTCTGACAAAATCTCTTGGCCTGTGCGAGAAGTACTTTGTTTTTTTGTTGAAGCGTGTATCGGAAATTGTAGACCTTCGTCTGGACTCTGGCTGGACATAAAATATCTCACTTGGACGGTAGTATTAATATACAGGTGTATACATTATCTATGCCAATTAAAAGAAACGAGTGGCAATAACTGACAAAATGAAAATTAAATTATTTTTGTGATGAAGGTGGTTTGAGTGAGTTTTTATGATAATTTGATCTCATTTTAACTTCATTTTTTTTCACATTTCTAGAACATTTTTATAGACTTACGTTACATAAATGATTATTTTGTATAGAGCGAATTCATCAGATCTAAGCTGAAGATAAAATGTTCAAAATGTATCAATAAAAAAGATACGATGATGAGTAAAAAACTAGACTTTTTTATTAAACGATAAGAAAAGTCAAACGGAATAAGAAAGAATTGGGGTGAAACTAGATGGAAGACAACGTAAGATTGTCTTTTAAAAATCTTGGGGATATGGTGATTTTTTTACACCATAATTTTCTAGTTTCGCCCCATCTAATTTTGGGTGAAGCCCTATACATAAGCTGTAAATCATCTTTCTAAACAGTCAGATTAATTTGCTTATAGTCTATCTAAACTTTTAACAACGACCTTTCTTGGCCTGACCTGGTGGACAAAAATCTCCTGGATGATTGTGATAAGGCGAATCCGGATCAACTACTACACTGCCAGCAGGGGTATAAACTGCACAAGCCGATAGTGATAGTGTGAAAATTGCTGCTGCACAAACTAGAAATTTTTTCATCATATTGTTCTCTCTTTTTATCATTCTCCCTTTTATTATTTACTATAGAAATTATTAGATTGTTTTTCGATCTATTTTTGGTTAAGAAATATCAACACTCCAAACTAGTTTTTTTAGCGATTAAGGCGTACGTAAAATTGTACGAAAACCTACATGAGTAGCGGCTAAATCAAAATCTTGTGGGTAGCGACTACTATTACGGTAACGTGAACAGTAATTTTCAGCACACAAAAATGAGCCTCCTTTAATCACATATTGAGTGCTGCTCATTTCTTTTTGTCTTAAATCAGAATAATTACCCATATGTTGATCATGCGCACCTTGATAGGGAGAGGATGTCCATTCCCAAACATTTCCAATCATATCGAATAGCTTAAAGCCGTTGGATTTAAAACAGCCGACAGGAGCAACACCAGTAAAATGGTCGTGATTCAAATTTTCAAAAGGGAATGTGCCTTGCCAGTAATTTGCTTGTGGATGCTGATGTTCATCGGTAGGTGCTTGGTGTAAAGGTGTGTCAGTTTTTGAGTTTGCTTTAGCGGCGTATTCCCATTCTAATTCTGTTGGTAAATCACGTCCTAGCCAAACTGCATAATGTTCAGCATCATTTTTCGTCACGTACCTTACAGGTTCATGAGGGGGAGGGAGAGCTCCATTTTTGCCATTTGGAGTTTTCCATGTATATCCTGATTTGAGTTGCCACCATTGTTGGGGATGACGTGGATCTGGAGTAAAAACAGCAGCCTGTTTTTGTTTTTCAGCATCGGTAATATAACCAGTTGCCTTTACAAAACTGGCGAATTGAGCAACAGTGACTTCAGTTTGATCAATCCAGAAACCTTTAACTTCCCGTTGTTTTTTCCCAAAGTTAAGTTCATCTGGATAAGCTTTTTCAGAACCAAAATTAAATTGTCCATCTGGTATGAATACCATACCTGCGGTTTTATTTTTAAGCCAGTTTGTAGGAAGCCCTATATAGCTTTTACACTGTTCGATAGAACCCAAAGCAGCCGATGAGGTGGCTTGCTTTGGTAAAACTGTTTTCAGGTCAGCTTTATGTTCAGACTTACTACAGCCTGTGATGAATAACAGGCTGAGTGTAGTACTTAAAAGCAGTTTTAATTTCATTTGGCGTTATATTCCTGTACGCCATTTTGCTCAGTATATTTCTGATAAACCGCTAATAGCTCTTGAACTTTTGCAGGATAAAGCTGTGCAACATTATGATTTTCACCACGATCAGTAGCAATGTTATAGAGTTCCCAAGAACCTGATCCTAATTCAGGGCGTCCTTGAAGTGCAATTTTCCATTCGCCTTGTTTAGCATATTTACTACCGTGTAATTCATCGGCAAAGCTGAAATTGGCTGGACGGATAGTTTGTGATTTATTTTCAAGTACAGACTTCCAAGAGTAACCACTTGGTGTATTAATGGTTCGGCCTTTATATTGTCCTTGAGGTACAGGAATATTGGCATAATCTAATAATGTTGGAAAAACATCGAGTACAGATGCGAAGCTATGATTAGTTTCTTCAGCTTTTTTCTGATTTGGTAATTTCACAATAGCAGGAGCTGTAGTTGCACCTTCGCCAGCTGTATCTTTCCATAAATGAAAAGGTGCCGCGCTGACTTCAGCCCAACGTGGTCCAATATAGTGGTAGGAAGTAGGGGTGCCTACGTTTGCTACAGAGTTATCAAAACCAGATTCACTGCCATACCCACCACTAATGAAACCTTCTGCACCATTGTCAGAAACAAAGAAAATTAAAGTATTTTCATAAAGATTATTTTGTTTTAGGTATTGGATAATTCGGCCTACATTTGCATCAAGATTTTCTACCATACCTGCGTAAATTTCCATTTTACGGGCTTCAAGTGCTTTCTGCTCAGCTGTTAACTCCTCCCATTTTCCATATTTTTGTGGTGCATTTTGAGTGGCGATTGGTTCTGCTGCTTCAAAGTTTGCTGGAATAATTCCAAGCTGTTTTTGGCGTGCTATACGTGCTTTTCTAATGGCGTCATAACCGACATCGTAAACGCCACGATATTTGTCACGGTATTCTGCTGGAGCCTGTATAGGCCAGTGAGGTGCTGTATAGGCAGCATAAGCAAAGAATGGCTTACCGCTATTTTTACCTGATTCTAAATAGCTCAGCAATTTATCGGTAAAATAATTGGTCGAGAAAAAGTCATCAGGTAATGCTGAAATTGGAATAATTTGCCCATCTTCGGTATAGGTTGAATTTCGTTTAAACGCGCTTGGGGCTTGTTTAAAGTGATGGTCTAAACCTTGTAATAAGGTAAATGAATGGTCAAAACCTTTGGCATGAGCATTGGTTTCAGGAGTTAGCCCCAAATGCCATTTACCACTAATATATGTCCGATAACCATTGTCTTTGAGCACCTGCGCAATTGATAAAGAGCGTTCATTTAAATAGCCTTCGTAACCTGGCTGGCCTTTTAAATGGTCTGGTGTAAGCTCTGCCATAGCACCTATGCCTGCTAGGTGATGATCAGTTCCTGAAATAAGTTGCGAGCGAGTAGGGGAACAAGTGGGTGCAGTATGATAGTCCGTTAACAGTCGACCTTCTTGCGCCAAACTATCAATATTAGGCGTATGTATTTCACCACCAAATGCTCCTAAATCTGAATAGCCTAAGTCATCGGCCATAATAAATAAAATATTGGGCTGCTTTGGAGTACTTACCGTGGTTTCTTGTGAATCATTATCGTTACAGCCAGCTAAAGATAAGCTAAATAATGCAATTGAAAGACTAGATGAAAGAGCTTTGTACTTCATTGTATCATCTGAATTATTAAAAGAATTGGCTTGAGTTTAATCAGATGGTTTTTGCAATCAAAACAAGGAATTGATCAAAGAAAATCAGAAAAATATCTGAGAATTTATCGTGATAAATAAATGAGAAAAAAAGAAAAGCCCATATCGGGCTTTTCAAAAATATTAAGTTTAAAACGGTAAGCGGGTAAGCTGATCTAAGAAATGTGGAATCACTCGCGGCTCAATCAAAATTGTTACAATTACGCCGTAAGCTACACCCCATAAATGGGCACTATGATTAATATGCGTATTGCCACGTTTACCTGCCCAAATACTATAAGCAACATAGAGAACTGCAAAAATAATAGCGGGTACTGGAATAAAAAATACAAAAATCAGTTTCCATGGCTGAAACAGGATATAGGCAAATAGAACAGCAGATACTGCCCCTGAAGCTCCAAGACTTGCCCAGTTTGCATCATTTTTATGTTGTAGATAGCTTGGTAAAATCGCAAAAATTAGCCCGCCCAAATAGAACAAGACAAAGCCCATGTCGTAGAAATATTGGCGATAAAAACTTTCAATGATGCTGCCAAAGAAAAACAGGGTAATCATATTAAAGAGTAAATGAGTACCATCTGCGTGAATAAAGCCATGTGTGATGAAGCGATCAAATTGTCCACGTTGCATCGCAGGCGGCCAAAAGATTAGGCGGTTCATAACGTTTTGATTGCTAAAAGCAAGTAAAGAGATAATGACCGTAATAATAATAAGGGTAATGGTATGGTTAAACGGCAAATGCAACATAAGAAATATTTAAAAAATGATCGATACTGAGGTCAATAATGCCATTAAAAATACAACTTGAAACCCCGTTGTGTATAAATCCGACAGATTTAGTTGATTTTTTTTAAATCCACCTCATCTTCGGTTAATATAAAGGCATCAGCTTGAGGAATATTGTTATGTCGACTGAGAACACCAACACTGCTGTTGCAGAAGAAATTCCGAACCTTTTGATTACACCATCTGCACAAGAGTATTTGCACGAATTATTGGCGAAGCAAAATACTCCGGGAATTGGCGTTCGAATTTTTGTTGAACATCCGGGTACACCACGTGCAGAGTGCTGTATGGCATATAGTGCACCAGAAGAAGTGGTGCCAACGGACTATAAACAGGACTATCCTGATTTCCCTGCATACATTGATGCGCCGTCTATTCCATATCTTTTAGACGCTGTTATTGACTACAACAAAGATCGTTTCGGTGGTCAGCTAACTTTCCGTGCACCAAACTCTAAAGTGCCGCGTGTAGGGCCAGATGCATCAATTGAAGAGCGTATTACTTATGTACTTCAAGCGGAAATTAATCCAGGTCTTGCAGGACACGGCGGTAACTGTAGCTTAGTTGAAGTGCAAGATGATCCTGAACATGGCTTAACTGCTGTATTGAAGTTCGGTGGTGGTTGCCAAGGTTGTTCTGCAATTGATGTAACCTTGAAACAAGGTGTAGAAACAACGTTAAGAGAACACATTCCTGAACTACAACGTGTGGTTGACCAAACAGACCATACGCAAGCAGAAGGTGCCTATTTCAAATAATTAAATTATTTGAAAAGTGAAATAAAAAAGCCTCGAAATGAGGTTTTTTTATTACTCAATATAAATAATGATAATTATTATCAATATCATTTGTAATTTTATTTATCTTTGTTACAATGCGAAACAGAAAATGAGAGATGTTTAATAAATCAATATATTGGGAATACTTATGTCGAAGCGTATTATCCAGTCAGTGCTTTCTGTTTCAGTACTGGCAAGTATGATGTCTATGGCTTTTGCTGCACAAAATGAGCAAGAACAAGCTGAACAAACATTAGAAAAGCCTGCTGAACCTGTGAAATTGGAAACAATTTTCGTAACAGCGGAAGAGCAAGTGAAGCAATCGCTTGGTGTATCGGTTATTACCAAAGATGATTTAGAAAAACTACCAGTTCGTAATGATATTTCTGACTATGTACGTCGTATGCCAGGTGTCAACCTGACAGGCAATAGTGCAACAGGGCAGCGTGGTAATAATAGACAAATTGATATTCGTGGAATGGGGCCTGAAAACACACTTATTTTAGTGGACGGTAAACCAATTAACTCTCGTAACTCAGTCCGTTATGGCTGGAAAGGAGAGCGTGATACACGAGGCGACTCAAACTGGGTACCAGCAGAAGCAATCGAGTCGATCGAAGTTTTACGTGGACCAGCAGCTGCGCGATATGGCTCAGGTGCTGCTGGTGGTGTAGTTAACATCATTACTAAAAAAGTAACTAATGAAACTCATGGTTCAGTAGAGTTCTATACTTCACAGCCTGAAGACTCCAAAGAAGGTTCATCAAATCGTGTTGGTTTTAATGTAAGTGGGCCATTAAATAAAGACGTTTTGTCTTATCGTTTATATGGTAATTACAATAAAACGGAAGCTGATGATGTTGATATTAATAAATCTATTGGTAGTACAGCAGCTGGCCGTGAAGGTGTTAAAAATAAAGATATTTCAGGCCGTTTAGCTTGGCAGGCAACAGACCAACAAACTGTCTTGTTCGATGTTTCTTCTAGCAAACAAGGTAATATTTATTCTGGCGACTCTCAGTTAAATGCAAACGCAGAAGCAGATGCGATTCTTTCGCAGCTCATCGGTAAAGAAACCAATACCATGTATCGTGATAGCTATGCGGTAACGCACGAGGGCGATTGGTCTTGGGGTAAGAGTAAACTCGTTGCTCAATATGATAAAACGCATAACAAACGTCTACCTGAAGGTTTAGCGGGGAGTGTAGAAGGAAAAATTAATAACCTTGATGATAAAGCCACCTCACGTTTAGAAACTCTTCGCTTTAACGGTGAGGCTAATATTCCTTTCGAATACTATATACCCCAAGTATTAACTGTAGGTACGGAATGGGTTGAAGACAGATTTAAAGATAATATCTCGACAAATCAAGGTAAAGACAGCAGTGGTTCAGGTTATGGCGATCAATTGACGAAAGGTGATCGTAGTAAAATGGAATCACGTATTGCTTCTGCATATATTGAAGATAACCTGAAAGTTACAGACAGCACAGATGTTGTATTAGGCTTACGTTTTGATGACCATAGTAAATCTGGTTCTAACTGGAGCCCAAGCTTAAATATTACCCAAAGACTTAACGATTATTTCACTTTAAAAGGTGGGGTAGCAAAAGCTTATAAAGCACCAAATATGTATCAAAATGCCGAAGGGTATTTATTAAGTACAAATGGTAATGGTTGTCCAGCCAATATTGATTCACGTTGTTTGTTACAAGGTAATGGCGACTTAAAACCTGAAACATCGGTAAACAAAGAGCTCGGTATTCAGTTTCAAAAAGATATCGTGAATGCGAGCTTAACTTGGTTCCGTAATGACTATAAAGATAAAATTGTAGCTGGTACAAATGTTGTCGGAACAGTTGATGGTTCAAGCACCAATGCAAATACAGGAGCTGTGACGAATACGAAGTGGAATATTCTGCGTTGGGAAAATACGCCTAAAGCTCTAATTCAAGGTTTTGAGGGAAGCTTAGGGTTAGACTTTGGTGATATCCGCTGGACTAACAACTTTACTTATATGATGGACTCGAAAGATAAACAAACAGGGAACCCATTATCTTTAGTACCAAACTATACGATTAACTCAATTTTTGATTATGACATTACGGATCAGTTAGATGTAAATTTTGTATTTACTCAATATGGTCGTCAAAAATCACGCCAGTTTGCAGAAAATAGACTTGAATCTGGTATAGGTTCAGGAGGTGCGAATTCTGCGCTTAAGCCAAGTACTGTAAAAAGCTATAGTATTGCTGGAATTAATGTCGGTTATAAATTTTCAGACAATATAAGTACACGCGTTGGTGTAAGTAATCTATTTGATAAACAAATTTTAAGAGACAGTAATTCTATTAGCCAAACTTATAATGAGCCAGGTCGAGCTTATTACGCTTCTTTAAAATATTCTTTCTAATCAATAAAAGTAACAAAGGCGCTTCAAGCGCCTTTGTTATTTAAAATATCTAAAGCTTTTTCAGAATAATAAAACTTCTCTAAATACACACGGGCACGGCGTCTTAAATGTCCTGTTGTAACGAGTTGTTGTAATACGGGTACAAGCAAGTCGGTGAGTTCATGCTTCACCAAACTTTCATCAATATTGAGGTCACGGAGTAGTAAGTCAAAACTACGTTCCTGATTACGGACATACCAAGTATAGATACCATCGTGGACTTGCTGTTTTAGATAATCGGTTTGACGAATGTGGTCCCAGATTTCATGCCCTAGACCTACAGTTTTTGTTAAATCTTGAACTTCTACATAATTTTTTAAAACAGAAAGTGGCATAGTTTTAACTTTGTGCCAAACATTTGCCTGAAAATGATAGAGCTTATCATTGTCAAAATGTTGGTTTAAAACGCGCTCACTCATTTGGCTAAGTTTTAAAATATTCTTTTGCAAATAATGGTTAATGGTATCGTCCAGATTAGAATCGGTCACTGTTTCTAATACTGATTTACCCATTTTCATGAAGCGTCCTACACCTGGCACGCGTTTTGACATTGATTCATCTAAATAATCATGCATTGTTTGTTGAATCAACTGAGTCAAAAGAGCTGAAAAAGCTGGATTATTTACAATTGTTTTAATCAGTTTTTTACGATGCTCTTCTTTACTTGCAACATACTGTGCAATGCGGTCAATCGTTAAAACAGGAATAACATCTTCAACTGTTGCCGTCTCATTTGCAGGATGAATCAGGGCGAAGCGGATATGCTCTGCAATTTGTTCGATCAGAAAATCAGAAGCGGGGGTATCTAAAATCTGCTTTTGAATGAGATGTTGAATCTGTTCAAAAGTCCAAAGGTGTTGTAATTGCCGACTCCCCAACCAATGGTAAAACTGTTCAAACTCTTGTTGAATCACCTGAGCCTGAACAAATTGCTCATCTAAAAAAACTAGATGAGCTTCAATAAGTTTTTCAATAATTGGTTGGGTAGACATAAGGTCTCACAAGTCCGGAGTTTTATTTAAGGTGTTGCCGTTTTTACTGACTGATTCGATTCTACTTTAAGTAAAAATGGTACGTATTGTTGAATGACCAGTTGTTCAGCTTCCAAAATCGGCATATGACCTACATTTTCTAAAATAACTGGCGGTTGTGCATTTTTTAAAAGTCGTTTGAGTTCACTCGCCACTTCTACATTAATAATCTTATCTTGTTTGCCCCATAAAATAAGTGTAGGCGCGTCGATCGTTTTGGTAAGTACAGCAAATGAATCTGGAGTATAGACTTTATTGAGTGCAATTAGTTGGTCGACTAGTTTTTGTGTTTGAGGTGCCTGATTAATCATCAATTTTTCTTGAGCTTGTAAGAATTCTTTAGGAATAAACGGAGGATTAAACATGGTTTGTTTTAACAAATAGTTAAAGTCACCTTTTTTAGAGACTAACAGTTGTTTTAGATAGGTAGGGTCTTTGAGATAAATTGTGTTGGCAGAACGGAAAATACCACCGCTATCAACTAAAAATAGACTTTTAGTTTCAAATGGATATTGTCCCGCATAAAGTAGGGCAATTGAGCCGCCAAGTGAGTGCCCTGCAATATGAATAGGCCCCTTCAAATTTGCAGCTTCAACAAAGCGGCGTAATTTTTCAGCAAGGTTCGGAACCGAATAATCGAAGTCTTGCGTAACGATAGTTTCGCCACTACCTGGTAAGTCTGGAATAATCACGTGGTAATTCGTAGTTAAGTAATGCGCCATGCGATTCCAATTATCGCGGCTGCCACCTAAACCATGAATAAGTAACAAGGTCGGTTTTGTGGTTGAACCACCTTCACTATATGACCAAGTAATATCACCTACTTTTAATTTTTTACTTTGCAGTCCGGCCCAGCTACGTTCTTGCTGTAATATTGTTTGAAAACTGACATCAATATTATCGGCTGCCTGCGTTTGAGAAATACTAGTTACTGACAACAAACTACAAGCTAGAATCAATGCAGTAGCAGTTTTTTTCATAGAGGCTTTAATTGGAGCGGACAGCCTTATCATACATTTCATCCTTGAAGCTTAAACGAGTTTGAAAAATTATTGAAAAACTTTGCCAATGAGTCATTTGCCAAACGTTTGGAATGAAGAAAATTATAGTCAATCTATAAACTAAAGTATGTCTATTTTTTCACTAAACAGTAGGGAATTGTGCGGTTATCCTTCTTATAAAACTCATTAAAGCTTTAAAAATATTTTCTTAGAAAAGGATTCATTTTTTGTCAGTGACATTCAAATTTTGACACATTAAAATGATTTCTAACCTTGAAAAAACAATGGAAATATAAAATGCCTACTGCGCAAGAAGTTTTAGATCGTTTGAAAGCAGGTAATCAACGATTTGTAAATGGAAATACTTCCCTTGCAAAAACCTTATCGCATCATGAACGCGCTGAAATGGCAAAGGATCAAAATCCGTTTGCAATTGTATTAGGCTGTTCAGATTCTCGTGTACCAGCAGAAATGGTATTTGATCAAGGTCTTGGTGACTTATTCGTAATCCGTGTTGCTGGTAATGTTGTTGCGCCTTCACAAGTTGGTAGTGTTGAGTTTGCGGCAGAACGTTATGATTGTCCGGTTGTAGTTGTATTAGGGCATAGTCATTGCGGTGCGATTCAAGCGACTATTGATACGTTGATGAACCCTGATCATCCGCCTTCATCTAACTTAATGTCGATTGTGAACCGTGTTCGACCATCAGTTGAAATTTTAATGCAAACTGATCTGAAAAATGATTTGAAAAAACTTTCATGTCATGCAGTACGTTCAAACGTTTTTGCTTCGGTCAATCAATTACGTCATGGCTCGGCTGTATTAGAAAACCTGATTGCAAAAGGCGAGTTGATTGTTGTTGGTGCTGAGTATTCATTAGAAACTGGTGAAGTTACTTTTTTTGACTTCTAATCAGTCTATAAAGATTTAAAACTAAAAGGTGCCTATAGGGCACCTTTTATGTATGGATAAGCTAAATTAAGTAATTTTGACTGCGCTTGCGCATTTGGATGAATCAAGTCATTTTGCATTAGTTGTCTTTGTCCAGCGACGCCATCAAGGAAAAACGGTAGCAGTTTCACCTGATATTTTTGGCTTACAGTTTTATAATTGGTTTCAAATGCTTTGCTATAAGCTGTGCCATAATTAGGCGGAATCTTCATACCAAAAAGAATAACCTGCGCCTTTTGTTGTTGGCTTAAATGGACGAGCTGCGACAGATTTTGTTGAATCATTTGTGGTGGTTGACCTCGTAAACCATCATTCCCACCTAATTCAATAACTACGACTTCGGGTTTATACGTTTGTAAAAGCTTAGGTAATCTGGCCAAAGCGCCACTTGTGGTTTCACCACTCATACTTGCATTGACCACTTTATGTTGTTTGGGATACTGTTGGTCTAGACGTTTTTGTAGTAATTGTACCCAACCTTGTTTAGGGTCTATTCCGTAACCGGCACTAATACTATCTCCTAAAATTAAAATAGTTTTGGCCGAGACCAACATAGGCAACATGCTCAATGCGATGAGCAAGAGACTTTTAGAACCAGACAAATAAGATTTATACATTTGTGTTTCGACCCGAATACTAAATATATAGGACTGTCCCCATCATGCCACAACCTATCATTGCTGCCCATCAAGTTACACAAACTATTCAGATTAACCAAAATCAATTTACGATTTTAAAAAATATCGATTTAGATATTTATGAAGGGGAGCAGGTAGCCATTACGGGACGTTCTGGTTCAGGAAAATCGACTTTACTTGGTATCTTAGCGACTTTAGACCAACCGTCTGAAGGCGAAGTATGGTTATGTGGTCAGCCTGTTCATGAGTTGACGGAGGAACAGCGCGCCCAGATCAGAATGCAGCATGTTGGCTTTGTATTTCAGTCTTTCCAACTTTTACCGCAGTTAAGTGCGCTTGAAAACGTGATGTTGCCGCTTCGGTTACGTAAAGATTTTGATTATAAAATTGCTGAGCAGAAAGCTTTAGATTGGTTGCATCGGGTAGGTTTAAGCCGTCAAGCGGAACAAACGCCTAAAGTCTTATCTGGTGGAGAGCAGCAACGTGTGGCAATAGCACGGGCCCTTATTGCAGAACCACAAATTATTTTTGCAGATGAACCTACTGGAAACCTAGATGGTCAAACAGCCCAAGAAATTGAACGACTACTTTTTGATTTAAATAAAGAGCTCGGTACAACGCTTATTTTGGTCACACATGACCGTAATTTGGCTGGACTTTGCCAACGTCATGTTGAATTAAATGATGGCCGACTAAAGACAGTACAGGGTAGTTAGACTATGCGTAATCTACTTAAGCCACTTTTGCTACAAAGCTTTCGCACTGGAGGGTTATATTTACTCATCATTGCGCTTTCACTTGCGATTAGTGCGACCACGGCTCTTAAGTTTAGTAATGACCAAGTTAAAAATGCGGTTAGCCTACAAGCCTCGCAAATGTTAGCAGCTGATTTGGTTCTATCAAATAACGAACCTCTAGACACTAAATGGCAAAAAAAGGCGGAACAGATTGGATTAAAGCAGACTCATGTGACTATGTTTAGTTCAATGGCACATACTCAAGATCAGTTTGTCATGGTCAATGTGAAAGCTATAGAACCTGCGTTTCCATTAAGAGGAAAACTTGAGATTGAGCCTAGAGCACAGAGTATTCAACCTGGTCAAGTGTGGCTAAGTCAAAGAGCAGCTGATTTACTTAAAGTTAAACTTGGCGATACGGTATCTATTGCAGATGCCCAATTTCGCTTTAGCGGCGTAATTTTTCGGGATTCAAATCAAGAACTCGGTTTTTCAGGTTTTTCGCCCACAGTTATTATTCATCAAGCCGATATTGCTAAAACCCATGCAATTCAAACTGGAAGTAGAATCGATTATAGACTGTTAATGTCTGGTCAACCTAATCAAGTACAAAACTTTAGCAAGCAATTTAAACAACAACATAAAACTGTAAATGATCAGGAAGAAACCATAGGTTTACGCTTACGTGATGCCAGTGAATCAAATAGCAGATTATTACGACCGCTAGAAAACCTAGATACCTTTTTGCAACTTGCCAATATTTTAACGATTTTATTGTGTGGTATTGCTATTGCTTTAACAAGCCAACGTTATGTTCAGCAAAACCAAGATCATATTGCTGTAATACGTTGCTTTGGTGCTAGCAAGTTCCAAATTTTATGGGCCTATATTGGGCTACTTTGCGTAGTCAGCGTAATTTCAATTGTGATTGGTAGTCTATTAGGAATAATGATGGGCTATGGTTTACTTGAGCTCATGTTACAACTGATTCCACAACTGGAATTAAGTTTTTCTGTAGTTGGATTTTTACTTGGTCCCTTACCAATTGCCATTTTTACCAGTGTAATTGTGCTACTTGGGTTTATTTTGCCAAGCATTTGGGAATTGTTAAATACGCCACCTATTCGAGTTATTCGCGAACAGGCAAAATCCCGAAAATCATTATTCTTTATGTTTTTTGCAGGCATCACCAGTCTTGTTATTTTTAGCTTAGTTTTAAGTGAAAACTTAATGCTCAGCATTATAGTTTTGGCTGCCATTATCGTTCTTTGTATTTTGCTGTACACCGTTGTTTGGGGTTTGCTTCGTAGTTTAAAAAAGATGAAAACTCGTTTGGCTTTTTATATTCGTTCACCATCGCAAAGTGCCTTACAAATTACTGCTTTGGCTTTAGGGTTAAGTCTTATTACAGTGTTAAGCGTGCTCAGAACAGATTTACTAGAACGCTGGCAACAGCAGTTACCTGAGGGTACACCAAACCAGTTTGTATACGGGTTGCCTCCATTTGATTTAAAAGCTTTTGAGCAACAATTAAAACAAAATGGTTGGCAAAGCACACCGTTATATCCCAATGTTCGGGGGCGATTACTCGCAAAGAATGATATTCCTTTTTCTGAAGATGCGATCAAGCAAAATAATTCTTTAAGACGTGAATTAAATTTAACTCAGTCAAGTACATTACCAAATGACAATGTCATTACAAAGGGGCAGGCCACTTTTAATGCTGTAGGGCAAGTTTCGGTCGAGGCAAAAACTGCTGAAAGTCTAGGTATCCAGCTTGGCGATAAGCTTACTTTTAGCCTGCCAGACGGTACTTTACAGGCTAAAGTTGTGAATTTTAGAAATGTTGAATGGGAAAGTTTTAGCCCAAACTTCTTCTTTATATTTTCACCTAAAACTTTAGATGAAAATGCTGGTAGCTATTTGGGCAGTTTTTATGTGCCTAAACAAGATCAACCTAAAATGATCCATATGATTCAACAATTTTCAAATACGGTTTTTATTGATGTTGACCGTATTTTGGATGAAGTAAAGCACTTAATGAATGTCTTGGTTAAAATTGTGACTGTGCTTGCAGCTTTAGTTGGCTTTTCTGGGATACTTGTTTTAATTGCTTGTTTAAATCTATTAATGGATGAACGCCGTCGGGAAGTGGCTTTGTTGCGTTCATTTGGTTTGTCTAAAAATAAAATGAAGCAAATGCTCAGTTTAGAAATTGGATTTTTAGGGCTGTTAGCAGGCATTGTTGCCTGCTGTTTTGCCGAGGTAATTAGTGCAATTGCAAGTTATAAAATGAAGATGACTTTACAGTGGCATATTGAAATATGGTTAATTTTACCGCTTGCCATGATGTTACTTTGTGCTCTTATTGGTCGATATAGACTAGGTTATCTTTGTAATTTACCGCCACTACAAAGTTTAAGAGAGTTGAACCAGATTTAAGTTAGGGCAGTATTTCTGGATTCTGAATTAAAACTTCATGCCAAAGTGGAAGTAATGGTGAGTTAAGCTGATTACAGTAAATATAGAAACCGACAGTCATGAAAAGTCCTCCCACTAACCCTAAGAATTTTAGGAGGCTTTTAAATTGAGTGTGGTAGCTTAAATACCAAATGAGTGCGAGTAAGGCACCCATAATCATACCGCCGACATGTGCAGCATTATTAATACCTGTGGCAACCAGACCAAATATAAGGTTAATGGCCATAATCATTAATAATGCTTTTTTATCAAGTATGTAGACTTGATGTGGCAAGGGTGGAAATAAAGAAAGAACGGTTAACGCTGCACCTAATCCCATCACAGCGCCCGATGCACCTGCACTTACGTGAGGAAGTAAGCTTTGATCAAAATGTTGTAGTAATTCATGTCCATTTTGAATATTGATATAACTACTCAAAAGACTACCAAACAAACCTGCAAGTAAATATAGACCAATAAAATATAAGCGACCAAATAAAGCTTCAGCGACATTACCAAAAATATATAGGGCCCACATGTTGAGCATAAGGTGAATAATACCAAAGTGAAAAAACATGTTGGTAAATAAACGTTCTGGCTGTCCAGAGAAAGTAAGTGGTGTAAAATCTGCTCCCCAGCGAAGTGCATCTTTTATAGCTGGGTCACTTATGTCCACCCCAGATACAATTTGCCAGATGAACAAACCTACATTGATCGAGATCAGTAGGGCGGTCAGCCACCAAGCTTGTACATTGAGTTTACGATTAATGTGCGGAGGCTGAGTTTGAGTCATGCTATGCTTTTGTTATATATGAACATGCTTTACAGCTTAACATGAAAAAAGTTGAATACAGGAGATCAAGACGAACATGAAAGCTTTTATTGTTCGCGTGTTGTTAATTTTTATTGGGGCAATTCTCCTTATTCAGCTTTGGATCTTTTCAAGTTTGGTTTGGTGGCGTACACATGAAGTTGATACCACCATGTTTATGCGAATTGATTATTGGTCAGATACATCTCGGCCGATTGTTCATGAATGGCTCGACTATGATGATATTAGCGACAATTTCAAACATGCGATTTTGGCAGGCGAAGATGCAAAATTTATTCATCATCATGGCTTTGACTGGTATGGTATCCGTTTTGCTCTAGAGCGTAATAATGAAGAAGGTGAAGTTGTTGCAGGTGGTTCTACCGTGTCTCAACAACTTGCAAAGAACTTGTTCTTATATAATCAGCGCTCATTTATTCGTAAAGGCCAAGAAACGATAGCAACGTGGATGATGGAGCGCATGTGGTCAAAACGCCGAATTCTTGAGGTGTATATGAACTCGGTTGAATTTGGTAAACATTTATATGGGGTTGAAGCAGCTGCTCAATATTATTATGGTAAAAGTGCTAAAAGCTTAACACGCGAACAAGCAGCTTTTTTAGCAGCCTTATTGCCTGATCCGAAATATTATCAAGATCACCGCAATGATCGTAAACTACAATATCGAAAACGCGTAATTTTACGTTATATGAATAGCACCCCAATTCCTGAATAACACTGTCTTAAAGATGTGTTATTTTTTTAATTTTTATAAAATTGACATAATTTTGCAGCATACTGTTTTGCAGAGATTTTGGTTGGAAAGAGATAGATTTAGACATGAATACAGCGATTACAGCAACGACCCCAACAGAATATAGTTATAACGACCGTTATATTAATCGTGAGTTGTCTATTCTTGACTTTCATTTGCGTGTATTGGAACAGGCAGTCGACCCTTTACATCCTCTATTAGAGCGAATGAATTTCTTACTGATTTTTTCGCGTAATTTAGATGAGTTTTTTGAAATTCGTGTAGCGGGAGTCATGGAGCAATATGCTCTAGGTAATGAAAGTCGAAGTCCAGATGGCTTAACACCAAGACAAGTCTTACAAAAAATCTCTGAAACTGCTCACGCTGCAATTGAACGTCAATATCGTATTTTAAACGAAGAAATTTTACCTAAACTTCGTGAGGAAGATATTTGCTTCTTGCGTCGTGGGGAGTTAACACCAGCTCAATCGGCGTGGGTGAAAAAGTATTTTCAGGAACAGGTCGCACCTGTGTTGACACCAATTAGCTTAGATCCAGCCCATCCATTTCCACGCTTAGTCAATAAAAGCTTAAACTTTATTGTGACCTTAGAAGGTAAAGATGCGTTTGGCCGTCAAATTGATTTAGCTGTTGTACCAGCGCCGCGTTCATTGCCACGTGTTGTACGATTACCAGACGAACTAACGGGTGGCAAAGAGCATCATGTTATGCTGTCCGCAATTATTCATGAACACGTATCAGACTTGTTCCCTGGCATGACTGCAACTGGATGCTATCAATTCCGCGTAACTCGTAATGCGGATTTGGCGCTCAATGAAGACGTTGAAGATTTAGCTAAAGCTTTAAAAGGTGAATTAAGTTCACGTCGATTTGGTCGTGCAGTTCGTTTGGAGGTAACTCACAACTGTCCACAGCATATTTATGAATATTTGCTTGAAGAATTCGACTTAAACGAAGAACAACTATACAAAGTTGATGGCCCTGTAAACTTAGCCCGTCTGGTTTCAAACTTTAAACGTCCTCATTTACGTTACGACTCACACACGCCAGTCGTACCGAAAGTGTTTAAAAAGACCGAGAGTATTTTCTCGGCTATGCAAAAGCAGGATATTTTACTGCATCATCCTTTTGAATCATTTGCTCCTGTTATTCAGTTACTCCGTGAAGCAGCACGTGACCCACAGGTGCTCGCAATTAAACAAACGCTTTACCGCAGTGGAGCGGACTCTGAAATTGTTCAAGTCTTGGCCGAAGCTGCACGTAATGGAAAAGAAGTAACAGCAGTCATTGAATTACGTGCCCGTTTTGATGAGGAATCAAATATTGAAGTGGCAAATGTACTTCAAGAAGCAGGGGCGGTAGTTGTTTACGGTATTGTGGGTTATAAAACACATGCCAAAATGATTATGGTGGTACGCCGTGAAAACAATAAACTGGTACGTTATGTTCATTTAGGAACAGGTAACTACCATGCTATGAATGCCCGTATCTATACCGATTATGGTCTCATGACGACCGATAAAGACTTGTGTGAAGACGTACACCGTATTTTCCAAGAGCTGACTGGTATGGGCAAAATGGCAAAGCTGAAAAAGTTACTCCATGCTCCTTTTACTTTGCATGCTCAGCTCATCAATTTCATTGATGAAGAGATTGCCAATGCAAAGGCTGGTCGTAAAGCCCAAATTATTGTGAAAGTAAATGCATTAACTGAAGTTCAACTCATTAATAAATTATACGAAGCTTCTCAAGCTGGCGTGCAGGTAGATCTCATCATTCGTTCGATTTGTTGCTTACGTCCAGGCTTACCAAATTTATCGGAAAATATTCGTGTACGTTCGATTGTAGGACGTTTCCTTGAACATACACGTGTTTATTACTTTAGTAATAATGGTGATGCCCGCATTTATTGTTCAAGTGCTGACTGGATGGACCGTAACTTATTTAATCGTGTTGAGGCATGTTTCCCAATTGAAGATCCTGCGTTGAAAAAACGTATTTATCAGCAAGGTCTTCTTAATTATTTGCAAGATAACCAGCAAGCTTGGTTATTACAAGGGGATGGTACTTGGATACGTGCGCAGCCTGCTGAGGGTGAAAAATTACATAATGCTCAAAGAGAATTATTAGAAACATTTAAATAAAACTTAATATTAAAAAGCCGGCTTCGTGTCGGCTTTTTAATTATTTGAAATTCATAGTAATTTAATATGATTTCTTAAATGGTTGCAGGATATACGATAATAATTTGAAACACCGCAATATGTTTTAAAAATATGTGATTCTTTACATAAAACATTGAATTTTAAAAATATACAAATTACGTGAAATCTACTTTAATACGCGGCATTAAATATACTTAACTTTGGTAAGTGAATAATATGCAAGGCTTTATTAAAAGTTTATTTATTAGAATATTTTTAGGGGTAATGCCAGTGACTGCATATGCAGATCAAAAGTGCTATGGAGATATTATTGTTTTTCATAAATATGATGATCAAATGATATATCCCTACTTTATACAACCCTCTAAGGAAAAAAATAAGAAAAATGAATCACAAACCAAGGTAATAACGGTCCAGAAAAGAAAACCTACTCAAGATGAACTGGTAGCACAAAAGAAAGTTGAAGATACTCAATTAAAAAAAATAGATGAAAAGAAAAATCTTGAGAATAAAAAACAGCTTGATGCAGCAGTCGCTAAAGAAATTTTAGAAAATGGCGAAAAAAAATGGATGGTACAGGTAGCGTTGGCACCTAATCAAAATAAAGCAAATATGATCCAGTCACAATTGCAGGCGAAAGGATATAAGATTGTGACTAGCCCAACCACAAAAGGAATACGGGTTATGGTAGACCCCGCTAATGATTTTGCGATTGCACAAATTATTCGAGAAAAAATAATTTCAGATGAGAGTTTAGATTTAAAATCGGCTTGGGTTTTTAAATGGGCTTCTTTAACAGCACAGTAAAAGAAAAAGGAGTCTGAAGACTCCTTTTTTTATTCATGTAAATTTGTTGTGATCTTCTGCATGATTTGCAGTAGTACGTCAAACTCGCTTTGCAATGGCGTACTTTTACGCGTAACGAGTGCTAGAGTACGACTTGGTGCATCTTCAATTGGTTTTGCAGTAATCTGATCATTAAACTTGATCATACTATTTTCAATTGCGATTTCTGGTAAAAGCGTAAAACCTAAATTAGAAGAAACCATTTCGACTAATGTTGGTAGTGAACTTGCTTTTAAACGGTTATCGTTTTTACGTTCACCAATTGGACAAGCACTTAATACATGGTCACGTAAACAGTGGCCTTCTTCAAGCAAAATAAGGCGTGACAAATCAAGGTCATCGAGAGAGTTTGCTTGAAGTGCATTTGTATCTTGCTTACTACAAACAAGATATAAATTTTCTTTTGAAATTTCAGCTACTTTTAGACTTCTTGTGTCAAAAGGTAGGGCAAGGACGATCATGTCCAAATTACCGTGTTCTAAGCGTTCTACAATTTTCTCACTTTGAGCTTCATGTAAATGCAACTGAATCTTCGGTAATTGTTGATGCACTTCATCAAGTAACCGTGTCAGGATAAAAGGTGCAATGGTTGGAATAACACCTAAATGAAGATCACCAGTTAATGGTTCACTCATTTCACGGCTTAAACGCATTAAATCCTGAGCATCTGCTAGCAATACACGGGCTCGAGCAACGACTTGTTCACCTAATGGTGTTAAACGCACATTTTGACGGTCACGCTCAACCAGAACGCCACCTAATAGCCTTTCCAGCTCCATGATACCGCCCGATAAAGTCGATTGGGTAACAAAAGAGCGTCGTGCTGCTTCAGTAAAATGCAAAGTTTCCGACAACGTAACTAAATATGATAGCTGTCTTAGTGAGGGTAATGCAGCCATAGTGTCCTAGTATGATGATTTAAAATGATGCGCAAATAAACCGCTAAGCTGTGGAATAAAATGGGCAGGGATATCATGCCCCATTCCATCAATTAATTCAAACTTAGCACCGGAAATTGCTTTTGCTACAGCCTTACCGTGGCTTGGTGGAAGTAAGCGGTCACGCGAGCCATGTAAGACTATAGTGGGTTGCTTAATTTCACGGTCCAGTTGCAGTAAGGAACCTGTACATAATATTGCTAAAAACTGTTGAAGTACACCAGCAGGATAATAGCTACGTTGATAAAGTTTTCGTGCAGTTTGTACAGCTTCAATATGGTTAATATAACCAGGAGAACCAATCAATTGGAATAATTTTAAGCTGTGGTTAACAATCCCTTCTTCATCACGTGATTCTGGCTTGCCAATTAAGCTTAAAAGTTGTTTAGGAAACGGTGGGGGTAAAAACGGTTGGTTGTTACTTGTAAACATCAAACCTAATTTTTCTACTTTTTCCGGATATTTTGCAGCAAGTATCTGAGCAATCATGCCGCCCATTGAGGCACCGATCACATGCGCTTTACTTATGCCTAAACGGTCGAGAAGCATCGATACATCATCTGCCATATCATAGAGCGTATAAGGTGCACCTTGATTACTTAACCCTAAAGCAAAACGCCCCATCAATTTCATGGTATTTAAACGTTTACCCTGATGACGTACTTTCGAAGAAAGGCCAATATCACGGTTATCAAAACGAATAACACGAAAACCTTGATCAATGAGCGATTTACAGAAAAAGTCCGGCCAAAATAGCATTTGGGCACCTAGACCCATAATCAGCAAAATGGTCGGATGTTCTGCTTTTCCTCCTACTTCTACATGCAATTCAATACCATTGCCTAAGTTGACTTTGGTTTCTTGCATAAAAGGAGTGTAGGGTGAAATACTAAATTGTAAGGCGCTATTCATGTTATGCATTCCTTGAAGGGAATACTCTCGAGCGAGCATTCCCAATTTAAACCTTATGCTTGGGCAGGAATAAGATCTGGAACAAGCTTAGTTAACGTTAAACGTTGCTTGCCTGCTGTTGCACCTAACAATACGAAACCACGCAATGTTCCTTCATTGTCAATTGCTTTGGCAAGCATACCATCGTCGAATTCTTCAGTTTCCCAATTTACATCGACATCAACCGGAGCCGGTAAAACTGTAAGCGGTGCAGCCGGAGTTTTTACCGCAACTGGCATAGCGGGGTAATGTACATTTGTCTGTTGACCGCTTAATGTTTTTGCTAGAGCACGCGCTTGTTGCATAATTGGCATTACATAAGGAAGCAGGGTACCGTTCACTTCTGCACAGTCACCAATTGCATAAATATCGGCTTGATTGGTTTCAAGCAAGCTATTGGTAATTACACCACGGCTAGTTTGAATATTTGCGCTTTGAGCAAGAGAAATATTCGGTTGTAAGCCAATGGCTGAAAGCACAATATCAGCGACCAAAGTCTGACCATTTGCCAATGTAACCGCGTAATCTTCACCGTTATTAATTTTATTTACTTTTTCAACAGTTGTGCCTAAAGCAAATTTAACCCCAGCTTCTTCAAGATTTTCTTGGAAAGCTGAAGCAATGTGTGAAGGTAATAAACGGCCTAATGGTTGAGGCGCTAAATCAATTACCGTTACATCATATTCGCTATGAAGTAAGTCATTGGCAAATTCACAACCAATCAAACCAGCACCCAAAATCACAACACGTTTATCTTTGCGCTGAGCTAGATTTTCACGGAAAGAACGATAATCAATAAGAGAGTTCACTACATGAATGTCATCACTGCCATCACCTGCAATTGCAAGACGAATCGGGTTGGCACCAACGGCTAAAATCAGTTTTGAATACGGTTGATTTGAAGTTACCCCATCTTTTTCCAGAACAAGCTCATGACGCTCAGCTAAAATTTCTTTTACCCATGTAAAAGGCTCAATACGCATATTGAGCTGCGCACTCATTTTTGCGGCATCACCTAAAGGGATCTGTTCTGGAGCCTTTTTACCTGCAAAAGCGTTAGATAACGTTGGTTTTGCATAGTTCACTGCATCATCCGCACAAATCATCACAAGTTCTTGCTCTGGGTTAAGCTTACGGAACTCACGTGCTAAGGTATAACCCGCCATGCCTGATCCGATAATGACGATTGGATGCATTTTTTTCTCCAGAATTAGAATTGTTCATTTAATACGGTGATTGGTGATATATAAAAAAGACCATGTAAATCATGGCCTTTTAATTTAAGACATTAGATTTCGATCATTTCAAAGTCAGCTTTTGAAACGCCACAATCAGGGCAAGTCCAATCATCAGGGATATCTTCCCATTTTGTTCCAGCTGCAATGCCGTCTTGTGGCCAACCTTCTGCTTCATCGTAAATCCATCCACAAACGATACATTGATATTTTTTCATGAGACTCTCCGCACTGATAAGTTTGCTCAAAGCTGCCTTTCAGTAAAACTATTCCATCTATTAATAATGTAACTACGATCCGTTCAATAATAACTAATGTAGCTTTGATCGGGTATCAAATTTTTACGCAGTTCTACATTTAAAGTAAAGCACATAAGGGAGTTTAATCATTCGTAAGCAAAGATGAATGGCATATCGAGACAAATAAGTGGTTATTTAGGCAAAACTTCCACTTAAACGCATAATAAATCATATGTTTTTATTCACTCATTAATGTAATAAGACCTTACGTGATATGAAGGGTTACAAAAAGAGCAAAGCATTTATATAAATAAAGTTCTTAAAAATGTAATCTGGTTAATAAATGAATAAATAAAATGATGTTTATATAAAACGAGAAAGTTTATTGAACACTTAGTAACAGAGATAAGGAAGTCGAATATGGAAATTCTAGTATATGAAGTAGAAATTAATGCGCCTATAGAAAAAGTATGGGACATACTCTGGAATAGTGAAACATTTAATGCATGGACAAAATTCTTTGCACCGGATTCTTCAATGAAGACGGACTGGAAAGTTGGCGGTAATACATATTTTCTAGACGGAGAAGGAAATGGAATGGTTTCAACCATTGAAGAAATGCAAAAGCCTGAAGTATTAATTTTTAAACATTTAGGAATGATTAAAGAAGGAAAAGAAGACTTAGAAAGTGAAGAGGTGAAAAGCTGGAGTGGTTCGTTAGAAAAATATTTTTTAAGCCAAAATGGGAATACTACAACTTTAAAAGTTGAATTGGCCACCTTACCTGAATATATCGGTATGTTAAAAAGTGGCTTTGTTCAAGGTTTTGAAGTTGTAAAACATATTGCTGAAGGAAGTTAATTTATCTTATTCAGTTAATTGTTTAGGCAAAGTATTTTTTATGAATTTTAGAAATAAGATCATTGAGACGAGAAGGATAAGCAAGACGATGATGGCCTCCGTCATATGTTTCTACTGTCATATAAGGTGAAAGCTTTTCCTGTACTTGATACATATCAAGTTGTTCGTCTCCTAACTCTAAATAAGCCATTTTAGGATTAGAGTGATCAAGATCTTCATCACAAAGGTCGGGATAATCATTACGAAAACTAGGATTAAGGCTTGGATTGGCAACAACAACAGCTAACTTATGTTGAGCAGCTGTTTTTAAAGCCCAGTAGCCACCAAGGCTATGGCCGACTAATAAATCTGGTTTAATCGTTTCAATTGCTTGATGATAAAAGTCCTTCACTGAGGCATAACTTAAGTTACGATAATCCACATCAATACAAAATTTTTCAGGATGCAAGATGGCATGGAATTTTGTTGATTCACGAGAAGAATCCAAGCCATGTAAAAATAGAATTTTCATTATTTGCTACACAATCTCATAGATAAAATAAAAGGCAAAATAGGCCTTTTAAAAATCGAGGTTATTTGGATTTTTTTATATTTTACTTAAAGCTAAAAAAAATGATCTTAGCGATTGGTCTAACTAATTTTCATCATTCAAACCGCCTTTAATGTGATGGCTTTGACTTTTTTCATTTTTGTTTGATTGAAATCATTCGAAAAACCTCAGCAATCTGTTAAGCTATGCCACTTCATTTTTACTTAATCGAGGCAGAGATGACGCAACAAAACGCTCAATCGACTTCTGAACCAACTATTTCCGAAAACGATTTAATTGCACAGCGTCATGCCAAATTAAAGCAAATCCAAGATGTTGCAAAGGATACTGGAAAGAGTCCTTGGCCAAATACATTCAAACGTGAACATTACGCTGCTGATCTACAAGAACAATTTAAAGATCAGTCGAAAGAACAAATTGAAAGCGCTGAACATGTATATGTAAAAGTCGCTGGCCGTGTCATGTTAAACCGTGGTTCTTTTATGGTGATTCAAGATATGACTGGTCGCATTCAGTTATATGTTGACCGCAAAGGTTTACCAAAAGATACGCTTGAAACTATTAAAGGTTTAGACCTGGGCGACATTATTGCTGCTGAAGGATATATTGGTCGTTCAGGCAAAGGTGACTTGTATGTACACCTTGAAGGTTTTGAACTTCTTACAAAATCACTTCGTCCGTTACCAGATAAATTTCATGGTTTGAACGATACAGAAGTTAAATACCGTAAACGTTACCTCGACTTAATCGTGAATGAAGAAACTCGTAAGACTTTTGAAATTCGTGCCAAAGTCGTTGCAGGTATTCGCGCATTTTTAACAAATGAACGTTTCATGGAAGTTGAAACGCCAATGATGCATGTGATTCCAGGTGGTGCGTCTGCACGTCCGTTTGAAACGCATCACAATGCTCTAGATATGCCATTATTCTTGCGTATTGCACCTGAGCTTTACTTAAAGCGTTTGGTTGTTGGTGGTTTTGAGCGCGTGTTTGAAATTAACCGTAACTTCCGTAATGAAGGGGTGTCAACGCGTCACAACCCTGAATTTACAATGATCGAGTTTTATCAAGCTTATGCTGATTATAAAGACTTGATGGCTTTAACTGAAAACATGCTTGAAAAGCTAGCTCTTGATATTTTAGGTACGACTGATGTGCCTTACCAAGGTGAAGTGTTTAGCTTTAAAGGGCCATTCAAGAAAATCTCTATGTTCGATGCGATTTTAGAGAATAACCCTCAGTTCACACCTGAAAATGTAGGTGATCGTGAGTTCCTTGCAAAATTTGTGCGTGAAGAGCTGAAAGAAGAAGTTAAACCTGGTTTTGGTTTAGGCAAACTTCAAACGATTGTATTTGAAGAAACAGTTGAGACTAAACTTCGTCAGCCTACTTTTATTACTGAATATCCAGCGGAAACTTCTCCACTCGCTCGTCGTAATGATGACAATCCACACATTACTGATCGTTTTGAATTTTTCATCGGCGGACGTGAATTGGCAAATGGCTTTAGCGAGTTAAATGATCCGATTGATCAGGCTGAACGTTTCCAAGCTCAGGTTGCGGAAAAAGATGCAGGTGATGATGAAGCAATGCATTACGATGCAGAGTTTGTTGAAGCGCTTGAATATGGTTTACCTCCAACAGCGGGTGAAGGTATTGGTATTGACCGTTTGGTTATGCTTTTTGCAGATGCGCCAAGTATTCGTGATGTAATTTTATTCCCGCATATGCGTCGTAAAGAAGGTTAATTTAATCTTCAATAAAAAAGGCAGTGTAAACTGCCTTTTTTATTAACTATTTATATATAAAAAATACTTAAATTATAGAAAACTTAAGACCTCGTTAAAAAATGTAATTGCACAGTTTAACAATTGCAAATTTGCGATAAAAAAATTAATGTGTTGCTCATAAATAACTTTGAGAATTGTGCTGACATGTTTTTAAGAAAAACACTTTCAATTGCATTATTAGCTACTGCCTCATCAGCTGTTTTTGCCCAAGGCTTGGTGCTTAATAATGATGATTTACGTACAGATTTAAATTGGTTGAATCAACAAGGTGTTATTAACATCAGCACTTCTACTTGGCCTTTAAGTGGGGATGAAATTCAACGTGCACTCTCACAGGCTAAAGTAACGCATCCAGCTCAACAAAAAGTTATTAACTCAGTTCTCAATGCATTAAAAGCAGATAATGATACGGTTAAAGTGGGTGCTTTCGCTGGAACAGATATCAAAGATATTCCTCAAGCATTTGGGAATAATCATAAATCACAGTATCAAGGCTCTGTAGAGTTTAATGCAGGTGGTGAAAACTGGGATGCAAAAATCCGTGTAAACGCAGAAAAAGATCCGCAAATTGATAATGGTCATGATGCTAATGTGGAGGGTTCGTATGTCGCTGGTAAAATCTGGAACCAATGGATTGTTGCCGGTCAAATTCCAACATGGTGGGGACCTGGGCATGATGGTAGTTTAATCCGTGGTGATGCAAGTCGTCCTGTTTATGGGGTGACAGCTCAAAGAGCTATACAAAATGCATTTGATACTAAATGGTTATCTTGGATTGGGCCTTGGCAATATCAACTATTTGCAGGTCAGTTAGATGATTATAAAGCTATTCCACATGCTAAGTTATTAGGTTTGCGTGTTACTGCAAGTCCATTACCTTACTTGGAACTAGGTGCTTCACGAACTTTACAATGGGGTGGTGAAGGGCGTTCTGAAAGTTGGAACTCATTATGGAATGCAATTAAAGGTAATGATAATGTTTATGATGCAGCTGAAGACAGATCTAACCAAATTGCTGGATTTGATGCTCGTTTAAATCTTCAATCACTTTTAAATGTTCCTGTTGGTATTTATGGTCAATATGTAGGTGAAGATGAAGCGGGGCACTTACCATCGAAGAAAATGTATTTAGCTGGTGCTGATTATTCTTCTAGCTATAAAAATATGCCTTATCAACTTTATGCTGAATGGGCAGATACACGTACTAATGGCGATGTAAAAGGAATTTCTTATAACCATTATATTTATACAGATGGTTATTATCAGCATGGTTTCCCGCTAGGACATGCAATGGGTGGTGATGGTCAAATGTATTCTGTTGGTGGCGATATTCGCTTTGATACGATGAATCGCTTAAGTGGTCGTGCAATGGTTGTTAAGGTGAATGAATCTAACTTAGCAATCAATAAAGCTTTCCCTAAAGAAGATAAAATTAAAGCGCTTGATTTAACTTGGACGCATTACATCAAACCAGATCTTCCATTAAAAATTAATGGTTGGATTAGTGACTCTGATTTAGAGGGTAATGATTCAGGTGCATCTATTGGTATTGAGATTCCGTTAGAACGTAAAATGTTTGGTTTCTAAGAATTAAATAATGCTATAGAAAGAGAGAAGCTAAAATGGCTTCTCTTTTTTATTGTATTTAAAGAAATCTAAAGATGAGATCGTGATTTGCTTCGGTTAACGATGCGAGCTAGGATGCACATGTTATCTATGCGAATCAGTATTTTACATTTATATGATGAATTTGAATATCAATATGAAAAAACAAGCAAAAGAAAACAGTTTTAAATCACTATAATGCATAACTAATGCTATAGGCCTCATAAAGGCTTGTGGTTGGATTATTTATCACAAAAAATTGGAGTTGTTATGGCACTCGTTCCTCCACATGGTCTTCTAAGTGGTGGTTTAATACCACTTCTAGATTTTATGGGCAAAATGGATAGAGAAGGACGTGTTCATGACTGAATCAAGACTTACACATCTCAAGCAACTTGAAGCTGAAAGTATTCATATTATTCGTGAAGTTGCGGCAGAATTTGAAAACCCAGTCATGCTTTACTCAATTGGTAAAGACTCGGCTGTAATGCTCCATCTTGCATTAAAAGCATTTTATCCTGCGAAGCTTCCTTTTCCTTTATTACATGTAGACACTGGATGGAAGTTTAAAGACATGATCGCGTTTCGCGATAACATGGCAAAAACGCATGGCTTTGATTTAATTGTTCATCAGAACAAAGAAGGCCGTGAAGCAGGTATCAATCCATTTGATCATGGTAGCTCAAAATATACAGATATTATGAAAACCCAAGCTTTAAAACAGGCTCTAGACAAATATCAATTTGATGCTGCTTTTGGTGGTGCGCGCCGTGATGAAGAAAAATCACGTGCGAAAGAGCGTGTGTATTCATTCCGTGATAGTAAGCACCGTTGGGATCCTAAAAACCAACGTCCTGAACTTTGGAATCTTTACAATGGTAAAGTGAATAAAGGCGAAAGTATTCGTGTATTCCCATTATCAAACTGGACTGAGTTAGATATTTGGCAATATATCTATTTAGAAAATATTCAAATTGTTCCTCTTTATTTCTCTGCTGTTCGTCCTGTGGTTGAGCGTAGTGGTACGCTCATTATGGTGGATGATGAACGCATGCGTTTAAAAGAGGGTGAAGTTCCGCAAATGAAGTCTGTACGTTTCCGTACGCTAGGCTGTTATCCATTAA
Organism: Acinetobacter sp. 766875; assembly: GCF_000582055.1. Taxonomy (NCBI): domain Bacteria; kingdom Pseudomonadati; phylum Pseudomonadota; class Gammaproteobacteria; order Moraxellales; family Moraxellaceae; genus Acinetobacter; species Acinetobacter sp. 766875. The sequence goes on along the minus strand of NZ_JEXX01000004.1, from coordinate 31,936 downwards.
CAGGTGCAGTCGAGTCTGAAGCTGATACATTGCCAGAAATTATTCAGGAAATGTTATTGGCAACAAGTTCTGAGCGTCAAGGTCGTATGATTGACCATGATGAAGCAGGCTCAATGGAAAAGAAAAAGCAAGAAGGCTATTTCTAAGACAGTTTCTAAATTTGTGGAGTTTGAGCAATGTCTCATCAATCAGACTTAATCAGCCAAGACATTCTGGCTTATTTAAAACAGCATGAACAAAAAGACCTGTTACGCTTTTTGACTTGCGGTAACGTAGATGATGGTAAAAGTACTTTAATTGGCCGTTTACTTTACGATTCAAAATTGATTTATGAAGATCAATTGCAAGCTGTAACACGTGACAGTAAGAAAGTGGGTACAACAGGTGATGCACCGGACTTGGCATTACTTGTAGATGGTTTGCAGGCCGAGCGTGAGCAAGGTATTACCATTGATGTAGCTTATCGCTATTTCTCGACTGAAAAACGTAAGTTTATTATTGCTGATACACCGGGACATGAACAATATACCCGTAACATGGCAACTGGTGCATCGACTGCTGATCTTGCAATCATTTTGATTGATGCACGTTATGGTGTACAAACTCAGACTCGTCGCCATACATTTATTGCAAGTTTGCTTGGTATTAAGAATATTGTAGTTGCCATTAATAAAATGGACTTGGTTGAATATTCACCTGAGCGCTTTAATGAAATTCAGATTGAATATGATGCGTTCGTGAGCCAGTTAGGTGACCGTCGCCCAGCCAATATCTTATTTGTTCCAATCTCTGCTTTAAATGGCGATAACGTTGTAAATCCATCGGCTCATACTCCTTGGTATAAAGGTCAGACTTTGATGAGTATTCTTGAGTCTGTGGAAATTAGCCGTGAGTCGAATAAACATGAATTCCGTTTCCCTGTTCAATATGTGAACCGTCCAAACCTCGATTTCCGTGGCTTTGCGGGTACAGTTGCATTAGGTGAAATTAAAGTTGGTGATGAAATTGTAGCGTTACCTTCTGGTAAGCGTTCTACAGTTAAAGAAATTGTTACTTTTGATGGTAACCTTGAGCAAGCAGTTGCAGGCCAAGCAGTTACATTAACGTTAAATGATGAAATTGATATTAGTCGCGGAAACGTGCTGGTACGTGCAGGTGAGCAACCATTAATTTCACGTAGCGTTCGTGCTTCTGTGGTATGGATGAATGAGCATCCACTTGTAAAAGGTAAGTTGTACAATATTAAGATTGGTACACAAACCGTTCCAGCAAAAGTGACGAACATTCACTACCGTGTAAATGTGAATACACTTGAGCATACTCAGGTCGAAGAGCTTGAGTTAAATGCAATTGCGGATGTTGTGGTTGAGTTCGATGCTCCAGTCGTGTTTGACCGTTATCAAGATTCGCGTTACACAGGTTCATTTATATTTATTGACCGTTTAAGTAACGTGACCGTTGGTGCGGGCATGGTAGAGGCGGCTGTAGAATGGACTGCTCATAGCAATGCTGTTACTGCCGAAGACCGTGCTGCTCGTTTAGGGCAAAAACCTGCCGCTATTGGTGTTTCTGCACAATTAATTGAAAAAGCTCAAGCTTTAGAAAGTTTGCTGATTCAGCAAGGTGTAGTTGCTATTGCAAAAGCAAGCTTAACAGCTGAGCAATTGGTTCTATTACGTGAGACGGGCGTTGTAATTATCACAACTTCTGTGGAAGGTATAGATACAGAGATAACTGCTGAAACTGTGGAAGAAGCAGTAGAAAAAATCGTGGAATTGGTTCGTCTTTAATAGATTGAAAATGAGTTCTAAAAAACCCGCGTAAGCGGGTTTTTTTATTGAGTTTAGAAAATATTTTGAGCTTTTAAAGTTAAATATTCTCTTAAATCTTTAGGATAGTTCTGAATCATCTTTAAAAATGTATTTCGATCACCTTGATATAAGGCACGTGTTGCTTCCTCATAATTTGGCATATTACCTAACATAGCAGACATAAAACGATCGATGGCTTGTTTGGCGAGCATAATATTGCCTTCAGAATTTGGGTTATTTAACTCTTTATCAATTAACTTGCGAATCACTGCTGATGCACTTGCACTTTGTTGATCTAACCAATCCCAATGTTTTTTCTGTAAAGTGATTTCACGCGAAATTACGCCAAGTTTAGGTCGTCCAACTTTTTTAATTTCTTCCGGCTCAGCATAACGTTGTTGAAATTCTTGTTCCGAACCAGAAAGATCAAGATCAATTTGTTGACCTGTTTGATCATTAAAAATCAGAATATTTTCCGTTGTTTTCGGAAGTTCTTTGAGTTTCTTTGCAAGTTCAATAAGGGAGTCACTCGCAATAAGCGTGCTTCCAGTGAAAGCAGTATAGGTGATTTTAGTATTCATTTTAGCCGCATATTTTTATCAGGGTAAAATAATATTATCAGGGTAAAACTAATTTGGCAAATAGTAAAATTCATAACCAAAGAATTATCAGGTTTTATGAATGTAGTCTCTGAGATTAGGACTATAAAAATATCAAGGTAATAGGCTTTTAAAATTTTGTTCTGCTTTAATATTGCTTTTATGAGAGAATGTGTCTTTAGTTGTATGTATAAGGACTCCTATGTTTGAGCAATCTCCTGAATCTTTAAGCGATATCGAAATTTTAGACATTTTACAGTCGATGAAAAAAGATAAGCTAGATACGGAAGCACATGAGATCATCCGTAGCGGGGGGAAAGCAGGACGTCAGGAAGCGCATAAACAGGCTTTGGTAGCACTAAATACAAATTTTGAAGAGAAATTTGTAGAGGCAGTTACTCTTGCACTAGGTTTAAATGCAGCTCAAGCTAAAAAAATTCGCTATAAAAAAGATCGAATTCGTATTTTAAAAGCACGTGGTATTGATTATTTAGCTATTGATGGGGCAGAAACAGCGCAAGTTTTGGCACAAATTTCACAAGCAATTGTTCGTGAAGATGGCATAGTTACCCATGACTTACATGATATCTTCCCATTTTGGAAAGAAGGTTGGCCAATGGTGCAATTTGATAATGCCTATAAAATTTTAGAAGAAGATATTACCTTGCACTTTCATGCGTTCTTAGATGCCATGATTGAGTATGTGAATAAATAAAAAAAAGCCCCAATTGGGGCTTTTATTTTTTTATAGCAGAATATGCTTAGATTGCACTAAAAAGTGGGAAAACACCAATCACTAAAGCTGTACCCATTAAAACCATACAAGTAATAAATGCCCATTTAAAAGTAAACTTTTGATGATCTGCAAAATCGACTTTAGCAAGACCACATAATAAGTAAGTTGATGGAACAAGAGGTGATAATAAGTGTACAGGTTGACCTACAATTGAAGCACGAGCAATCGCTTCTGGACTAATGCCATAATGTGAAGCAGCTTCGGCAAGAATAGGCAATACACCATAGAAGAATGCATCGTTTGACATAAAGAACGTCAAAGGCATGCTTACCAACGCTGTAATTGGAGCCAGATAAGGTCCCATACTTGCAGGAATCATTGCGACAAATTCTTTAGACATCGCTTCAACCATGCCTGTGCCAGATAAAATACCTGTAAAAATACCTGCCGCAAAAATTAATCCGACAACAGCCAAGATACTATCTGCATGCATAGCGATACGTTTCTTCTGCATATCAACATCTGGATAGTTAATAAGCATCGCAATACAGAACGCCAGCATGAATAGCACTGACATTGGTAAAATACCTTTGATCAACGCAATCATAAGAATAATGGTGAGTACCATATTTACTTTACGTAAATGTGGACGAGTCGCTTCCGGATCTTTTGAAACGGTAATGTTGTCACCATGGTGACTTTCAAGCTCAATTACGCCTAGACGTTTTTGCTCATAACGACCATATAAATATGCCAAGAAGAATAACCAGCCAATACTAATCACCATTGGAATGATCATTGGTACAAAAATATGGCTTGGGTCGACTTGAAGCGCACTCGCTGCACGAGCAGTAGGGCCTCCCCATGGTGTTAAATTCATGACACCACTACATAACAACATAAGTGCTGTCATGATAAGTGTATTCATACCTAGGCGTTGATAGAGAGGAAGCATTGCTGCGACACAAATCATATATGTAGTCGAGCCATCACCATCAAGAGAAACTAATGTAGTTAAAAAAACGGTCCCTAATGTAATTTTTAGAGGGTCACCTTTAACTTTTTTCAAAATCCATTTAACCGGAGGATCGAAAAGACCTGCGTCGATCATTAAGGCAAAATATAAAATCGCGAATAAGAGCATTACGCCAGTAGGCGCAAGTTTTTTGATGCCTTCTAGCATCATTTCGCTGAGACCCTTAAGCTCAATATGACTTAAGCTTTCAAAATAATGACCAAGGCCCCAGGCGATAAGAGAAAAAATAAATGGGATAAGAATTAAAGCAATAATAGGGCTTAAACGTTTGGACATGATTAAATACATGAAGCATAAAATCATGCCAACACCAAGTAATGTCAGCATACAATCAATCCTTTGCCTTTAGTTTTACTGAACAAGTTTATTCAAAACTCTGACTTTGATTATTCTTATGAATTTTTATTAAAAAGACAAATAATATATTTAGTTTATTTGGTTAATATATATTCACTTGGAAAGGTATATTCTAGGAAAATACTGAATATATATATTATTGGTATAGTCTATTTATAATATATATTAGTTATTATTAGAGCATATAAAACCTTTATCATATTTGGAATTATCATATATTTTTAACAATTATATTTGTTTTTGAATGCTGAAATGAGAAGTATACCCATTTACATTGCTTACTATAGCTACGTTACATAAGTAAGAAGAAGCTGTAAATGCTTTATGTGCAAATTTTTATTTCTATTTAATTAAAAATTTTTATTTTAATTAAAGAGTTAATTTATATATTTAAAAATATGATTAAGATAATAAATTAAACTTTTAAAATGATAATATCTTAAAATAAGTATGAGTTTAAAAATTATTTTATTAAAAAAATATCCCGCTTTAATTAGCAGGATATTTTGCACCAAAATAAATCAATTTTCATCTGGTGTTGAGGGGAGGTCAGATTTTTCTAATACACGTGTTACCAGTAACTGATCAATTTTAAAATGGTCCACATCGACAACTTCGAATTTATAACCACCGAATTCAACAAAATCTGCGGGGCGAGGAATTTTGCGTAAACGGTACATCATAAATCCGGCTAATGTTTCATAATTTTCTTCATCAGGCATTTCATCAATTTCTAGAGCATGTCTTAGGTCATCAATTGGTGTACTTCCATCAATTAACCAAGAATTATTATCACGTTTAATAATTTGCTGCTCTTCTTCAATTGGGGTAACCCAATCGCCCATAACGGTAATCATAATATCGCTTAAGGTAATAACACCGACCACAAGCGCGTATTCGTTAATTACAACGGCAAATTTTTCTTTTGTTGAGCGGAAGCGATCAAGTAATTCAGAAAGTGTTAAAGTGTCAGGAATAATGAGAACATTACGTATAGTAGATTCATTTAACTGTGTAGGCGATTGATTATTTAAAATACGAACTAAAAAATCTTTGGCATCTACATAACCAATAACCTGATCAATATTTTCATTACAAACCAAAAATTTAGAATAAGGATATTCCGCTAGTTTTTGTCGAATGCTGTCTTCATGTTCATTTAAAGTAAAATACACAACATTTTCACGCGTTGTCATACTTGACGGCACTGTGCGTTCTTCAAGCTCAAATACATTTTCAATAAAATGATGTTCTTGTTTTTGCAGTACGCCTGCTTGGGCACCAGCATCCATAACTGCTGAAATATCATCAAAAGTTATATTATCTTCACGTGTTGTATTTACTTTAAATAAGCGAAATAACAAGTTTGCGATTGCGTTGATACCCCATGCTAAGGGCTTACAGATTTTAATAAAAATCTGAATAGGATTAATCACACTAATTGCGATTTTTTCAGGTGCAATCATTGCCAATCGTTTTGGCATGAGATCGGCAAATAAAATAAATAAAGAAGTTACCAAGGTGAAAGATAGGGCGAAACCAATTGTTTGCGTCCACGGACCTTGGTAAAAGCGGTCAACTAAGTTGACAAAGAAAGGACGAAATGCAGCTTCACCCAAGATACCGCCTAAGATTGCGACAGCATTTAGGCCAATTTGGGATGCTGCAAAAAAGTCTGCAGATTGTTCTTGTAAATCAAGTACCTGTTGAGCACGTTCTTCGCCAGCTTCGGCCAAAATTTTTAACTTTACTTTTCTGGCACCAGCTAGAGCAATTTCAGTTAAAGATAAAAAGCCTGCTGCGATGATGAGCAGTACGATGATAATGATATTTTGAAAGAGACTCACAAATCACCCGAGGATCATCATTATTATGACTATGTTTTAACACAAAAAAGCGCTGAGGTAATCAGATTGATTGCTCATCGCTTAAGATAATGTTTGAAAGAGACAATTAAATTAAAATTTATTTAATAGTGGGAAAATTGTGAATTATTGGTTAGGAATTCACGATTTTCCTCTTCGATCATTTGGCGAGCAACGAATAAGATAAGTTGGCGTAACCAGCGATGAGCTGGATGATGATGTAATAATGGACACCATGCCATCTTGAGTTCGAACTCAGGAATATAAAACGGTGGATCCTTAATGACTAATTTTGGATTTTGTGCTTGCAAACGAGCCATTCGAGTTGGAAGCGTTGCAATCAAATCAACATTTTGAGCAAGTAATGCTGGCATTTGATAGTGACGCGTAAATACAGAAATTTTACGACGTTGACCAATACGTTCTAATGCTTGATCAATCCAGCCTAGGCCACCTTGTTTGTCTGGGTTTACCCCAAAACCAACACCCATACCAGTTTTAGATACCCAAATATGTTGAGCATCTAAATAGCTTTTTAAATTTAAATGAGTAACAGCAGGGTGTTTGTCATTTAAAATACAGCTAAAGCTATCACGCCAAACTAAAACTTGGTGGAAACTTTGTGGTATTTCATTGAAGCGGTTAATAGCTAAATCAACTTTACCTTGTTCCATGTCTCTATATGACACATCACTTGGAGTGAGAAAATCGAGTACAACGTTTGGTGCTTCAGAGCGTAGGGCTTTAACAAGACGTGGGACTAGGGTTGCTTCTGCATAGTCAGAAGTCATAATACGGAAAACGCGATTACTGGTATAAGGGCGGAATTCGGTACGCGGTTCCAAAATCATGGAAAGATCAGAAAGGGCATCACGAATACGTGGTTGTAATTCAAGTGCACGTTCTGTCGGTGTCATCCCTTCAGATGAACGGATCAGGAGAGGGTCATTAAATAAATTACGCAAACGGCGTAAAATATTACTCATGGCAGGCTGAGTAACACCAAGCTGTTCGGCTGCGCGCGTAACGTTTTTTTCACGAAGAAGAACATCAAGATATATTAATAGATTAAGATCTACCCGCTCCAGATTCATAAAAAAAATACCGAAAATAAAACCCTAAAATTGTTTCAAATTATGCCATATTTAAAGAACATTGTGTGAAAAAATGATGAGAAAAACGACATTTTTTGTTGAAATTAAGTATGCTTGAAAAGCGCCTCAAATCCTCTATTTTGTTATCTTTGATCTGTTTTTATATTTGTGGTTAGGGAAGAAATATTTTTAATTAATATTTAGTATTGTTCTAGCATGTTGATTGACTTTTTTCATTGGCAAAAGTCGCCTAATTTACAATTGACTTTTAACACTAAAAATGAATGGAAAAATCTCAAAAATTGTATAAAAATAAAATTTGGAGAGTTTTTTGATCAAAATACTATACTCCTTTAGGATTATTTTGTTTTTATAAACAAAGTGTTATGTTTTTTAGTTTTACTTATAATATCGATTTATTGGTATATTTTTTAAATAAATACTGAAGATTAACGAAGGATATTGGATTAATTGATTGGCTAAGTCTAAGCTGTGTACATGAAGAAGCAGCTGGTGTCATAAGAAATTTAAGTAACATGACTCTAGGCTTTGATCGATGAAATCCTAAAATGAATACAGGACAATATCATGACTACATATCAAACAGCGATTGATGCAGTACGTGAATTAAAATCAAAATTCGGCAACACTTGGGCAGACATTAGTCCAGAAGATGCTGCTCGTATGCAACTTCAAAACCGTTTCAAAACAGGTTTAGATATTGCTAAGTATACAGCTGCGATTATGCGTCGTGATATGGCTGAATACGATGCTGATTCAAGCAAATATACTCAATCATTAGGTTGCTGGCATGGTTTCATCGCTCAACAAAAAATGATTGCTAACAAAAAATACTTCGGTACTACTAGCAAACGTTATATCTACCTTTCTGGTTGGATGGTTGCTGCACTTCGTTCAGAATTCGGTCCACTTCCTGACCAATCTATGCACGAAAAAACTTCAGTACCTGCTTTGATCGAAGAAATCTACACTTTCTTACGTCAAGCTGATGCAAAAGAATTAAATGACTTGTTCCGTGCTTTAAACAAAGCAAAAGAAGCGGGTGACTCTGCGAAAGTAGCTGAAATCACAGCTCAAATCGACAACTTCGAAACTCACGTTGTGCCAATTATTGCAGACATCGATGCTGGTTTCGGTAACGAAGAAGCAACTTACTTACTTGCTAAGAAAATGATTGAAGCTGGTGCTTGTGCGCTTCAAATCGAAAACCAAGTATCTGATGCAAAACAATGTGGTCACCAAGCTGGTAAAGTAACTGTTCCACATGCTGACTTCATCGCTAAGATCCATGCTCTTCGTTATGCATTCTTAGAATTAGGCGTAGAAGAAGGCGTTATCGTTGCTCGTACTGACTCTGAAGGTGCTGACCTTACTCAAAGCATTCCAGTAGTTAAAGAACCAGGTGACATCGCATCTAAATATATTAGCTACTTAGACACTCAAGAAATTGATATCTCTGAAGCAACTGATGATGAAATCTTAATTAAACGTGACGGCAAGTTACACCGCCCAACTCGTTTAGCTTCTGGTTTATATCAATTCCGTGAAGGCACTCAGATTGACCGTGTTGTACTTGACTGTATCACTAGCCTTCAAAATGGTGCTGACTTACTTTGGATCGAAACTCCGACTCCAAACGTAAAAGAAATTGCACACATGGTTAACCGTGTTAAAGAAGTAGTTCCAAATGCGAAGCTTGTTTACAACAACAGCCCATCATTCAACTGGACTTTAAACTTCCGTCAACAAGCGTATGACCGTTGGGTTGCTGAAGGTAAAGATGTGTCTGCTTACGACCGTGCTAAATTAATGAGCGCTGAGTACGACAACACTGAATTAGCTGCTGATGCTGATGAAAAAATCCGTACTTTCCAAGCAGACGCTGCGCGTGAAGCTGGTGTGTTCCATCACTTGATCACACTTCCTACATACCACACTGCTGCTCTTTCTACTCACGAATTAGCACAAGGTTACTTCGGTGACCAAGGTATGTTAGCTTATGTTGCTGGCGTACAACGTAAAGAAATCCGTGGCGGCATCGCATGTGTGAAACACCAAGCAATGGCTGGTTCAGACATCGGTGATGATCACAAAGAAATCTTCGCTGGTGAAAACGCACTTAAAGCTGGTGATGACTCTAAAAACACAATGAACCAATTCTCAGCTCACTAAGAATTGACTTCATAAAAAAACCGCTCAAATGAGCGGTTTTTTATTTATATTGAAAAAATTTATTAGTCTTCTTTTTTCAACACATAATGTTCAGCCAAAGAACCTTCAACTTTTTTACCTTCCATGTCTAATGCAGTAGCAGTATTCTCACCAATAAAGAATTTACGGTTTTGAGCTTTATCATCTAAGGTAATAATAGAAGTGTTGTCTTTATCGAAAGCAAACTTACCGTGTGTTTCAAATGGGTTTGTATCACCTTTACCTAAATAAGTTTCAGTCAACTCATAAGTTTTATCATCTTTTAATTTTAATTCAGTTTTGATGCCTTCACAGTCTGCGCAAGGAAGTGTTCCTTTGTATTTACCATTCCAGTCGAGAGAGTTCTCTGCTGTATGTTCAGTATCTACGGCAACAGCATTACTTGCTTCAGTAGTTTGTACAGGGGTAGATGCATCAGAAGTTGTCTCTGTTTTATTTTCGTGTTTATTACATGCGACAAGGAGAGTACTCATAAGTGCAATTGCTAATAATGATTTTTTCATAATGACCAAAACCTCAAAATAAAAAATAAAAAGTATTTAAAGCCTAGAAAAAAAGAAAATAAAATAAAAGCGTTAGTATGTTGCTTAATTTTATCAAAAGGTAAAGTGAATGCTTATTAGGAACCTTTTAATAGTAATTTTTAAAATTAAGTTGGTGGGGTAGAGGTATCCATTCGGGCGATTTAATGGATACCTGTTTTTAATTATGGCTGTGCAGAAACTCCACCTAGAGAGTCGCATGCTGCTTTATAAAGTTCATATTGCTTCTTTACCACTTCATCTAAAGGCATAGCGAATAATTCTTCACCCTCTTTGTAACTTTCTACATAAGAGGTCGCTTTATCTTTACTTACCGCCAAAGTTTGTTGGTAATAAGAATTGATAGAGCTTGTAGGCATTTCACTGGTTTCAACATTTTTACATTGAAAATTATTTAATAGTTTTTCTGCACGTTTGAGCTCACTAGATTGGCCAAAAATACACCCAGTTAAAAATACAAAAGGTACTAACACGAAAAAGATTTTCATGGAAAAAATTTATAAGAGCGAGGATGGGCGCTATTGTATAAATAATTCCATGCTTTACTGTGGTTTTATGTTAGACATTGACTATTTTTTAACTCATTAAAATAAAAAAATTGTTTCTAAGTTTGTAATGACCTCTTTTTGTATTTGGTGCATATTTTGCTTACTAAAAAAGCCATTATTAAAAATGAGCCAAAATGAATCGGATTCAGCAATTTTCTCAGACTTCTTTAGCACCATTTTGGTATGCACAATTAGAGCTTGGTTTTAGTTCTAAAAATTCTCGCACCATAATGAGTCATAGAAAACATCATGGCCCTGTTCGGGTGCAAAAAATGCTCTGGCCCGAAAAAACTGGAGTTTGCCACGCTATTATTGTTCATCCACCAGCAGGAATTGCAGGAGGAGATCATCTTACTTTCCAAATTGAAACAGCAGAGCAGGCACATGCAGTTATTACCACACCTGGAGCTGGGAAATGGTATAGAACGAATGGTAAACAGGCTTTTCAGCATATTTATCTGACTGTAAAAAATGACTCTATTTTAGAGTGGATGCCACAAGAAACGATGTTATTTGATGGTGCTGTAGCACATTCGGAAACACATATTCACCTTGAACAAACAGCAAGTTTTATTGGATGGGATATGCTGGTTTTGGGCCGACAGGCTCGAGCTGAGAATTTTGTTCAGGGAAGTTATCACAATCAATTTAAGTTATGGCGTGAGAATAAATTATTAGTTGCCGATACTTTATATTTTGAGGGGGGAGATCGCTGGTTAAGCTCATGTTTAGGAATGAATAATCTGGCTGTAATGGCAAGTTTTTGGGCTGTACCGCCAGCAAAATTCCGTTCTTCATTTTATTTAGAGCAACATATTGAACTCATTCGTGAACTCATTATGCGTATGGATGTGCCTGTGACTTTGACGTTACTAGAAGATGTGCTGTGTGCTCGGTTTTTAGGAAATGATGTGCGACATTGCCATGATGCTTTCGCGGCTATAAGAGCAAGATTAAGACGGTATTGGTTTGATTTAGATGAGGAATTCCCAAGAATTTGGAAAACTTAATTTACGTTAAATTGCGTATTTTAAAAACGATTAAAACAAGTATGCTGTTTTTGAGCACGCATTTTGCTTAAAGAAAACTAGATGCTATTAGGAAAGAGATATGGAACTCAATCCAACAGAAAAAGATAAGTTACTCATTTTTACCGCAGGTTTGGTGGCTGAGCGTCGTAAAGCAAGAGGTTTAAAGCTGAATTATCCGGAAGCTGTTGCGTTTATTTCGGCAGCCTTACTTGAAGGTGCTCGAGATGGCATGACGGTGAGTGAACTTATGCACTTTGGAACGACTTTGTTAAAGCGTGAAGATGTTATGGATGGCGTAGCGGAAATGATTGCTGAGGTTCAGGTCGAAGCAACTTTTCCTGACGGTTCGAAATTAGTCACTGTTCATCAGCCAATAGTATAAAAGGAACGCTTATGATCCCCGGTGAGGTTATTACTCCAGACACTGATATTGAACTGAATGTCGGACGAGAAACTTTAAAAGTTGTAGTGGCTAATCTTGGCGATAGGCCTATTCAGGTGGGTTCACATTTTCATTTTTATGAAGCAAACGATGCCTTACAGTTTGATCGTGAGATAGCAAAGGGTTTTCGCTTAAATATTGCAGCGGGTACTGCAATACGTTTTGAACCGGGGCAAAGCCGAGAAGTGGAACTTGTTGCTTTAGCTGGTAAGCGAGAAGTATATGGTTTTGCAGGCCGAGTCATGGGTAAGTTGGATTAAACATAACAACCATAATGAAAGATATGAGTAAAAAATTATGAAAATGTCACGTCGTGCATATGCTGAGATGTTTGGTCCAACGGTTGGAGATCGTATTCGACTAGCTGATACAGAGCTTTTTATTGAAGTTGAACAAGATTTAACGACATATGGTGAAGAAGTTAAATTTGGCGGTGGTAAAGTCATTCGTGACGGGATGGGGCAATCGCAACTTTTAGCTGATGAAGTTGCCGATACAGTCATAACCAATGCTTTAATTGTGGATTGGTGGGGAATTGTTAAAGCCGATGTAGGTTTAAAAAATGGACGAATCTGGAAAATAGGAAAAGCCGGTAATCCTGATATTCAACCCGACATTACCATCCCTTTAGGTGCGGCGACAGAAGTGATTGCGGGTGAAGGGCAAATTTTAACAGCTGGTGGTATTGATACTCATATTCACTGGATTTGCCCGCAGCAAGTTGAAACCGCTCTGATGTCTGGGACAACAACAATGGTAGGTGGGGGTACAGGACCAGCAGCCGGAACTTCGGCAACCACAGTGACTCCAGGTCCTTGGCATATTGCGACCATGTTGCAGGCGATTGATGATTTGCCTATAAATATTGGTCTATTAGGCAAAGGGAATTTGAGTTTACCTGACCCTATTCGTGAGCAAATTAAGGCTGGCGTAATTGGGTTAAAACTGCATGAAGATTGGGGCTCAACACCAGCAGCAATTGATAACTGCTTGAGTGTGGCAGACGAGTATGATGTTCAGGTCGCAATTCACACGGACACTTTAAATGAAGGTGGTTTTTTAGAAGAAACACTAGCGGCTTTTAAAGATCGTACCATTCATACGTACCATACCGAAGGTGCGGGCGGCGGGCATGCTCCCGACATTTTAAAAGCAATTGGGCAAAGTAATGTCTTGCCATCTTCGACCAACCCAACACGACCTTATACCATTAATACCATTGACGAGCATTTAGATATGCTCATGGTATGCCATCATTTAGATCCAGCAATTGCCGAAGATATTGCTTTTGCAGAAAGTCGTATTCGCCGTGAAACTATTGCTGCCGAAGATATTTTACAAGACTTAGGTGCAATTGCCATGATGTCATCAGACTCGCAGGCGATGGGGCGCGTGGGTGAAGTCATTTTACGTACTTGGCAAACTGCCCACAAAATGAAAGTACAACGTGGCCCATTAGAGGGTGACAATGAGCTTCATGATAATAATCGAGTTAAACGCTACATTGCCAAATATACAATTAACCCAGCAATTACCCATGGTTTAAGCCATGAAATCGGTTCGGTTGAAGTCGGAAAACTTGCTGATTTAGTGTTATGGAAGCCTGCGTTTTTTGGCGTGAAACCTTCCATGATTATTAAAGGTGGCATGATTGCAGCTGCACCGATGGGTGACATTAATGCTTCCATTCCAACCCCTCAACCTGTGCATTACCGTCCAATGTTTGGGGCTTATCCGCGTGGTGTGCATAACACTTGTATTACCTTTTTATCTCAAGCAGCAATTGATGAAAAAGTTGCTGAGAAACTAAATCTGAAAAAGTTAATTAGCTCATGTAAAAATACGCGTTCAATTACCAAAGCCGATATGAAACACAATACATATTGTCCAGTTATGCATGTGCATCCCGAAACTTACGAGGTACGAGCAGATGGTGAATTACTAACGTGTGAACCTGCTGACGTGTTACCAATGGCACAGCGTTATTTCTTGTTTTAATGAATTTATAGAGGTGATTTGCCTCACTACCTTATATGTGAAAGAAATAAGTAAGGAGAGAAAAGCTAAATGAAAATTTACACCCAACGTCTTGAAGATATTTCTCCTGATCAGACATTTGAAACGGTTGAGCTAACGTTTGATACCCGTCAGAAATCACGTTTTCGAGCGGCTTTAGCGAGTGGCGTAGATATCGGTGCGGATTTGCCTCGTACTGGCATTTTGCGTAGTGGTTCATATATTGCAACGCAAGAGGGCGATGTATTGCGAGTTGATGCAAAACCTGAACGGTTAATGCGAGTTACTGCTCAGACTGAATTTGATTTGCTTAAAGCGGCCTATCATTTAGGTAACCGACATGTGCCATTAATGCTGACACCAACAGCTTTATATTTTGAGCCTGATCATGTACTTGCTGAAATGGTAGAAGGTTTGGGGCTTACAGTAACAGAAACTGATCATCCGTTTGAACCTGAAAGCGGTGCCTATGCACAGCATAGTCATGACCATCGCTTAAGCCCAATCAAAGCTTTGCACCATGTCCATTCATAACGCAGCGCAATTACTTCAACTGCTGACACTGTCTTCGACGGCATTGCCAGTTGGAGCGTATTGTTATTCACAAGGTGTAGAAACAGCCATTGATATTGGCTTAATACGCGATGAAAGCTCTGCCATTGATTACTTCGAAGAAGTGCTTGAAATGTTGCTGGTACGCTTTGAGTTACCTGTACTTAAGCGTCTTATGCAACATTATGATGACTCAGACGAGTTCTTGACTTGGGCACATTTGTATAAGGCAAGCCGAGAAAGTAAAGAGCTACTTGCTGAATCTCAGCAACTCGCATTTTCTTTAAATGCATGGATTAAAGATGTTTTGAAAAAGCCAGTTGAGGTTAAAAAGCAGTTTGGTTTTGTACCTGTCTATGCACAGCTTTGTGGGCGTTTAGAGCTTAAAGATATTGATGTACTCACGGCGTATACCTTTACTGTTTTAGAAAATCAGGTTTTAGCGGCCGTAAAAACAGTCCCATTGGGACAAATGGCAGGACAAAGAATTTTGTGGCATTTGCATGGGCGAGTACCACACGCTGTAGAGAAGGCTTTAAAACTTAAAGATGAGCAACTGAGTAGTGCTTTACCTCGCTATGCCATGCTGAGTATGAAACACGAAACACAATATTCACGGTTATTCAGATCTTAAAATTAGGAAATAAAAGGATAAAAATCATGACAGAACGTAGTCCATTACGAGTTGGAATTGGCGGACCAGTCGGTTCAGGTAAAACAGCACTTACGCTTAACTTATGCCGTGCCTTACGTGATAAATACAATATGGCTGTAGTGACAAATGATATTTATACCAAAGAAGACTCAAACTTTTTAACCCGTAATGAAGCGATGTCACCAGATCGTATTGTGGGTGTGGAAACAGGTGGTTGCCCTCATACAGCAATTCGTGAAGATGCCTCAATTAACTTGGCCGCGATTGATGATTTGTGTGAGAAATTTGATGGCTTAGAACTCATTATTATTGAAAGCGGTGGCGATAATTTGGCCGCAACATTTAGCCCAGAACTTTCTGATTTAACCTTGTATGTTATTGACGTGGCAGGTGGTGAAAAAATTCCACGTAAAGGTGGACCAGGTATTACCAAGTCAGATTTACTGATTATTAATAAAACTGACCTTGCACCTATGGTTGGTGCAAATCTTGATGTGATGGACCAAGATGCCAAACGCATGCGCGGTGAAAAACCATTTTTATTTTCAAACATGAAAACACAAGATGGGCTTGAAGAAATTATTCAATTTATTGAGAAGCAAGGGCTGTTTAAAGCTTAAGGAGTAACTATGAATTTCATTAAAAAATGTAGTGTCGGGCTCCTTAGCATGTTACCTGTGTTAGCTATGGCACACCCGGGTCATGATCATGCGCATTCTGGATTTGTAGCAGGTTTTATTCACCCTTTTACTGGTCTCGATCATTTAGTGATGGCTTTAGGTTTTGGTATCTTGTTATGGTCAGCAGCTAAACAATGGAAAATTGCCGGTGTCATTACTCTAAGTATTGCTTTGATTGTAGGCTTTTTAGTAGGTGCCCAAGGTCTAATACCAGAGAGTATCGCTGAATATGGGATTATTGCTTCTTTGATTGTTACAGCGATTGCATTATGGACAAAATCAAATCGGATATGGCCTATGGCTGCTGCTTTACTCGCAAGTTTCCATGGAGTAGCTCATGGAGTTGAGTTAGCACATGCAGGGCATATTGTTGCATTAGTAACTGGTATGGTTACCGGTATGGCACTTATTTATTGTGCTGGACTTGCATTAGGCGCAATATTTACACGATATGTACCTTATGGCAAAAAAATTATGGGTACCTGCGCAGCAATTGTGGCAGTCATTGGTTTAAGTTAATTAAAACCTTGCAAAAAAAGGTAGCTTTAAGCTACCTTTTCGAATTTGCAAAATAAAATGTGTGTAGAGAAAATTTTTTATACTGTTTTTACAGTGATCACTATGCTTTATAGTGGATATGTTCAGGCTTATGATTTTTTTCAACCAGGAAGCGATGATTCTGCTTTATTAGATACAGATCAGTTGTTAGATCAATCAGATTTAAACTTGGAACAAAGGCGGTTGGCAATTGAGCATGATGATGAAATTAATAACTATAATGTGCTTAAAAACGAATTTTATTCAAATGAAAGTTGGATGATTTATAATTATACAGCCTATGATACGGGGCAACTTCACAGCAAAAGCATCGCTGGTTTAACGAATCATATTAATATTCAAGATTTATCCATTTCAGTTGGGTATGGAGTTAACTATAGTGTTAATCCAAGACTAAAAATTGGTTATGAATATATTTCGAGTTTTCCTTACGACCGAGGTCAACTCATACGATTTTTTACGATCTATTTATTCTGAAATGCAAAATTAAAATAATCGAATTCAGACAAATAGATCAGTTAAAATAATTCGTTATAAAAATTCTACATGATTAGATTTTCTGATAAAGACCGGCGTGGACTGTACCAGCTTTAGTGGTTTTAACTTGTTGCCATGTTGCAGGAAGTTGAAGCTGAGATAAATCTCGGTCAGCTTCAACATAAATGTATCCACTCTTTTTAATATGTGAATCTGCCAAGTGAGCGAGCTCTTGCCATAGATCAAGACTATAAGGCGGATCTAAAAAAACTACATCAAATTGTTCTTTTAAGCGCGGTAATGCTTGTTGAGCAGTTGCATTAACTAAATGACAATTTTGCGCTTTTAAAAGCTGGATATTCTCTTTTAAAAATCGTGCTTGAGTCTTATCAGGTTCAATCATATAAACAGATGCGGCACCGCGCGAAAGTGCTTCAAAGCCTAATGCACCAGAACCTGTACAGATGTCGAGAACCTGAGCATTTTGAATGTCCCACATGAGCCAATTAAATAACGTTTCACGGACACGATCTGGGGTTGGTCTTAAACCCTCAATACTGGCAAATGGCAAAACTCGTCTTTTCCATTCGCCCCCAATAATGCGCAACTGATTTTTCATTATTCATCGATCTCATTTGTAGCAGGGCGAGCAGGGGCAGCTTGTGGAGCAGATGTTGCTGCTGCGGTAGTTGTAGCAGCTGCTGGAGTAGAGCTAGCAGTCTCGCCGCCACTTGGAAGCTCGCCCGGTTTAATTCCGGCTGTCATAAGGCCACCATTAACTTGATGGTTGGCTGGACGAATTGGATTTTTATTGCGGGTTAATAACCAGTAATCAAATATTGGCTTAGCAAGTTGAGCTGCGGAACCACCATGACGACCATTTTCCCAAATGACCGCAATAGCAATTTCTGGTTTATCGGCAGGTGCAAACCCAACAAAAAGACCATGGTCAAGTTGGCGTTCACTAAGCGCAGCTTCGTTGTAGCGTTTACCTTGCGCAATACTCTTAACCTGTGCCGTACCTGTTTTTCCGGCAATTTGATAGAGCGATGTACGGATACCACGTCCAGTACCTGATTGAATTACATCAATCATGGCTTCTCGCATTTTTACCCAGTCTTCGTCTGTACCGTTGAAATTAATTTTTCCATCAGGCGCATTACGGACTGTAAAAGGTTTTGCACCATGCGATGCACGTAAAACATGTGGAACTACATGAGAGCCGTGATTCGCTGTAATAGCAGTTGCCATTGCAAGTTGTAATGGAGTTGCAGTAAATGCACCTTGACCAATACTGACGGAAATTGTTTCACCTTTCATCCATTTAGTTTTGCGTGTACGCATTTTCCATTCTGGACTTGGGTATAAACCTTCACTTTCACTTGGTAAGTCGACACCTGTTTTTTGACCAAAGCCAAATTGGCGCATCCATTGGTTCATCTGGTCGATGCCCATTTGATTTGCCAAAATATAAAAATAGGTATCGCAAGACATGATAATGGCTTTGTGCATGTTCACGATGCCATGACCAGTTTTTTTCCAGTCACGGAATTTATGAGAGTCTCCAGGTAAATGGAAGTAGCCCGGATCGGAAATAGCAGTAGACCAGTCCACAATACCATAATGTAAACCGCCCATCGCTTCCATTGGTTTAATGGTCGAACCAGGAGGGTATGCCCCTTGAACAGCACGGTTATAAAGAGGTTGATCGATGTTGTCACGTAGCGAGCTATAATCTTTATGATTAATACCCGTCACAAATAAGTTTGGGTTAAAGCTTGGACTTGAAACCAACGCAAGAATTTCACCTGTACGAGGGTCTATCGCAACAATTGCACCACGGCGTCCAGCAAGTTGCTGTGATGCTACGACTTGTAAACCATAATCTAATGATAAGTACAGGTCATTACCGCGAGTTGGGTCTTTACGTCCTAAATGGCGCAATACATTACTATGAGCATCTGCTTCTACAGATTCATAACCCGGTGTTCCATGAAGTAAATCTTCGTAACTTTTCTCTACGCCGATTTTACCAATCAGGTTTGTTCCAGCGTATAAATCTTTATCAATACTTTTTAATTCTTTATCGTTAATACGGCCCACATATCCAATCACATGAGCAAACAATTCACCATGCGGATAATAGCGCGTCATTTGGGTTTCAATTCTAACCCCAGGGAATTTGTATTTAACTTCACTAAACTTGGCAATATTTGTCTCGGTTAAGTTTAGCTTAATTGCTACGCGTTCAGTTTTACGCGCCGTTTTAATACGACTTTTAAAGCGGTCTACATCTTCTTGAGTCAGCTCTAAAATGGGTTGTAATTGTTCAATAACTGCATCAGGATCTTCAACGTCTGCTTTACTTAATGTTGCGGTAAAAACAGGATAGTTATCTGCTAATAAAACGCCATTACGGTCATAAATATAACCACGAGCAGGGGGGAGAGGTTGTAAGCGAATACGGTTTTTATCCGATGCGGTCGAGAACTCATCGTAATGAAAAATTTGTAGATAGGCGTATCGGCTTGCTAATACTAATAGACAAATAATCACAAGACCTACGGCAAAAAATATACGACCTCGATAAATGCGCTTTTCTTGCTGGATATCTTTTAAAGGAAAGTGCTGTTTCATACGGATCGACTTAATGACATAGGATGAGAAAAATAGCTGCTTATTCTAACGCAAGCGCAGTTAAAATATTGCATAATTTTCAAAGTTTCAGTGAAGAAACAAATTGGCTTTTTTGACTTTGTAGACAACAAAATTGTAGAGTCTTGTATATAAGAAGCAAAATAATTCTGTTAAAGTCTCTCATTCAATAGAATAGGGTTGTTCTCACCATACGATTAGGGAAAATGGAGAAAATAATGAGAAAAATTTATCCCTTACTTGCAGTTTTGACAGTAAGTAGTTGGGCTCATGCTCAAGATTATTCATTTCTTCCAGAAGCAAAATTAGCAGATCATAAAGCAGCGACTTGGAATGTAGGCGCAGGTTTTACTCAAAAATTGTTACATCTCAATGGTGAGTGGGTAAATCCTTATGGGATTGCTTATGCAAAAGTTGGTGCATTTTTAAATGGTGATAAAACTGCCGGTGGACAAGTCGGATTTCGCTATCCTTACTACCTTACCGGAACTGATAAGAATGGTTACTATATTGGCTTTTATGCTGGACATCTTGATAGCAAATCTGTAGACGGAGATTATAAATCTCGTTTAGGTGCTGGCGTCGATTTGGCATATGTATTGTTGAATTCAGAAAGGATTAGTACCTTTAGTGTGGGTATTGGAGCAGCTGAAAAATTAACTGATCAAAATGGAGCCGTTGCTGCCAATACAAAACCGCAAATACAATTTTCTTATTCTCTAAGTTTTGGTTTATAAAACAAAGCAGCTTATCGTTAACTCGCCATAAGCAGAGCACAAATAAATACGAGAGTCTTACATGTTAGAGTACGTCAGCGGATTGTGGCAGACCTTTTTACACAGACCTGATTTTTGGGCCGTTTTGAGTATCATTCCGGTCACTGCCTTTGTCACATGGGCACATGTGTGGATGGCTTTAAAAATGGTGTTTTACCCAATCAAGTTTTGGGGATTCCATTTAGGTCCTTTACCAGTCGGCTGGCAAGGTATTGTGCCACGTAAAGCAGGGCGTATCTCAGGAATTATTACCGATAATACTCTATCTAAGTTAGGCTCTTTACGTGAGTTTTTAGAGGCAATGGACCCTGAAGACATGGCACGTATTATTGGTGAACAAGTCGGATTTGAACTTGAGCATTTGATTGATGAAGTGATGATCGATCGTAATGCAGTGCTTTGGGAAAATTTACCTTATTCGATTAAACGCCGTATTTATGCTCAAGCACATAAGCAGTTACCAGGTGTGCTAAGAGAATTAGTAACTGAACTGACCATGAATGTCGAGTCACTGGTTGATATGCGTGAAATGGTGGTGAGCCAAATGGAAGGTGACCGCCGTTTAATGGTACGTATGTTTTTAAAAGTTGGGCAAAAAGAAATCAACTTTATTTGGCATATTAGTGCTCTAATCGGGATGTTCTTCGGTATTTTCCAGATGGTTGTCTGGTTTGTTGTACCTTGGCATTGGACGGTACCATTTTGGGCATCTATTTGGGGCTTTTTAACCAACTGGATTGCAATCTGGATGGTATTTAACCCAATTGAGCCACATTACGTTCGTTATCCCCAAATATTTAGATTAACCAAAGATCGCAAGTTCCCTTGGATTGTAC
Organism: Acinetobacter sp. 766875; assembly: GCF_000582055.1. NCBI lineage: Bacteria > Pseudomonadati > Pseudomonadota > Gammaproteobacteria > Moraxellales > Moraxellaceae > Acinetobacter > Acinetobacter sp. 766875. The sequence goes on along the minus strand of NZ_JEXX01000004.1, from coordinate 10,438 downwards.
CTGTTTTACGAATCGGTACCTATAATTTCCAAGGTGCTTTCATGAAGCGTCAAGAAGAAGTCTCTGAAGTCTTTTCTAGTGTAGTGACAGAAGACTTAATTACGTTAAAATCGATTATGACAGAAATGATGTACGGTTCACGCAAGGACAAAACACGTCGTATTGTTAAACGTCATATTAACGAAATTATGGAAACACCACTTGTTCGTACATCTTTACAGCTTTCTTTGGGCCCAAGAGAGTACGCAAGATTAAAGACGGACTTGATTGATCGTTCAATTGAAATTACGATGGGACCCGTATGTGACCCTGCACTGAATGCAAGCCGGGCACAGAAGATTTTTCAAATGTTTAAAGAGCGTATTCGTGAACTGACACCAAAAGAGTTTCAGAATTTGTTACGTCCAGCATTCCAAGAGGACGAGTGGATTCTTATTGTACTAGGTGGGGTAACCGGATTTATTGCTGGTACAATACATTTGTTTGTGGCTTTCTTATAATTCGAAGTCGGGCAGGATCTATCAGGATCAACGAAATTAAATCTGCCAGACCTCACATTCATTGTTTTAAATGAGGATGTTTTTTATGCGCATTATCTTACTCGGACCACCTGGGGCAGGCAAAGGTACTCAGGCTCAGTTGATCTGTAAGCGCTACAATATCCCACAAATTTCAACCGGTGATATGCTCCGTGCTGCAATTCGTGAAGGTACTGAATTAGGTTTAAAAGCTAAAAGTGTAATGGAATCTGGCGGTTTAGTTTCAGATGAACTCATTATTGGTTTAGTAAAAGAACGTATTGCTCAACCGGACTGTGTGAATGGTTGTATTTTTGACGGCTTCCCACGCACGATTCCTCAAGCAGAAGCATTGGAAAAAGAAGGCATCAGCATTGATCACGTGATTGAAATTGATGTACCTGACGAAGAAATCGTAAAACGTCTTTCTGGTCGCCGTCAGCACCCAGCTTCTGGCCGTGTTTACCACACTGTATACAATCCACCTAAAGTGGAAGGTAAAGATGACGAAACTGGTGAAGATCTTGTTCAACGTCCAGATGACCAAGAAGAAACCATCCGTAAGCGTCTAGCGTCTTATCATACTGAAACAGAGCAATTAGTTGGTTTCTATCAAGGCCGTGCTGCTTCTGGTGAAAATGCGCCAACTTATGACAAGCTTGATGGCTTGCGCACTATTGAAGATGTACAAAAAGATTTGTTCAACATCTTAGACAAATAATTTAATATTATTTGTCATAAAGAGCCCTCTTTATGAGGGCTCTTTTCTTTCATTGAGTGCGGGAGAACGATATGAAAATCATTTTGATTTTAGTGGTATTGCTGAGTCTGGCACTATTGTTATTTTTACTATATCAAAGTCAAAAAATGTTGCGTCATGTGCAGAAACAACAGGCTTTGGAAAATAAAAAGAACGGACGAGAACGTCAACTACATCCCAAATTGCAGCAGCTTAAAAAACCTCAGGATTAACTGAGGTTTTTTGTTGGAATTGCTTTTGTGGCGCCAAATTCAAAGCGGTCTGGCCAGTTACATACATCAGCAACAACACACTCGAAACATTTCGGTTTACGAGCGATACAGCAATAACGGCCGTGTAATATCAGCCAGTGGTGTGCATCTATAATAAATTCTTTTGGAATTACCTTAACTAAACGGTGTTCAACTTCAAGAACATTTTTACCTACTGCTAATCCAGTACGATTTCCCACACGGAAAATGTGTGTGTCGACAGCCATAGTTGGTTGCCCGAATGCTGTATTTAAAACCACATTGGCTGTTTTACGACCTACACCCGGTAAAGCTTCCAAGTCTTTTCGATTACTTGGAACTTCGCCGTTAAATTGCTCCATTAGAATCTTACAGGTCTTAATAACATTTTCAGCTTTCGCGTTATAAAGGCCGATGGTCTTTATATATTCTTTTAAGCCGTCTACACCTAAGTTATAGATTTTTTCAGCAGTATTGGCGACAGGATAAAGCTTATCTGTTGCTTTGTTTACGCTAACATCGGTTGCTTGTGCCGATAACATGACGGCAATTAATAATTCAAAAGGTGATGAATATTTTAATTCGGTTTCTGGAGAAGGTCTTTGTTCACGAAGGCGTTCAAAGAAAATTTGAATCTGCTTTTTCGTCATGTTTTTGACGGCCATTCAGACCTCCTGTAATTGAATGAGTTGCTGTTGTAGTTCATCAAGTTGAAGACGTTTTTTTGCATCTTCTCGAACACTGAGCTGCTTTTCCAACTTTTTAATTTGTGTGCGAATTTTAGCTAATTCAATCGTAGTTTTTGCATCATTTACAACCGCTTCTTTTGGCTTCTCAATGATTTGAATTGAAGGTAAATCATCAAGTGCTTGAGAAAACTGTGCAAAAAGTTGTGTATCAATTTCAGCGCGTACAACAGGCCCTTTACGATGTATACGACGTTTTTCTTCGCGTTGAATATGCGCGTAGTAACGTTGTCTTAAATCATCTTGCTCTGCAATGCGCTGTTGTTCGTTCGGCAAAGCTTGAGTGTCTTCGACCAGATCAATACAGTCAACTGGGCAGGGTGGAATACATAACTCACAACCTGTACACAAATCAGTCAAGATGGTATGCATGAGCTTACCACTACCAATAATGGCATCTACAGGACAAGCATTAATACATTTTGTACATCCGATACATTCGTCTTCGCGAATAATCGCTTTCATGCGTTGAGGGCGTCCATCGGCTTGTACAGGCCAGACACTTGTTTCAGCAGGTAACGATGAGCGATTTAATAATTTTGCGAGCGCATCTGCCACTGGCTGTCCACCAGGAACACATTTATTTGCTTCTTCACCTTCAGCAATGGACTTTGCGTAAGGTAGACAGCCGTCACGGTGTCCACATAAACCACATTGCGTTTGTGGTAATAACGCATCAATCTCGCGTATGAGAGAAATAGATGGATTCATAGAGGAAAATAGCTTGCTTAAAACGATGCGATAATGAAGAAAAACCTAAGTAAGGTCAATGGATTTTAACGAATTTATTGGCTTTTTGATTGACCTAAAATGTAGCTAATATTGCACAATAATAGATCAATAAAACTGAAAAGATAAATGACTATTTTTGATTTTTAGATAGTTTTTCTAAAATTAAGTTTATGATAATTAAGTAAAATAAAATAATTTAAAATAACTATTGTTAAAATTGATGGAAAGGGATTTAATATTTTGCTGCTAAATGATGCATTTTAAAATGTATTGCACCAATTTAATTCATTACTATGCTGAGGACCGTGCATTGAAATATAACAATCTGAATGAATTCCTGAATTACGTGCAAGCGCGTGATCCGCATCAACCTGAGTTTTTACAAGCTGTCGAAGAAGTCATGACAAGTTTGTGGCCATTCATTGAAAAAAATCCGGAATATGCAGAGCAGGGATTGTTAGAGCGTTTGGTTGAACCTGAGCGTGTGATTCAATTTCGTGTTTCATGGATGGATGATCAAGGGCAGACTCAAGTAAACCGTGCTTTCCGTGTTCAATACAATTCAGCAATTGGTCCATTCAAGGGCGGTATGCGTTTCCATCCGTCGGTCAACCTATCTATTTTAAAATTTTTAGGATTTGAGCAAACTTTTAAAAACTCACTGACTACTTTGCCGATGGGTGGAGGAAAAGGAGGTTCAGATTTTGACCCTAAAGGTAAATCTGATGCTGAAATTATGAGGTTCTGTCAGGCACTCATGATTGAGCTTTACCGTCATTTAGGTCCCAATACCGATATTCCAGCTGGAGATATTGGCGTGGGTGCGCGTGAAGTAGGCTACATGGCTGGCATGATGAAAAAGCTCAGTAATGACACGGCATGTGTATTTACTGGTAAAGGAATTTCATTTGGCGGTAGCTTAATGCGTCCGGAAGCAACAGGTTATGGTACGGTTTATTTTGCAGAAGAAATGCTAAAAACACGTGGGCTATCTTTTGCTGGTAAAACTGTTTCAGTATCTGGTTCTGGTAACGTTGCGCAATATGCGGCAGAGAAGGCAATGTTCTTAGGTGCGAAAGTGGTTACCTTGTCAGACTCGAACGGTACTGTTTATCTAAAAAATGGCTTTACAGATGAGTTGCTTGCTGAGGTCATGGAGCTGAAAAACGTTAAGCGTGGGCGTATTTCGGAGTTTGCTTCTAAGCATGGTTTTGAATATTTTGAAGGTAAAACCCCTTGGCATATTCCTGTAGATATTGCTTTACCATGTGCTACACAAAATGAATTAACAGGCGAAGATGCTAAAACACTTATTGCTAATGGTGTCATTTGTGTAGCTGAAGGCGCTAACATGCCATCTACACTTGAAGCTGTTGAACAATTTATTGAAGCTAAGATTTTATATGCCCCTGGTAAAGCATCTAATGCAGGTGGTGTGGCAACTTCTGGCTTAGAAATGTCCCAAAATGCAATTCGCTTGGGCTGGACACATGCTGAAGTCGATGAACGTTTACATGCAATCATGAAAGACATTCATGCCAATTGTGTAAGATACGGTACAAAAGAAGACGGTACTGTGAACTATGTAGATGGTGCCAATATTGCGGGCTTTGTAAAAGTTGCTGATGCCATGCTTGCACAAGGTATTTATTAAAATATAGAAATAAAAAATCCGATGCTTTTGCATCGGATTTTTTTAGTCTAAAAATTATTTTTTAGGCTTTTTAACCATTTCTTGCTCTACAATCATATCTAACACATCTGCTTGGCTAGATTGATCAGCTGCTGGGTTTTTCACTTCAAAACGTTTTACACGTAAGATTACGCGTTGGTTTGGATTGTGTTCAAAACCTTCGATTTGACCATAATATAATGACCAGTTTTTGTCGGCATAAGTTTTTACGCCTTTGTCATCATATTTAACTTCACGAACTTGCAAGCAAGTTTGTGGCGCAACACCCGTACAAGATTTAGTTTCTGGTGCTACTTCAAGGAAAACAGTTTTACCTTCAGACTGGTATTTTGCTTCAGGTGTCATTTTACCTGTGAAAGTATATTTCTGACCTTGAGCATCAAGGATTGTTAATGTTGGTTGATCAGCATTTGTCGTATTAAGTTCAAATGGAATCGCACGTTTTTGGAACAGGCTACTAGAGAATTGTTCCTGTTTCATTAACGCAGGTTCACACGCCATCATTGTCGACATGACATCAGCAGTTACGATGGTATTGTTTTCAACTTTCCAAGTTGTACCTTGACGGTTACAACCTGTTGCGATAGACAAACGGTCGTTTGTGAAGTTAAGAACGATCGGCTTTTTAGTATTTTCAGGTTGGTATGACCATGAATAATCAGTTAAAGCTTGAGTATTAGTTGCTTTTACGCCTTGGAAAATATGCTTTTGACCTGCTTTATCTGTCACGCTTAAGATTACCTGACCATTGCTATTACTAATTTCGATTGGCAATTTTGCTTCACTAAAGATGCTATTAGACAATTGTTCTTGTTTCATTAAATCGTCTTGGCAAGCCATCATTGTCGATGCGAGAGGAGAGGTTACAAGTTGGTTGCCTTCAACTTTCCAAGTACCACCTTGACCATTACAACCTGTGTTAATTGCTAATTTACCATCTGCATTAAAATTAAGAACAAGTGGCTTAGAAGCTTTTACATTTTGATAAGTCCAAGCATATTCACTTAAAGTTGCTGCAAGATTTTGTTGTTGCTCAGATACAATTGGAGCTTGAGTATTTGAAACTGTTTGACACGCCATCAAAGAAAAAGGTAACAACGCAAGAATTAAATATTTAATTTTCATTTAAAAAACTTCAAGTAAAAAAACAACAGCACTAAGCTTAAAACATTCTTAAAAAAATAAAATGTAAACATATGATTGTTTCGGTTTTTAAAATGTATAAGTTTGTAAATTATTCGAATTTTTAATAAAAATAGTGGTATACCCCGCAAAAACGGGGTATTTCCTAAAAATTAATCAAAACGGTATATATCCATACCTAACGAGCCCATTGTGAAGCTGCTATGAACAATCGTAAAACGATGGCCAGTTCCCATTGCAAAAAATAACGGTGCAAAATGTTCAAGAGTTGGATGATTACGTTTTATATAAGGCAATGATTGCCATTCCAACACGCCATCGTAATCTTGATGAGAAAGTTTATTAACAACAGTATTTCTAAACGTTGAAGCCCATTCAGGAACTTTTGAACTATCACCTTGCCATGACAATTCAGCAAGATTATGGGTAATACTTCCAGAACCAATCAGTAAAATTTGCTTTTCACGTAAAGGCCCAAGTGTTTGCCCAATTCTATAAATTTCTTGTGCGCTTAAGCTCATTGGTAAAGAAATCTCAACAACAGGAATGTCTGCATCTGGATACATATGTAAAAGAGGCATCCATACACCGTGGTCGCGAGGGCGGGTACTATTGGCATGAGCAACGAAATGAGCGTCTGCCAACAACTTTAAGATTTCTTCGGCGAGTTCTGGTTGACCTGGTGCGCTATAGCGAATTTCATATAACTCTGGTGGGAAACCACGGAAGTCATGCCATGTTTCTGGACGTGTTGAACTACTTACTTCAAGCGCTTTACTTTCCCAGTGAGCAGACATCACGATGATTGCCTGTGGGGTAGGTAAATTCACACTAAGACGATGTAAGGCAGGACCCACTTGTTCTGGATCAAGTGCAAGCATGGGTGATCCATGTGAAATAAACAGTCCGGGAAGGGTTTGTAGTTCCATTTCATTACACCTGAGTTGAAAAGCAGAATAATAGTCATTATGCCAAAATCAGGACATGTTAAAAGTATCCTGATTTCAACGGATTGTTCTTAAAATGAAACGTTTGTTCTTTTTATGCACGGTGATAAGGATGATTATGATTAATAGACATCGCTCGGTAAAGTTGTTCGATTAATAAAACACGAACTAAAGGATGAGGCATGGTAAGTTTTGAGAGTGACCAATGCCAGGCAGCAGCTTTACGTACCTGATCAGACAAGCCATCTGGGCCACCAATAGCCAGTGCAACATCATTACCTTCAAGCATCCATTGTTTCATGGTGTCAGCCAGCTTTTCTGTACTAAGTTCGCGTCCGCCAACTTCTAAAGCAATAAGTGTCTCGTTGGGTTTTAAAGCATTTAAAATACTTTCACCTTCAATTTGGCAGTATTTTAAAATATCTGCTTCTGAGTCATTTTTGCCGCGTTTTGCCATTGGAAGTTCAATCACTTGAGTCTGAACGAAAGGTTGGATGCGTTTGAAATAATCTTCAAAACCAGTAAGTACCCAAGCAGGCATTTTTTGACCAATGGTCAGAATACGAATTTTCATGTGGTCTATTCAGTCAAAACAGCTGACGTATTATACCTGAGGAGACAATAACTGCGGGGGAGTAAGTGAGCATAAAAAACGCAGTCCAAAAAACAGTGTTGGACTGCGATCAAATGATCATCTGTCTGGAGTTCAGATGATCATAGAGAATAAAAACAAGGCTATCTGTAACATAAGATAGATAAGAGTAAATAATAAAATTAATCACTCTTACTTCTTATTATGAGGATGGTTGGATATTTTTCAATCAAATTATGTAACAAAAAAAAGAGAGCCGAAGCTCTCTTTTTTATTTTTTAATTAGTGACGTGCTGCTTTTGAGCCTTCCACCGGTTTTACAATCGGTGTTTTTGGTAAAGGTTTTGGCATTGAAGTTAATGCTAAAGGCAAGATCTCATCAATACTTTTCACAGCTTTGATTTCTAATCCTTCTTTCACATTGTCAGGGATCTCTGCCAAATCACGAACGTTATCTTGAGGAATAAAGACAAGCTTAATTCCACCACGATGTGCAGCAAGAAGTTTCTCTTTCAAGCCACCGATACGCATCGCACGACCACCAAGACTTGTTTCACCTGTCATCGCGATGTCTGGACGAATCGCAATACCTGTAAATGCTGATACAAGTGCAGTTGTTAATGCCAAACCAGCAGATGGTCCATCTTTTGGAGTTGCACCTTCAGGTAAGTGAACGTGTACATCAGTTTCTTCAAAGCGAGATGCTTCAATTCCAAGTTCATCCGCACGTGTGCGTACTACTGTCATTGCTGTGGTAATTGATTCTTTCATTACATCACCGAGTGAACCGGTTGTAATGAATTTACCTTTACCTTTAACAGCTGCAACTTCAATAGTAAGCAATTCACCACCTACAGAAGTCCATGCCAAGCCATTTACACGGCCTACTTGTGCTTCATCTTCGGCCATACCAAAGTCAAATTTATGTGGACCTAGGTATTCAGGAAGATTGGCAGAGGTAACGTCAAGCTGTAAGTTTTTAGATTTTTTACTTACCGCTTCTTTTACGACTTTACGTGCAATTTTAGAAACTTCACGTTCTAAATTACGTACGCCAGCTTCACGTGTATAGCGTTGAACAATGTCACGAATCGCTTCTTCATGAATAGTTAACTCTTTTGGACGTAGGCCATTGTTCTTAATTGCTTTAGGAACAAGGTAACGCTCAGCAATGTTAACTTTTTCATCTTCGGTATAACCCGGTAGACGAATAACTTCCATACGGTCCAACAAGGCTTCTGGAATATTCATGCTGTTTGCAGTACAGATGAACATCACTTCAGAAAGGTCAAGATCAAGATCTAAATAGTGATCGTTGAACTTACTGTTTTGTGATGGATCAAGCACTTCAAGCAAAGCAGAAGCAGGATCACCACGGTAGTCTTGAGCCATCTTGTCAATTTCGTCGAGTAAGAACAATGGGTTCTTCACACCAACTTTTGTTAAAGACTGCACGATTTTACCTGGCATCGCACCAATATAAGTACGACGGTGTCCACGAATTTCTGCTTCATCACGTACGCCACCAAGCGCCATGCGAACAAATTCACGACCTGTTGCTTTCGCTACTGATTCACCGAGTGAAGTTTTACCAACCCCTGGAGGTCCAACCAAGCAAAGGATAGGACCTTTGAGTTTTTTCACACGTGATTGAACAGCTAGGTATTCAACAATACGATCTTTAACGTCATCAAGACCATAATGATCGGCATCAAGAATCTCTTGCGCTTTGTTCAGGTTAATACTGACTTTGCTCGCTTTGTTCCATGGCGTATCTAGAATCACTTCTAGATAGTTACGTACCACAGCAGCTTCACTAGATGCAGGCTGCATTGCTTTAAGTTTACGGAACTCAGCTTCGGCTTTTTTACGTACGTGTTCAGGTAAATCAGCTTCAGCAAGACGTTTCTCAATTTCAGCAACGTCATCTTCAGCACCGCCATTCATGTCGGAAAGTTCACGTTGAATGACTTTCATTTTTTCATTTAGAAAGTATTCACGTTGGTTCTTTTCCATTTGGCGTTTCACGCTGTCATGTAAAGTTTGCTCAATTTGCTGTTCAGCAGATTGATTCATCAAGTAGTTCATCAACTCTTGCAAATGAGCTTCAAACTCATCGTACTCTAAAAATTTCTGCTTAATTTCAATATTTAGAGGCACACGAGTTGCTACGAAGAACATCAATTGCAATAAGTCTTCGATTTTGTTGGCAGCAGCAACCAGTTCACGTGCATTACGTAATTTTGCTTCTGCATATTGAGCAAATAAGTTACGTAACTCTTGTAAACGAGTTTCTTGCGTTGCCTTATCTACATTAATAGTCATTGGGCTTAAATCGTGTTCAGCAGTCAAATAACTATCTTCATCGATAATTCTTGTGAGCTTAGAACGATGCAAGCCTTCAATAAGTACTTTAATGCAGTTTTCATCATTTTCATGATTAACTACTTGTACAATCTTAGCGACTGTACCGTACTGGTATAAATTGTCGTGATCAATTTCTTCTGTAAGCGAATCTTTTTGCGCAACTACAAATACTAAATTGTCACTGTTACGAGCCACATCAACTGCATTGATCGATTTTTCACGACCCACAAATAGCGCAATCTGCATGTGTGGATAAACCACCACATCACGTAAGGCTAATAGTGGTAATACACTTGGAACCTGAGGCTCTAAGTCAGTTTTTTCATTCATAATAAGTTCAGACATGGGCACTCCTAATGAGTGACAACGAGGTTGCCATGTTTTTTATAGTGATGTGTATTTTAAAAATTACAAGGGCATGACAATAGAAAATGTTGAAAAAAGGACTAATTTAGTCAACTTTTTTTTAAAAATGTTATGAATCAATAGATTAATTCTTAAGAAGAATAAAATTTTGTAGAGCGGCTACTCATTTTTACTTAATAATTCTTCTTCTCTTACTGGAGCAAGACTTGTTTGTAAGTAAAATTATTTGTTTAGTTTTAATTTTAAAATACATATTTTTATTAAGTATATTTAAATATTAATTATTTATATCATTTGACTGATATTAGAATAATCACACTATAACTTATAATATACATCTGTAT